>JABWAU010000058.1 GCA_013360875.1 Anaerolineales bacterium | reverse complement strand
CTTCGGCGCGGGCGTAATCCTGCTTTGAGAGTATCGTCGTCACCGCAGCGGAATAAGCGGGGTATTGAAACGCCGTGAAAAAACCGGCAAGGATGCTCACGAGATAAATGTGCCAGATTTGCAGGTCGCCGAATGTGTAAATGAGCAGCACGATCAAAGTTCCCAGCGCGGTCGCCAGGTCGCTGAGCAGCATCACGAGTTTGCGGTTCCAGCGGTCAACGAACGCGCCGGCAATAGGGCTGAAAAGAACGGTGGGAAGGAATGCGAAGAAACTGATCGTCGCCAGCGCGGAGGCTTCACCCGTTTCCTCCCACGCCCAGATCGTGAACGCGAACCACGTCATCGCGCTGCCGATGAGCGAGATCATCTGTCCGAACCAGAGTAGGGTGAAGGAACGCATGATAAATATGTACCGCGACATTCATGTCGCATTTGCCGAGGGGCGACATGATGAACTTTAAGAAAATAATCACGTGCCATCGCGCAGGGCGCGTTTTCTAACGCGCCCGTCAACGTTGGAGAACGTTGACGACGCGGTTACGGTTGTTAATTTTCACACCTCATTGTGTCGCGGTATGGTCTATTTCCTCTGCCGCACCGCTTCGTACACGATCAACGCTGTCGAGACCGAGACGTTCAGCGAATTGACCTTGCCCAGCATGGGAATTCTTACCCTCACATCCGCGTTGGACATCCAGAAATCGGTCAGTCCCTCGTCCTCCGCGCCGACGACGATGGCTGTTGGTTCGCGCATATCCACATCGGAGTACAGCCTGTCGGCGGAGGGGGTCGCGGCGAGGATTCGAATCCCGCGCGCTCTTAACCATTCCAAAGCGGATTTGTTGTCACATTCCACGACCGGTACGCTGAAGACGGCACCCCGGCTGGCGCGCACGACGTTGGGATTCCATGCGTCCACGCGCGGGTCGCAAACGAGGACGGCATCCACGCGCGCCGCATCCGCAGTGCGGAGGATGGCGCCGAGGTTGCCGGGTTTTTCGATGGATTCGGCAACGATGACGAGCGGCGCAGCGGGAACTTTCAAATCGTCGAGGCGGGTTTGGGGGATGGGAAAAACCGCCAGCCAGCCATCGGGGTTATCGCGGTAGGACATCTTCTCGAAGACCGCGCGGGAGACAGTAATAATGTCAGCGGAGGCAAAGGCTGATTGAAGTGAAGCAAGTTCGGGCGAAGTGAGAACCGTCTGCGGTTTGTGCCCGGCGGCAAGGGCGAGTTGAATTTCATCCCAGCCTTCGACGAGGAGCAATCCGTCTTTTTGTCGCTGGCGTTTGTCTTCGCGCAGTTTGACGATGTGTTTGACGCGCGGGTTTTGGGGGCTGGTGATGTCGGTCATTGCTGAAGCAGGAGGCAGGCTGCCTGATGGGTGGTGGAGATGTTCGTCAGGGCAGGGTCGTTTTGTTTGCAGGCTTCGATCGCAACGGGACAGCGCGGGTGAAAGCGGCAGCCGGCGGGCAGGTCAATCGGGTTGGGAGTTTCGCCTTGCAGGATCAGCCTCTTCTTCCTCATGCGCGGGTTGGGGACGGGGATGACCGAGAGCAGCGCCTGTGTGTAGGGATGTTTGGGGTCTTCCAACACTTCGCGCATCGCGCCGATCTCGACGATGCGACCCAGGTACATGACCGCCACGCGATCCGCAAAATAACCGACCGTGCCGAGATCGTGTGTGATGAAGATGACGGAAATGTTGCGCGTGCGGCGCAGGTCGGCGAGCAGGTTGATGATTTCGGCGCGTATGGAAACGTCGAGCATCGAGACCGGTTCGTCCGCGAGGAGAAGATGCGGCTCCAGCACGAGCGCGCCCGCAATGACCACGCGTTGTCTCTGTCCGCCGGAGAGTTGATGCGGAAAACGATGCAGGAAGTCCTCGGCGGGTTTCAATCCGGAATCTTCGAGGGCGCGCAGAACGCGCGACCTCCGTTCGTTGGCGCGCAATGCCAGCCCGTGGACGACGAGAGGTTCCGCGACGATCTCCTCGATGGTCTGCGTCGGGTTCAACGATTCGTAAGGGTCCTGAAAGACCATTTGGATCTTTTGCCGGAGAGCCTTTTTTCCTTTTTCGTTCAGGCGGGTGACGTCGCTGCCTTCGAAGAGGATGCTTCCCTCGGTGGCTTCTTCGAGGAGCATCAACGTAAGCGCCAGCGTGGATTTGCCGCATCCGCTCTCGCCGACCAGCGCGATCACCTCGCCGCGTTCGAGTTGCAGATCCACGCCGTCCACCGCGTGGACAAATTCCTCCCGCCGTGAGAACCAGCCCGGCCTGCCTGCGGGAAAATATTTCTTGAGGTTTTTTACTTCGAGGATGAATTCGCTGGTTTTCGACATGATGGTTCCGGTTGGTAACTCTTGCCTGAGCAGTTACTCTAATTGTTTCTTAGCCATTGAGAACACAGAGGCATAAGGGCATGGGCGAGATTCTTGATATTGTCGTTTCGAGTGGCGCGAAGTGCCGCGAGAAATCCTTTGCCGGTGGTGAATCAGATTTCTCCTCGCTGCGCTCGTCGAAATGACATGGTCAGCATCGCCGCTACGCGATCATCCATTCTCGACCAAATGACAACTTGCAATGTGACCGTTCCCGAGTTCGTGAAGTTTCGGCAGTTCCACAACGCATCTCTCGAACGCCAACGGGCAGCGCGGCGCAAAGCGGCAGCCCGGCGGCAGCGCATCCAGTTTGGGCGGGTAACCTGGGATGGAGGAAAGTTGCTTCTCGAGGTTGGAAAGGTCCGGGAATGCCTTGAGCAGTTCCTGGGTGTAGGGATGACGCGGCGCGTTGTAGATTGTGTCCACGTCCGCGTATTCGGCGGTCACGCCTCCGTACATCACCAGCACCGCATCGCACATCTCCGCCACCACGCCGAGATCGTGCGTCACAAAGACGACGGCAAGCCCGAGTTTCCGGCGGAGTTCGTCGAGCAGTTCGAGTATCTGCGCCTGGATCATCACGTCCAGCGCGGTGGTCGGCTCGTCCGCGATCACGACCTGCGGGTTGCACGAAAGAGCCATCGCGATCATGGCGCGCTGGCGCATCCCGCCGGAATATTGATGGGGGTAATGATCCTTGTGATCGGCGGTGATGCCCACCAAATCCAAAAGTTCGACCACGCGTTCCCGCAATTGCGCCTCGCTTGCCACCGGCACGTGCTTTCTGATCGCCTCCGCGATCTGGTCGCCGACCGTCCGCACCGGGTTGAGGGCGTTCATCGCTCCCTGAAAAATGATCGAAATGCCGCTCCAGCGGATGTTCGCCAGTTCCTCCTCGCTGGCTGTCGCCAAATCCACGCCGTTGAACAGCGCCCTGCCGCCGACGATCTGCCCGGTAGACGGCAACAGCCGATTCACCGCCATGATCAGGGTCGTCTTGCCGCAACCGCTCTCGCCCACCAGCCCCATCAATTCGCCCTCGTGCAGGCGGAAACTGACGTTCTCCACCGCGCGCGCCGGGGGTCCTCCCTCGATCACGTATTGGACGGAAAGGTTCTGTACTTCGAGGAGGACCGGCGCCTTCATCGCTGGTCCGGCGGAGGGAACGATCTCCGCTTCATCCCGGACCGTGAGCCTGCCCGGCATCAAATGATGCGCCTCCAGCCTGGGGTTGAGCACCTGCTCGAGTCCGTGCCCGAGCAGGGTCAAACCAAGTACGACCCAGACGATGCCAAAGCCCGGCGTGACCAAAGCCCACCACGCGCCCGTGCTCATCGCCCCGCGCCCGAACGCGAAGTTGAGCATCTGCCCCCACGAGATGGCGGTCGGGTCGCCCAGCCCGAGGAACGAGAGGGTCGATTCATTCAGTATCGCCAGTGAAATCACAAGGATCGCGTTGACCACCAGCAGGGGCATCACCAGCGGCAGGATGTGATGCAGGATGATGTGCCAGTTCCCCGCGCCGACGGCTCTCGCGCGCAGGACGAACTTGCGCGACTTCACCGCCAAAGTCTGCGAACGGACGATGCGTGAGGTCGTCGTCCAGCCAAGCAAGCCGATCACGAAGATGATGTTGAGCAGGCTGGGCTTGGTCAACGCGACGATCACCACGATCAACGGCAAATCTGGAATGACCAACATGGTATCCGTGAAGCGCATGAGGAAGTTTTCGACGCGCCCACCGAAGAATCCCGCCGCGATGCCGATCAATCCGCCGATGACGATGGAGATGAACGCCGCGAAGAATCCGACGGTCAACGAGACGCGCGAGCCGTACATGAAACTGGAGAGCACGTCCTTCCCGGCGTCGTCCGTTCCGAGCCAGTGCGCCGCGCTGGGCGGATTGTAAATATCGCTCGACCGGATGCCTTCATAGGATTTGGGATCGTACGGCGCGAGGAGCGGCGCGAAGATCGCAACGATGAGGATCGCAACCAGCATGAACAACCCGACCACCGCCAGGCGGTTTTTGCTGAAAACGTTCCAGAACCCCAGGAACGGAGAGGACGGCACGGCAGGTTTGAGTTCCACAGTCTGGACAGCCATGTGTCACTCCGATTGCACGCGCGGGTCGAGGTAGGAATAGGTCAGGTCCGCGATCAGGTTCGCGGCGATCACGCTGACGGCGATCAACAGGAACGCGCCCTGCAGGACCGGGAAATCACGCCTGCCGACCGATTCGAAGATCGCGCCGCCCAGGCCGGGCCACGAAAAGACCGCTTCGATCTGTATCGCGCCCGCCACCGTGAAACCGAGGTTGATGGCAATGATGGTCACGATGGGGAGCATGGCGTTCTTGAGCGCGTGATCCTTGAGGATCTGGAACGTGTTCAGTCCCTTTGCTTTTGCGGTAAGGATGTAATCCTCCGCAAGCACGTCGAGCAGGCTGGAACGCATCACCAGAAGATATTCGCCCATGTAGACAATGGTGTAGGTCAGTGTCGGCAGGATCATGTGCCGGGCGATGTCGCCAGCCTGGTAAAGAAACGGCATGGAACTCGTGCCGGGCGTCGCCTTGCCTCCAATCGGGAAGCCGTTGTTGCTTCCCCAGAATAATAAAATAATGCCGAGCCAGAACGTCGGCAGGCTCCATGCGACCAGCCCCGTGATGAGCGCGCCGTAGTCAATGGGCGTGCGCGCCTTCCACGCCGCGAAGACGCCCAGCAGGATGCCGACGATGATCGAAAGGACCTGTCCCGCGCCGATGAGCAGGATCGTGTTCCACAGCCGCTCGACCAAAATGTCAGCGACGGGACGGTTGGTGTGGTAACTGATCCCCAGTTCCCCCTGGGTCAGGTTGCGGAGGTAGATGAAGAATTGGGTGTCGAGAGGGTTGACCCCGCAATCCCCCAGTTTGATCGGGTTGAGAGTCTCGAAGCAGTTGATGACGGGTTTATCCAGCCCAAAGCGGACGCGCAAAGCCTCGATGGCGTCCTTCTTCAAACGCGGGTCGTGAATGCCGGCACGGGCGGGGTCGCCGGGCAGAACGCGGAAGAGAAAAAAATTGAGGACGAGGACGAACAGAATGGTGGAGATGGACCAGCCGATCTTTTTGAGCAGATAGCGATATCGTTTCAACGGACTTCTCCGGAATATACGATCACTACGAACTTGAAAAGCATAATCTGCGCTCTCTGGCGCACAGGCGGCGTTACACCTGCCCTGGCGGGCGGTGCCAGGGGAGAACGTCGCCTACAAGTAGATATTCAGACACTCTCCAAGACAAAGAGGGGCGGGCAGGCGCCGCCCCTCTTCAATGGACACGCGGCTTACTCGACCGGTTCGATCACAACCAGCGAACTGACGTCGGACAATTCGACCTTGTCCTGATCCAGTATCCAGCCTTTGAAACGGTCAACGCGGAAAGCCTGGATCGCCTGTTCGTAATATGGGATGACGTACACCACGTCCTCGAACGCGATCCGCTGCATTTCCCAGACAATCTCCCTGCGTTTCTCTGTGTCGAGCTCTATGCCCTGTTGAACGTAGAGGTCGTCCATCACAGGGTTCGAGTATCCGGTTTCGTTATAGCCGTTCGGGATCTCGTCGGTGGTGTGGACGGCAAGCAGAAGGTTTGGGTCCGGGTCGGAGCCCCAACCCCACAGGATGATATCGAAATCGAACGCCGGGCAACATTCGGCTGTGAGCGCATCGGGATCAACGGCTTGCAGTTCGGTTTCGACGCCCACCTGGCTCCACATCTCGCTGAGCAGTTCTGCCAGGCGCGGAGCGTCAATGCTGTCGCTGGGCCAATGCA
Organism: Anaerolineales bacterium; assembly: GCA_013360875.1. Taxonomy (GTDB): domain Bacteria; phylum Chloroflexota; class Anaerolineae; order Anaerolineales; family Villigracilaceae; genus Defluviilinea. Next base: position 15,874 of record JABWAU010000058.1, on the reverse strand, counting down.
CGCGGAAGTTCAAAGGCTGCGAGCCGTCCGGCATCTGGCGAATGCCGTCGCCGTCCGTATCGAGGTAACCGGCGTCGTCCAGGATCTGGTTGGCTTTGGCAACGTCGTATTCGTAGTCCACGAGCGAGTCGTTGTACCAATGCCCGAGACCGTCGGGGATGAGCGTAAGACCCGGAGAGCCAAAGCCAAGCAGCACCACGTCAATCAACTTTTGCTTGTCGGTGGCGTGGGCAAGCGCCAGGCGCACGTTGCGGTCGCGTAGCGCGGGATGACCGGTGCAAAGACCGCCAACGTCCGTCGGGCATTTATCCGGGTCCGCCTGGTTGAAAATAATATCCGAGACGGTTGGGGCGAAGGGCGCGCCTGTCACGACCTGGACGTTGGGATCGTTCTTCAACGTTTCCACGGCGGTGGCGGGCATTTCGGTGATCATATCCACCTGACCGCTTTTGAGGGATTGCACCAGCACGTCCTGGCTTTCGAAAGTCTGGAAGACGACCTCGTCAATCTTTGGCGGGTTTTCGAAGTGATCCTTGTTCGCCGCGAGATGCACGAATTCGTTCTGCCTGTATTCCACCATCTTGAAGGGTCCCGTGCCGATCATCTCTTCATTCTCGAATTCCGTGGAGGCGGGCGCTTCCGCGTAATCCTTCCAGATGTGTTCCGGCACGATATACAGATAGGAGAGCAGGTAATCCATGTTTGGAACGGGATCGGTGAGCGTTACGACCACCGTATTGTCGTCCGTCGCCTCGACCGTGTCGAAATTCGCCGTATACGCGTTCAGATAGACGTAATCGCCATTGTTCTTATACAGGTTGATCGAAAAGGCGACATCATTTGCCGTCATTGGCTGTCCGTCGTGGAAGGCGATCCCCTCGCGGATCTTGAACGTCCACGTCAAACCGTCGTCGGATACGTCGGCGCTTTCGGCGACATCCAGTTTGTAGGTGCCGTCGAGTTGGTACTCATAGATGGTATCGTACACGAGGGCAAAGATCGTGTACGCTTCGCTAAGCACCGCCGTCCCCGGATTCAACGTATCGGGACTCCCAGCCCACCCTATCCGCAAAACGACGGGAGTGCCAGGAGGGGGCGGCGGTTGCGTCGCGGCAGGTTTGCCGGGTTCTTCGGGTGACGTGACCGGCTGCGTCTGCACTCCCCCGCCACAAGCGGAAAGGATCAGCGCGAACACGATCACCAAAACTGGAAACGAACGTTTTTCGTTCATCTTGCTCCTCCTTCTTGAAAATTGGGTCAGCGTCTGCGCCGCTTAAAACAAACTGCACCGACGGTCGGATCAACCGCGATGCAGGAGATACCCCGGAATACGGATGGAGTTTATATGACTGACTGTTTTAGTGGCGCTCATTCACAATGATTTTACTGTAATTCCTTTGATGAGGTAAGGTGACTGGCGGTTTGGTTTGTTGTGGTTTTTTGTTTGTGTTGTCGGTTTGGTAATACTGGCTACGCGAAAATTACATTAACATCCATCAGGCTCAAACACCGCGCTCTTTTATGACAAAAAAGTTCGCCATGAAAGCATAACAAACTCACCCCGAAAGTTGATTTCGTGGTGAGTTTGTTGTACGGTGTTTGTCGCTTCGCGGCGTCACCGCTTAGGGTGATGTCAATGGTGCCGCCCAGCACGCATTTTTCTCAAGCCATCATCCCATCTTTTGTCTCTCCCACAATTTTCTATCGTTGGGATCCTCTGCGTTCAGGCGGCTTGGGTGAACCTCTTTCGCGATCTTGTGTCCGCGCGAGGTCCACAGATCCGCTGCGAGTTTACGCGCGTCGCGCTTCACACCCTGCGAGGCGAAATATTGACAGATGCGCGTGATGTCGCGATGAAAGATCGTCCACGCGGAGGGATTTAATTCGGGATGCACGACCTGGGGAAAATCTATCAGCGTGATGTCGCCGTCCCAGTAGAGGATGTTGTAGGCGGACAGATCGCCGTGGATCCGTTCGTTTTGGAGGAGCAGGTCAACGTTAAGGATGATACGGTCGAAAAGTTGACGCGCCTCGTCGCGGTCGAGGGATACCGAGTTGAGCGTCGGCGCGGACATCCCATCGTCGCCGACATATTCCATCAGGATGGAATTTTTCAGCATGGCATACGGTTTTGGCACATCGGCTCCAGCTGATCGCAATATTTCGAGCGTCTTGAATTCGTAGGCGATCCAGGAGGTGTGACGCAGTTCCTCGCCGTATTTGGTGCGCTTGATGATGGCGTTGACGTCCGCCTCGCGAAAGAGGGCGGTTCCATCCTCGCTCAAGTCAGTGCGGCCGGTGCGATAGATGGCGTCGTTCTTCAGGTTCCGCAAGGTGCGCGGACGATAGACTTTCGCAGCGAGCAGGCGCGCGTCAATGGACGAACCGGAACGGCACAGGTACACGGACGCCTCCTTCCCCGCCTTGATCTTGCGGAGGACATCCAAGATTAGTTGCTGACCCGCGATCTCGTTGAGGGAGTCCAACAGCCAGGCTTCCTCGAAGCGGGCAGCTTTGTAGGTGAATTTGAACTCGCCCGCCACCTCCTGCGCGCGGACGAATAATTGCGCGTCCATTTCGGAGCGTTTCGATTGGCGCTTTTTGGAGGTGCGCCCCGGCGCGGAGACGATATCGTCGGCATACGCTTCGTCGAGTTCTTCGTACAGTTTGCTGAGTTGGTTTTTACTCATTGCTTGAAAACCTTGTATAAGGACCTGACAGGTCGGGTTCTGTCGTCGCCCTCGTGCGGAGAGTCAGGTCGTGAAGGAATTAAAAGAAAAACCGCAGGGGCGAGGCGCGCCTGCGGTGGTAGGTCAATCAAAACGGAAGATCCGCGATTATTTTTCACCTTCAGGAGGCGCGCTCGATACAACTGTGAGGGTTGCCAAGATGGCTTTCATTTGTACGTGCCTCCTTTCAGGATAAGATGACGGTAGTTTATCATTTGAGGTTGGGAGAGTCAAGTTTTTTGTGACACGGATCACTGAATACTTCTCACTTTCCACTTTCCACTTTCTCAATAAACTCCTCCCCCTTCCGCATCAACTCCTCGTGATCCTCGGGCGCGGGCAAGTCCTTGAGGAATTCTATCGAATACTTCCCCAACCACTCCTGCGCGTGCGGCTGACCGGCTTCGATCCATTTCTCCATGCTCCAGCGCGGGAAGATGGGACTGACGTAATATCCGTCTTTGTATTTCCTGAGAGTCGTCGGCGCGGCGACGTAACTTTTGCCCGGTCCAACCGCCTGGACTTCATCCAAGCCAACATGGGTATCATCGAGTTGAAACCCACTGGCTATACGCAAAGCCTGGTCAATGATCTCGTGACAGTAGATAAAGGTCAATGGGGAGATCGCCTTGGAGCCGAGCGTATCACCGACGAACGGAGCCAGCCCACCCTTCGTCAGAGCGAACGTGAGGGTGTTCATCCAATAGGTCTCCGCGGCGAGCAGGTCCATGCCCCAGCCGGTCCCGCTTCCCGATGTCCCGCAATGAGGTACGTTGTAGAACTCCATCATCTCCGCGCAGGCAAGGTTCGCCAGAATACTTTGCGGATCGTAAAAGTTCATCAATGTTTTCATGTCGAAGTATACGGGCAGCATGCCGAGGAACATCGGCGCGCCTTCCTTATACAACTGCCCGATCACAAGACCCGCAAGCAATTCCGCCAGCAGAACGGTAATCGTCCCGGCGGGCGTGATGGGCGTGGTCGCGCCGGACATGCTGTAATTCGAAACGATGACCGGCAGTCCGCGCTCGATGGAAATTTTCATCTTATCCACCGTGCCGGCGTTCATCACCAGCGGCGAGACGGGATTGAAATACGGAATAATGAACGGCTTCTCGCCCAGATCGCCGTGCAACCACTCGAACATCCTCATCACGTCATCGAACTTATGCTCGTCCGAAACCAGCAACACCATCGGCTTGACCCCGTTTGCAAAATGTTCGAGGCTTCCGTACAAATCGGTCAGATGCTCCGGCACGTCGCGCACGATCCCCACCGTTGAAACCATATCGTAATGGGGCAATTTATTCCCAAGCCGTACCATCTCCCGCATGTGTTTGCGCTCGAACAGAACCGGCGTATCCGTTTCCGGCTCCTGATAATACAACGCCGTGACCCCGATCCCAAAACGGATTCGATCCTCCGCCCCGCCGATCGTGAACTGCGGATTCCCGCGCCGGTCGAAGATTTGGATCCGCTTCGGCGCGACATTGATCGCCCACTCGACCAACTCCTTCGGAATTCGCACGGTTCTTTCTTCGACGTTAGAACTGCCTACTTTTTTCCTCAACATTTCCAACGCTGACGGCGAATCCACGCGCACGCCGGTCGTTTCGAGTATTTTCAAAACGTATTGATGGATTTCGTGTTTTTGTTCCCCGGTTAGTAATGTGATGCGCGGACGGACGTTGTTCATCAGTTCTCCTATCTTGCCCTGCTCAGGGTGACGAGAAGTTGTTTTTCACATGCCTGTCGAAAAACCTCAATACACGATACATAAAATCGAACCAGGGCTGACCGATGAACGAGTGACCTTCGCCCTCGTACCGATACAATTCCGCTTCCTTCCCAGCCTCGCGCAATGCCCCCGTCAACTTGAGCGACCACTCCGGCGGCGTGCCGCTGTAGATCAATCCATCCTCCGTCCCGTAATGGATTTGGATCGGCACAGAGACGTAATCGAGGTGATATAACGCCGCCACCTTCTTGAGCGCTTCCGGATCCGAGGCGGTGTTGTGATAAGCGGTCTGCAAATCGAGCGGCAGGTCGGAGGGGATCACGTCCGCCGAATTACAGCCAATGACCTGTTCCCCAGCGGCGATGTCGCCGAAACAACCCATTCCCCAACGCGCAATGATGTCGGCGTCGTCCGCGCTGACCGTGGAATAAAGAACTGCCGCTTTGACGGTGGTCTCGATACGTTCCCCGCCGTCGCTCGGGATTACACGACCACCGAGGATGGTCAACGCCTTCATCGTCACGCCCCCGCCCATGCTGTGACCCCACATCCCGACGCGGTTCGCATCTGCCTCGGGGATGGAGGGAATCGCTTGAACGAGGTTGATCACGTCAATGACCAGACCTGAATAGAAGAAACTCTCGGCAAGATCGGAGCCTCCCCAGGTACGATAATCGGACGCCAGCGTGATATACCCGTGCTGGGCGAGATAGGCAGAGGCGCGATCCGTGCCATCGCCGGAGGAGTAAACGCTCCGCGCGTAGAAACCGTGATTCATCAGAATGACCGGAAACGGACCCTCGCCTTTTGGGATCTGCATCACGCCGGTAATCGTCAGCCCGTCGCTGGGATATTCGAACAAATATGCCGTGTAAGACTCGTACTCTCCAAGTGTTTCGCGAATGCGGATCTCTCCGCTTTGGTAATCGCGCTGGCGGAGACCTTCAATCGTATATGGGAAGATCAGGTCTTCGGTTGTGGGTATGGCGGTGGAGGCGACGGTGGACGTGGGGATGGGAGGAGGCGTGATCGTTTCGATCACGACACGCGGCGGAGGCAGGGTCGCTGTGATGGTTGGGGAGGTTGACACGGATTGACAGGCGCACAGAAAAAGCATCAACGATAAAGTCACGCAGCGGTTCATGGGGTGTATTGTATCAAACAGCCCCTGACCTATTAACGCGACTCTTCGATGAACCAGAGCAGGCGTTCATGCCGCCCGTTGATCTGGTAAAAAACCGTCACTTGCAGGATTAATCCCGCGTTACGCTATAATCCGCCCCATGACACACGCAAACCTCCTCATCACGAACGCCAGCATTTTTACAGCCGACGATCAACAACCTCGCGCCGAATCGATTGCCGTTCAGGGAAATCGCATCCTTTTCGTGGGAAGCAGCGCAGACGCCCAGTCTTTTCGCGGACCGAATACCCGCATCATAGACGCGGAGGAACGGACGGTCATGCCGGGGTTCATTGACAGCCACTTCCATTTATTGAACGGCGCGAAGGAGTTGAGATTCGCTCAATTGCAGGACGTCCGTTCACTGGAAAGCCTGAGGGAGGAGTTGGTCAATTACGCGGAGGCAGGCACGAGGTCCGAATGGGTGGCGGGGATCGGTCTCATTTATGGCATTTTACCGGGCGGGGGCTCGATCACGCGTCATCATCTCGATGAGATCATCCCGCATCGCCCCGTGTATCTGATGGCGTATGACGGTCACACGTCGTGGGTAAACACGGAGGCTTTGCGCCGCGCGAACCTCTTGCACGGGCGCGACGTGGGGACTTTCGGCGAAGTGGTGATGGGCGACGACGGTCTTGCAATCGGCGAATTGCGCGAACCGCCCGCGATGAATCGCGTGGAGGAGTTGCTCCCGCCGATCACGGAGGAGGAAACGCTCGACCTGTTGGCGCGCGCGGTGAAGATGGCGGCTGGTTACGGATTGACGAGCGTCCACAATATGAACGGCAACCTCGAGGACCTCCGCATGTATCAAGAACTTGAAGCGCGCGGCGAAATGCTTTTGCGCGTGTATGTCCCGTTCCTCGTGCGTCCCGAAATGAAGCCCGAGGCGCTGAGTGAGGCAATTGCAATGCGTGCAGCCTCATCGCGCAAAGTGCGCGGCGGGTTGGTCAAGTTTTTCATGGATGGCGTCATCGAGTCATACACAGGCTTGCTGCTCGACGATTACGAGGGCAAGCCAGGCTGGCGCGGTGCAGCCAACTTCGAGCCGGAGCATTTCATCGAACTTGCCCTTGAAGCCGACAAACACGGATTGCAGATCGCCGTCCATTGCACGGGCGACGGCGCGGTGCGACGCGTGCTCGATGCGTATCAGATCGTTCGCAAACAAAACGGAGCGCGTGACAGCCGCCACCGAATCGAACACATCGAGTTGGTCGGGGATACGGATTTGGCGCGCTTTGCGGAACTGGGGGTGATCGCCGCGATGCAGCCGGCTCATTCCCCGCTGACGGTCGCTTCATTCGACCCGTGGCCCGCCCGCGTGGGACCCGCGCGTTATCGCCGCTCGTTCGCCTGGCGGACATTGCGCAAGGCGGGCGCGCATCTCGCGTTTGGCAGCGACTGGACCGTGGCTTCGATGAACCCGATGACGGGTATCTACGCGGCGTTGAATCGTACCCCGTGGCAGGACGGCGACCCTCATCAAAGCCAGACTCTCGAAGAGACTTTACTCGGTTACACGCGTGACGCCGCCTACGCCGAACATGAGGAACATGAAAAGGGAATCCTGAAGGAAGGCTGTCTCGCGGATACGGTCATGCTTTCGGAGAACATTTTCCAAACTCCAAAGGAGGACATCATGCGCGTGAAAGCCGTGTTGACGATCTGCGATGGGGAGATCACACACGAGGAATAAAAACCAACCTCATCATTCCGATACGTTCCAGGATTGGCGCAAGGTTTTCGTGATCTGCCAGTAATTTGTATTATTTCACCTTGGCCTGGTTTGCCACCGCCGCGGCTTTCCTTGCGGCTTCTTTGGGATCGCCGAGGTAGTAACTCTTGATCGGTTTCAGATTCTCGTCCAATTCGTAGACGAGCGGCAAGCCCGTGGGAATGTTCAAGCCGGGGATCTCCTCATCCGAAATATGATCGAGATATTTCACCAGCGCGCGGATGCTGTTGCCGTGCGCGGCGACGACGGCACGCTTGCCGGATTTGATTACGGGAGTCAGCGTCGAGTGCCAGTAAGGGAGGACGCGTTCCAGCGTGATCTTAAGCGATTCGGTGGCTGGCAACTGTTCGGGGGTCAGTGAAGCGTAGCGCGGATCATGTTTCGGGTGACGTTCGTCCGTCTCATCCAATGCGGGCGGCGGCACGTCGTAACTGCGCCTCCAGGCATGCACCTGCTCCTCGCCGTACTTTTTAGCCATCTCCGCCTTGTTCAACCCCTGCAGCGCGCCGTAATGACGTTCGTTGAGTTGCCAGGCGTTCGTGACGGGAATCCATTCGAGGTTCATTTCTTCCAGAATGATCCACAAGGTAATTATGGCGCGCCGCAACACGGAGGTGTATGCCACGTCGAAAACGTAACCCTCCTGCTTCAACAACCTTCCGGCTTCGAGCGCCTCCGCCCTGCCCTGCTCGGTGAGACCGACATCCGTCCAGCCCGTGAAACGATTTTCGAGATTCCAGACACTTTGTCCATGACGAACCAATACGAGTTTGTACATAAGCCTCCTTCGTCATTGCGAGCGGATTTGTGAAGCAATCCCCACCTTGAAAGAGGAGATAGATTCGCGCCGATCGCAACACTTGCACCGCACTGCGTTCGGTGCAGTGCAGGCGTGACAGGGATTATACCCAACTCGAATCCCATAGTAAAATCGTGCCATGCCCAAAGACGACATCACCCCCAGCCGGCAGCAATACCTCGACATCAAACGCGAATATCCGAACACGATCCTTTTTTTTCGCCTCGGCGATTTCTACGAGACCTTCGACGAGGACGCCGAGATCACCGCGCGCGAACTCGACATTGCGCTGACTTCGCGTCCCATCGGCAGGGGCGTGCGCGTTCCGCTGGCAGGCATCCCTTATCACGCCGTGGACAACTATCTCGCGCGCCTCATCGAAAAAGGGTATCACGTTGCCATCTGTGAGCAAATGGGAGATACACCGATCAAGGGACTCGTTCCGCGCAAAGTCGTACGCGTGGTGACTCCGGGGACCGTGACCGAACCGGGACTCCTGCCCGGCGACTCGAACAACTACCTCGCCTCGGTCATCCTCGATGAGCGGTCTGCCTCTGTTTCATACGCCGACATCACCACCGGAGAATTCGCCGTTACCGAAATTCCCGTCGAAGCGCTGCGCGCCGAACTGACGCGTTTACATCCCGCTGAAATTCTTCATCCCGACAACCAAACGCTGAACAATGGTATCGAGGGACATCTTACCTCCTACCCCGCCTGGAAATTCGAGCCGGGCAAATGCGAAGAAGTTTTGCTCTCGCATTTCAACACTTCCACGCTGGAGGGATTCGGGATCAAAGGTCACAGTCTGGCGATCCGTTCCGCCGGGACAATATTGCAATATCTCAAAGAGACACAGCCTGATTCGTTGAAACTGCTCACCAGCCTGCGCTCGTACAGCCTCAACGAATTCATGACCCTCGACGCCTCCACGCGCCGCAACCTCGAACTCGAAAACACCCTGCGCGGCGAACGCAAAGGTTCGCTGCTCGGAACGCTCGATCTCACCGTCACGCCGATGGGCAGACGCCTGATGCACCAGTGGGTCAGCCAGCCCTTGCTCAACGTGGAAAAGATCAAACGCAGACAGGATGGCGTCCAGCATTTCTTCGATAACGGCATGAAGCGCGCCGAGATTCGGAATGTGTTGAAGCCGCTTGCGGACTTGGAAAGGCTGGTCAACCGTGTGATGGCGGGACAGGCGCAGCCGCGCGACCTTGTGGCTATGAGGGAGACATTGGGTCATTTGCCAACCATCAAAGAAGTCATCGGCGATCAGTCACCAGTTATCAGTGAGCAGTTATCAATCTGCGGGGAGGAGTTGTCCCTTTTGCAATCTGCGATTGACGACGATCCGCCATCCACATTGCAGAATACGGGCATCATCCGCGCGGGGTATTCGCAGGAATTGGATTCGGTCACCGAAGCCTCCAAACACGCCCGCGACTGGATCGCCAACCTGGAGTCGGTCGAACGCGAGAAGACGGGCATCAAGACGCTCAAGGTCGGTTACAACAAGGTCTTCGGGTATTACATCGAGATCTCGCGCGGCGCGGCGGACAAGGCGCCCGAACATTACATCCGTAAGCAGACGCTGGTCAACGCCGAACGGTTCATCACGCCGGAGATGAAGGAGTACGAAACGCTCGTGTTGAACGCGGAAGAACGCATTCGCGAGATCGAATTGCGGCTTTTCAAGGAGGTTTGCGCGGAGTTGTCCAAGTCCGCGTTCAAGTTGCTGAAAACGGCGCGGGCATTGGCGGAGTTGGATGTGTTATCCGCCCTCGCCGAGGTCGCGGCTTTGGGAGGCTACAGCAGGCCCCAGGTCCATGAAGGAAGCGAGTTGGAAATCCGCGCAGGCCGACATCCCGTTGTCGAACAAACGCTCAAGGGGGAACGATTCATCCCTAACGATGTCATCTTCGAAAAAGGCGAGATCGTGCGCGTCATTACGGGTCCGAATATGAGCGGGAAGAGTACTTATCTGCGGCAGACTGCGTTGATCGCGTTGATGGCGCAGATCGGTTCGTTCGTCCCGGCGGACTCGGCAAAGATCGGACTCGTTGACCGCATCTTCACACGCATCGGCGCGCAGGATGAGATCCACGCGGGGCAGTCCACGTTCATGGTTGAGATGATCGAAGCCGCGAACATTCTGCATCACGCCACACCGCGTTCGTTATTGATCCTGGATGAGATCGGGCGCGGCACCTCGACCTACGATGGGCTTTCGATTGCATGGGGAATCATCGAGCACATCCACAACCATCCGCATCTGCGCGCCAAGACTTTGTTTGCCACGCATTATCACGAACTGACTCAACTGGCGGACCTTTTGCCTGGCGTGCGCAATTACAACGTGGCGGTGAGCGAGGCGGATAACAAGGTGGTGTTCCTGCACAAGATCGTCCCCGGCGGCGCGGACCGTTCATACGGAATCCACGTCGCGCAATTGGCGGGTTTGCCCTCGCCTGTCATTCAGCGCGCGAACGAGATCATGGCGGAATTGGAGAAATCCTCCGGGCGTGCGGTGAGGATCAGCCCGCACGCCGCGCAGCAAGCCGCGCTGTTCCCGGAGACCAGTCCATTGCTGGACGAGTTGAAGGAACTGGACGTGAACAGCCTCTCCCCCATCGAGGCGTTGAACAAGTTGTTCGAGTGGCAGAGGAAGTATACGAAACGTTGAAATATGACCACCTTGTAATACTGTAAACTTCACGGGTGATGCCAACGGATATAATCTCATAATACCCTCACGTGATGAAACAAGGCATCGAAATGACTTACCAGGATAAAGCCGAGTCCAAGCAAATCGAACTGAGCATCGTTTTACCCTGCCTGAACGAAGAATGCACCGTCGGCAATTGCGTCGCCCAAGCCCGATCGTTTCTCAGAAAGAACAGGATCAGGGGGGAGGTCATCGTGGCAGACAACGGCAGCACGGATCGCTCCGTTGAGATCGCAAAGTCGAACGGCGCGACCGTCGTCCACGTGGATGATAAGGGCTATGGGAATGCCCTCAAGGGAGGCTTCGAGGCGTCGAAAGGCAAATACATCATCATGGCGGACGCGGACGAAAGTTATGATCTGGTCAATCTCATGCCGTTCGTAGAAAAACTTCGCAAAGGTTATGATTTGGTAATGGGGAACCGTTTCAAGGGCGGCATAAAAAAAGGAGCCATGCCCTGGCATCACAAATACATTGGCAACCCAATCCTCTCTTTTATCGGACAGTTATTTTTCAAGACCCCTGCAAAGGATTTCCATTGTGGACTGCGCGGCTTTACAAAAGAAGCAGTAGAGAGGATGAATCTGCAAACAACAGGCATGGAGTTTGCGAGCGAAATCGTCATCAAGGCTTCGATATTGGGAATGAAAGTCTGCGAGGTCCCCACAACATTGTCGCCCGATAAAAGAGATAGACCGCCCCATCTTCGCAGTTTTCGAGATGGCTGGAGGCATTTACGCTTTTTGTTGATCTACAGTCCGCGCTGGTTGTTTTTCTATCCTGGCAGTATTTTTTTGCTCTTGGGTGGACTGGCTGGATTGATACTCTTCTTTGGCCCTGTAAACACCAGCCTTCGGTTGTTCGATTTCCACAGTTTCATTCTCGCAGGCACGATCATGGTACTGGGCTTAACCATGTTGTCGTTTGCGTCCATTACAAGGGTATTTGCATACAACTCCGGGCTTCTCCCGAATCGCCCTGGTTTTTTCAATCTTTTCAAATATTTTACCCTCGAGACCGGATTGGCTGGAGGATTCGCTATCATTCTGCTTGGTATATTTTTAATAATCCGCGCCATCGCACTTTCCTATTCACCCGGATTTGACAGCATTGGGTTTGGCAATAGCGTTCGCCTTGTTTTTGGCGGCGCGCTTTTAATCATTACGGGGGGGCAGATCGTTTTGACGAGTTTTGTTTTAAGCATGTTAGGGTTAAACCCAAGGGAGTAGCAACATGAAAAGCGCTGAACAGAGGAGAGTTTCGACATGAATAGCAATCCTGGTAAGCGCGTCGAGGACACCCGGAGCGTGGAGTACGCGGATCTTTTGAAGAAAAAGCAAAGAGTTTGGTGGAAACGCCTGTTTGACGTTCAGGCACCCTACCGATGGAATATTCGACGTTTAGAGCCCGGCTTCATTCTAGATATTGGCTGCGGAATTGGGCGTAACCTAATACATTTGAATGGCCAAGGAGTTGGGATAGACCATAATGAACAGGCAGTCCGGACATCCAGAGAATTGGGTTTAAAGGCATTCACCCCTGAGGAGTTCCAAAACACTGACTATGCCCACCACTTATTTGACACTATCCTACTCGCTCACGTGGCCGAGCACATGAGACAACAGGAGGTTGTACGCCTCTTGCGAGGCTATTTACACCTCTTAAAGCCGGGAGGTAAATTAATAATAATCACCCCCCAGGAGGCTGGGTATAGAAGCGACCCTACACACATCGAATTTATGGACTTTGCAAAGTTGAGAGAAATCAACTCACTGCTCGACCTTCCAGTTTTGCAAGAGTATTCCTTTCCATTCCCTAGATTTGCGGGCCATGTATTCAAATATAATGAGTTCGTCTCCGTAAGCCTCAACAGGCTCCAAAAATGAATTTACAAACGATCGCGCGACCCTGGTTATCCGTCATAATCCCTACTTACAACGGGGAAAAGTTTCTACCCGCCGCATTGGATTCTGTTGTCTTGCAGGAATCCTCCGGAATTGAATGTATTGCGGTTGACGACGGATCAACAGACGAGACTATATCCATCCTTAACCACTATCGCCAAAAACTTCCGATGAGAATCTTGCAGCGAAAAAGGCACGGCAACTGGGTCGCGAACACAAATTATGCACTTGCCTTCGCCACGGGCAAGTACGTTTGTTTTTTACACCAAGATGACGTTTGGCTTTCGGGGCGCTTAAAAAAAATGAAAAGGCTGATCGAAGAACATCCGGATGTCATCCTATTCCTGCATCCATCGTACTATCTTGATACTGTTGGAAATTATCTAGGCGTATGGCAATGCCCATTAACACCGTACCCAAAAACAATCAAACCGGAAATAATGGTCGAAAAGTTATTGATCCAAAATTTCATTGCCATCCCCGCACCCATATTCCGAAGAGACGTTTCTCAAATAGTAGGAGGACTGGATGAATCTGCCTGGTATACGGCAGATTGGGATTTTTGGCTGAAAATCGCCCGACACGGCGAGGCGGCATACCACCCGACGCCACTGTCTGGATTCCGAATTCACTCAACATCACAGACAGTTACCCGTAGTTCATATTTGCATGACTTCAGAAGGCAATTGGAGACTGTCTTCAGGAAGCATTTTGATCTCTGGGAGAGCACAATAGACCGCAAACGCCAAATTTGCAAAATCGCAGTTTTTTCGATTGAGGTCAATGTGACGTTGGCTGGCTTCATACACCAAAAAAAAACGGGGCTTCTTAACCTGATTGTGGAATTTCTTCTACTCGGACCCACCGGCTGGCGACTTTACATCGAAAATTCTCGTATTTGGGAGCGGGTTATATCCAGATTAAGAGCCCAAGTGGCAGCACATCCTCCACAGACAGTTGGCGGGCATTCAAGCAATTCACGCCCCGCCAATTAAAACATACGACTTGTAAAGAGGCACAATGCAAAACCGCAGGACAAGGGAGTTCTTCGTCAACACCGCATTATTAACTTGGTTCGCATTGTGTTTAGTAATTTTTATGTATTTCCCAGGTTCGGTCAGTCACATGCAAGGAGTGACACTTTATGATTTCAGGACCCTCCCAGAAAAACTGGCACAGATATCCCTTTCAACCTACCTATTCGATATTCTGACTGCATTTTTAGGAATGACATTTTTCGGAATCTCATGTGTGTCGCTCGGATTGGCGATATTCAATATTTTTCGTCTAAACACTTTACTCGCAAACACCGTTCAACCACACATTGTTGTTCTTATCCCAACTTGCTTTTTAATTGGCAACATGGTGTTTTCTCTAGTTTTTTTGACCCTGGCATCTCTAACGAATCTTTCAGTAATGCATTCTGCTTTCCTGTTAGGGCTTGGCATTTTATCCGGAATGGGACAATTCAGAAAATTGACGGTTCCCGCTATGCGATTTAACGCTGAGCATGGGAAGGTCATAATTATGCTTTCCCTGGCGATACTCGCAACGTCACTTCTTCAATCATCCGCACGTATTAGTTATGACGCATCCGCTATTTATTTCTCGAATGCAAAACTGACCGCCCTGCAACGTCATGTGGGATACTATATGGACAATACTTTTGTTGTCAGCGTTTTTCATTCTATCATCCAATACACAGCCGTCATGCAGGTTTTTGGCGATCAAGCGGCCCGCATGATCTCATGGCTTTTCGGGGTCGTAAATATCCTTATGGCGCTTGCATTAGCCAATCATGTCGGCGCATCAGATTCAGCGCGGCGCATCCTGCCAGCATTCATTCTAACCTCAACAGCATTTTTAGATCTGATGGGCGACGGCAAGGTGGACCTGTTCAGCACAGCATATTCGCTTGCCGCGGTATATTTGCTGAACGCAGGTACAGGCAATTTCAAGCAAAATCGATCCTTATATTTTGTAACAGGTTGTTTCATAGGATTTGCCTGTATTTTACGCCCATACAACGCTTTTTTGCTTGGGATGTTCATCTTTGCCAACGCGATAATTAAAACACGAACAGGCATAGTACACATCTTCGAAAGCGTTAAACAAACGGGATGGATGGCTCTAGGAGCAGTCGGTTTTGCAATTTATCATTTTCTTATCAACAAGATAATGCTTGACTCCCCTTTTGCTTTTTGGGCAAACGTGACCAGCATAAATCCAATAGAAGGACCTTGGGATTTTAGACCTGAAACAGTATGGATATATCGTTTGCTCTACCCGGTTATCATTACATTCAAGAATAATCCGGCAAGTCTGGGAAATATAACTCCCTTGGTAGTCTTGCTTGTACCCGCCGTGGCTGTTTCGGATATTCGCAAGCGGGTTATCATCTCCAGGGCGGCATCACCGGCCGCACGCAACACCGTCAGCATTGTCCCTTCCTGGGGTTTGCTGACGGCCACATAGGCCTCGGCCGCAGCCTCAACCAGGCCGCGCGCGAGCGCCGCTGCGTCAAATTCCCCGGCCTCGCCAACGCCCGCACTGAACCCTCTCAACGCCTGTGAGAGGATTACCCCCGAGTTCCCCCGCGCGCCGTAGAGAGCGCCCCTCGCGACTGCTTCGAGCAGGGCCGGCACCGCCGGTTCGGCGCCCAGGAGCAGCGCCGTGTCGATCGCTTCGCGCATCGTCGCAGCCAGGTTCGAGCCGGTGTCGCCGTCAGGGACGGGGTACACGTTGATCGCGTCGATCCCCTTTGCCATCTCACGCAGGTGTTGTGAGGCGGCCACAAAGGCATCGCGCAGTTGCGTTCCGTTGACAAGCTCCCGCGGAGGCTGAGCCATGCTCAAAATGGGCTGCTGACCCTGGTTTGGCCGTTGGGAAGGGTGCGTGCTAGCATAGAAGTTCCGATTCTCGCACGAGAGGAACCAACACGCATGGCTAGTGGCGCCTGCGACGTCTGCGGCAAGACCACCATGTTCGGGCGGCACATCCGCCATACCCATGGCGGCCGCTGGGAACGCAAAGCAACCAAGAAGAGCCGGTT
>JABWAU010000179.1 GCA_013360875.1 Anaerolineales bacterium | reverse complement strand
ATCAGTAGATCACGAAAATCCTGCGTAGGTCTGCGCTCTCTAGCGCAAACCTGTCGTTAGAGAACGCCAAGTACGCGCTTTCGTGAAGTACTGATTATGGAGGTTACATGCTTCGAGGCAACAGAGAACTATGGCTGGCTTTTCTGGCGATGATCGCGATCACGGGCGTGTACGGGTTGGTCGTCGTCCTTATGCGTGAAATTCCGCCTGCCAGCGAGTTGTTTGGTCACGGCATCGGGATCATCGGCTTCGTTTTCATGTTGATGACCGAGACGCTGTACAGCATTCGCAAGCGGAGTCGCAGCGTGAGGTGGGGGAGGATGTCCGCGTGGCTTCAGTTCCACATTTTTACCGGGCTGGTCGGTCCGTACATGGTTTTGCTCCACACCTCGTGGAAGTTCAACGGGTTGGCGGGCGCGACGACCTTGCTTACGGTCATCATTGTTATCAGCGGTTTTGTCGGTCGTTACATTTTTACCCGCATCCCGCGCACGATGGACGGGCTCGAGATCGAAGGGACGCTTTCACAGGAGGCGCTCAAACAGGCGCGGCGGTTATTGGCGCTCTGGCATACGATCCACATTCCGATCGGCATGGCGTTGTTCGTTTCCGCGTTCGTTCACATCGGCGCGGCGTTGTATTATGCGACCTTTTTGAAGTAGGCGCGGAGGGCAAATGCGCAATAAAAATCGTTTGGGTTGTTTGTCCGGGACGGGGATGATCGCGGCGTTCGTCACCGCGCTCGTCATTGCAGGGTACGCCTACGCCCGGGGCGGCATGATGTATAACCCGGGCGCGTTGAATGCGCAGAGCGGGGAAATGCTGGGCGGTGTCACGTCTCATGCGGAGACCGGCGGGAACTGTAAAGCCTGTCATACCGCGCCCTGGGAATCGGCAAGGATGGAGGACCGCTGCGTGGACTGTCACGGGGACATCGCGCGCCAGATGCAGGACGTGGCGACCATGCACGGTTCGATCCTGACCGATCAGCCTGATCTGCGTTGCAGGCATTGTCACCCCGAACACCGCGGCGCGGACGCAAGCCTCACCGATCTGGGAAACGCCCAGTTCCCGCATGAGGCGGTGGGATTCTCGTTGAAAGGGCACCAGTTCAAGGTCGCGCGCGAGGCGTTCGTTTGTTCCGATTGCCACGCGGACGACATCTCCAAATTCGATCCGCAGGCTTGCGACGCGTGTCATCGTCAATTGGATGCCGTTTTTATGACGGAGCATGTCCTGTCGTATGCCTCCGCCTGCCTGGATTGTCACGACGGCGTGGACAGCCTCGTTACGAATTTCGACCACGACAAGTTCCAGTTCAAGATCGTCGGCAGTCACGCGGACCTGGATTGCGCGAAGTGCCACGCGGGCGCGCGCGGTTCTGGCGATTTTGCAATGGCGCCTCAGGATTGCCATTCCTGTCATCTCAACGACGATCCCCACGAGGGACAATTTGGGAGGGATTGCGCCGTCTGCCATTCGGCGGAGGGTTGGACGCCGGCGAAGTTCGATCACGATCTTTCGTCGTTCAAACTCGAAGGGGAACATGCAAATGCGGCTTGCGAGTCCTGCCATCAAAACAACGCGTTCAAAGGTACGCCCTCCGATTGCTATTCCTGCCACAGAGAGGACGACGAACACGACGGTCAATTTGGGACGGACTGCGCCGCGTGTCATGACCCGTCCGATTGGGAGAACGCCACTTTCGATCACAACCAAAGCAACTTCCCGTTGACGGGACGCCACGCGGGGCTGGCGTGCGAACAATGTCATGCAGCGGGTCAATTTGTCGGTTTGTCAACTGCCTGCGCGAGTTGCCACGGCGACCCGGTTTTCCATGCCGGTATGTTCGGCTTGGATTGCGCCGCGTGCCATTCCACCGACAATTGGTATGCGCGATACAACGGTCCCCACCCGGCCATTGCGGACGAGGGCGGAAGCGGAGTCAATCACGGCGGCGCATCGTGCCGCGATTGCCACACGCAGACGTTGAGTTCCGCAACCTGCCTTGCCTGCCACGACAGCAACAACCCGGATGACGAAAGAGGGGACGATGGCGGCGATGATGACGACGACGATGATTAGCGGATAAAAAAACGCTCCCCGCCATCGCGAGACGGGGAGCGTTTTTTTGGTTCAATTATGGTTTGCCGCTTCCGCCCGATCCACTGTTGTTCGCGTTGTCCCCTCCCAAGCCATTGCCGTTCGCTCCGTTATCGGAAGCATTTGTGTTGCTTTTGGGGTCGGCATTCGGTCCGCCCGGATCGGTGTTCGGTCCACCGGGATCGGTATTGGGTCCGCCGGGGTCGGTATTCGGTCCACCAGGCGCCTCTGTAGGCTGACCGTTTTGATTCTGTTGTCCATTCCCGTCCTGCGCGGGCGGAATCAGTTCATCGTCCTGCCCGAAGAGGAAGCCGTTCCTTGCCTGTTCGCGGAACATTTCGGGATCGAGCAAGCCGTCCTCCACCAATCGCAATCTTTCCTGAATCATCGCGCGAGTCTGTGTGAGGAGTTGATCCTGCGTTTGGAGTTGCAGCCGCTCCATATCGCGATCCTGCTGTTGAAGTCCGTCGCGGATTCGCAGCAGGGCGCGCTCGAGCGTGGGATCGTCCATGTTCGCGCAAAGTTGCAACGCCTGCCGGATGTGCTGTTCGAGCCGCAGCGTCACCCTGTCGGGGATCGGCTCGCCTTCTTCGGACAAGCGGATCATCTCCTGAATGCGGGTCTGCGTCAGGTCCATCAGCCGGTCCACCTTTTCTTCCGGCGCGTCCTGGAATTGCAGGCTGAGATCTTCCGTCCACATCTTCACCGCGTACAACGGTTCATTGGGCAGATCGTCCTGCGCCGCGCTGACGGCTGTCCCCCCGCCGAACAACAGCCCGGCGGCGGCGAGTATCGAGAGTATCGCGTTCATTGCATATCGCTCCATTTTGAAAATTGACGTCCACCCTTTCTGACGGGGGAGCGCGCTCGCGGATACCGCCTCGCTCAAAAATAACGCGCGTCCGCGCAAAGCCTTATGCGGGTCACGCGGCGGCGCGGGCTTGATCTCCTCGAGCCGTTGTTTTACGAGCGTTTCCAATTCATTCCGATCGTTCATGTCAACTCTTCTCCGCCAGCAACTTATACAAACTCCTCAACGCGCGGTGTTGAAGCGATTTGACCGCGCCGACGGGTTTCTTCAGGGCTTTTGCGACCTCTTCGTTGCTCCATTCTTCGAGATACTTCAGCGAGACCACCATCTGCTGCTCCGGCGTCAGTTGACGGATGGCGGCGCGCACCTGCTTTTGGCGGATGCGCTTCGCCGCTTCCTCCTCAGGGAGGTCTGCCTCGCTCCGATGGGCATCGCCCAGGCTGACGGTTTGTCCGTTGTTCCGGTACGAGTCCACGATCCAGTTGTGCGCGATGCGATATAAATACGCCTGAAGGCGCTCGCGCGGACCGCGCCGCTCCCGCAGGGATTTGAGGAAGCGCGCGAACGTATCGGCTACGCAATCCTCCGCCAGACACTCATCTCCGAGCAGGCGCATGGAATAGCGGTAAATGCCCGGGCTATAGGTATCGTAAATTTCCGCCAGGGCTTGAGTCTCCAAGCGGGAGGCGCGTTGCAGGAGATGTTGCTCATCAGACACTGGATTTCTCATCTTTTATGACGCAAACCCAGCGTACCAGATACTGCCTTCGCAAAGGTGAAGAAATGTTGTGGATGGGAATTTGGGTGATGAAAATCAGGACGAAGATCACGTGCGGGAGCAAAATCAAGCCCGCATCCGGAAAAAATTCTCACCTGGACTCTTTACCGAAACGGACACACATCCGCAGGCTCATAGATGTGACTCTGCCAGCCGTGATAATCGCTCCCCAGCGGAATCAAAATCTCAGGGTGCTCCACCGCGTATTGGATCGCCGCTGCACAGCCATCGTATATTTTCTGTGTCGACTGATACACCTCCCAAAACGCGGACGCCATCTCCACATAGGGAGCATCGTAGGGATCGTTGGTGAAGGTCTCTATTTGATTAAACGAGGCATACCCTAGCCTTCAATATTCTAAATACGACAGGCAAGATGAGTATCCTTCACCATTTTCGCTCCAACCACTCAACAGAATTCTTTTCCCATTCGGAGGTTCCATATCCAACTGATTAAATACCTCCCTAGGAACAGTGACAGCAAAATGGGGATAGTGGAGCTTCACCGTTTTCAAATCTGGATCGGTAGTGTACCAATCATAACCACCCCACCTTTCCCAATCTATATCAGGATCACCCCCATTGCAGGCATGGAACATGGCAACTCCACGATGTTGTTCCTCTGTAAGCGCTATCGGATAGGTCACCAGAGAAGGAAGCCTATAGATGAGGAGAGCAAGCGCCCACTCAGCAGTTGCCTGCGAAGTAAAGTTCTTATGTCTGCCCTCTTCTTCATCCTCCCAGTTTTCTCTTGCATAGATCTGAAACTGGTAGGTGCTTGGGCTGTCTCCGCAGAGGTAGACTCGGGTTATCCCGTAGTCTTTCCTGGCATCAGCAGGTAGGTGCAAACTGCAATAACCTCTGTAACAGAAAAACTGCAAGCACCTTAATAACAGTTCTAAAGGAAAGAACTGCAAATACCTATGATACATCTTCT
>JABWAU010000178.1 GCA_013360875.1 Anaerolineales bacterium | reverse complement strand
CGGACAGCGCACCCGGGCTTTTCTCGCGCGCCTCCTGCTCTCGGACCCGGATGTGTTGCTGCTCGACGAGCCGACCAATCACCTCGACATCCGCGCGGTGGAATGGCTCGAAGGATACTTGAACCAGTGGGAAGGCGCGGCGGTGATCGTCTCGCACGACAGATATTTTCTCGATAAGGTCAGCACGGTCATCCTCGAAATGCTGCCCGGCGCGTATGAGACCTATCACGGAAATTACAGCGCCTATTTGAAGCAGCGCGAAGAACGCATCGCGCGCAGGCAGGAAATTTTCGAGAGCGAGAAGGAAAAACTGCTCAAGGAAGTCGAGTACATCAAGAAGAATATCTCCGGGCAGAACACATTGCAAGCCAAGGGCAAGTTGAAGCGGCTCTCGCGCGTCGTGCAGGCGGTGGAGCAGATCGGTTTTGAAGCGGCGCTGAATCAAAAATGGAGCGAGACCGCCGAAGAAGTGACGGTCACGACTTCGTATTTTGGCGTGGAAGAAGCGGAGCGGCGCGTGCGGGCGTTGCGGTCTCCCGTGCGGACACTGCCCCACCTGCATCTGCGGCTGGGTTCCGAAAAACGCTCCGGCGATCTGGTCATCCGCACAAAGGATTTGCAGGTTGGCTTCCCCGATAAATTTTTGTTCAAGTCGCCAGATATTGAATTACGCAGACAGGACTGCGCCGCGTTGATCGGACCGAACGGTGCGGGCAAATCCACCTTCTTGAAGACGATTCTCGGTCAACTTGAGCCGCTGGCTGGCGAAGTGATTCTGGGTTCGAGTTTGCACATCGGTTACTTCGCTCAGGCGCATGAAGGGCTTGACCCGGAGAAAACGCTGTTGCAGGAGATCGACTCGGTCAGACCGAACTGGCTGCCGGGGCAGATCCGAGATTATCTCGGCAAGTATCTCTTTAGCGGCGACGACGTGTACAAGAAAGTGTCCATGCTCTCCGGCGGCGAGCGCGGACGGTTGGCGCTTGCAAAACTCGCTTTGCAGGATACGAACCTGTTATTGCTGGACGAACCGACCAACCATCTCGACATCCCTTCGCAGGAAGTGCTGGAGTCCGTGCTGGAGGATTACAAAGGCACGATCCTGTTGATCACGCATGACCGTTATCTTGTGGATGCGGTTGCGACTCAAATCTGGGAGATTGACACGGAGGAGGCGCACCTGACGGCTTTCAAGGGAACGTACTCTGAATTGCGAGCCGAGCGCGAACAGAGGGAGTATGAGGCGTTCATGGAGGCGAATCGGTCAAAGGGTACAGGTCAAAAGTTGAAAGTTGAAAGTCCAAAAACCAAGGTTGGCGCGAAAAAAGAGGAAAGAAGAAAGATTGCGCAACTGCAGGAGTTGGAGAATCACATCGCCGAGTTGGAATCTACGCTGGCGAATCTGGGGACGCAGTTAGAGAGTCCCTTCGTGAAGCCGGATGAGGTGGTGAAGATCGGCAAGGAGTACAACCGAGTCCAAGCCGAGATGGATGAGAAGCTGGCAGAGTGGGAACGGATGCAGGGGTAGAAGAATGTATAATTGCGCCAAGAGGTGAGCGATGAAAAGGAATTTTGTCGAACGCAGGGGCAAATTACAGGATATGGACAGGTCGTTCGACCTGAAGTTCTGGCAGTCCCAGCCGCCCAAGGCGCGCTTCGACGCCGTTTGGGAAATGATCGTCCACGCCATGAAAGTGAAGGGATACGATGTTCGTCAACTCCGACTTCAGCGATCTGTTACGAATTTTCGGCGAGCATGGCGTTAAGTACCTGGTCGTGGGCGGATATGCGGTCGTGCAATACGCTGAGCCGCGATATACCAAAGACCTCGATGTGCTGATTGCAACCGATGAAAAAAACGCGGAAGCAGTCTACAACGCTTTGCGTGAGTTTGGCGCTCCGTTGGTTGGATTGACCTCCAGGGATTTTGCCGAGGACGGTTTTTTCTTTCAAATGGGCGTACCGCCGATTAGAGTGGATGTCATCATGGGCATTCCGGGGGTGAATTTTGGAGAATGCTGGAATAGGCGTGTAGAGGTGGATTTCGAAGGATTGAAAGTCGTTTTTATTTCCAAACAGGATTTGATCGTTTCCAAACGTGCGGCGGGAAGACCACAGGATTTGATTGACGCTGACTTACTATCGAAAGGAAAATGAATCCCGTGAAGCCTGCGAAGAGGGAACCGATTCAGGAATAAATATGCCCGCCTACATCGACCTCAGCCACACCATCCACGACGGACTGGTCACTTACAAGGGACTGCCCGCCGCCATCGTCTGCGACTTTCTCAGCCGCGAAGAGTCGCGTTCGCGTTATGCGCCGGGGACGGAGTTTCAGATCGGGAAGATCGAAATGGTGACGAATACTGGGACGTATATCGATTGCCCGTTTCATCGTTACGCGGACGGGAAGGATCTATCCGAGGTGGGGTTGGAGCGGTTCGTGGACATCGAAGGCATCGTCATCCGCGCGGACTGGCGCAAAGGGCTGGCGGTCACAGCCGAGGCATTCAAAGGGAGAGATGTGCGCGGGCGGGCAGTACTCGTCCACACCGGCTGGTCGGAGCATTGGGAGACGGATGCGTATTTCGAGAACCATCCCTTCCTTACCGAAGATGCGGCGGTCTATTTGCGCGATAACGGGGCAACGCTCGTGGGAATCGACTCGCACAACATCGACGACACGCGCGGCAATTCGAGACCCGTCCACTCGACGTTACTGCGCGAAGAGATTCTCATTGCTGAGCATCTGTGCAATTTGCAAAACGTCCCGGATGAAGGCTTTACCTTCACAGCCGTCCCGCCGAAGTTCAAGGGAGCCGGGACTTTTCCCGTCCGCGCATTTGCGAAGTTGAAATAGATGCAAACTTCCAACAGTCACCCCGTTGGAAGTTTTATTATCCATGGAGTGGCAATCTGACTTTCGGCGTGCTATAGTGATATTGCAAAGGCATTTCACCCTTGCAGGAGGAAGACATGTCCTGGCGAAATCAATTACGGGGCGACCCGCTCCCCTGGCTGTTGGAGGCGGATGATCCCGGTCCGCGCTATCTTGCGCTTCGGGATGTGATCGGACTCTCGGATCGAGACTCAGAATTGAGGTCCGCGCGGAGGCGGGCGCATCGCGAGGGACCGATCGCCAAAGTTTTATCCCGCATGGACGCAGAGGGGTATTGGTCAAGGGCTGGCACAGGTTACGGACCGAAATATAAATCGACGGTTTGGGCGCTGATTTTGCTGGCGCAACTTGGGGCGAATATCAAAGAAGATAAACGGATCGCAAAGGGATGCAAATACCTGATCGACCATGCCTTGACCGAAGGCGGTCAATTCTCTGCGATGACGAACGGCTCGCCCTCAGGGACAGTGGATTGCCTGCAAGGGAATCTTTTGTGGGCGCTGACGGAGCTGGGCTGCGACGACTCTCGCTTGAATTCCGCTTACGAATGGATGGCGCGCACCACCACCGGCGAAGGTGTTGCATCAATGAAGGATAAACATGCGCCGGTCCGTTATTACGCGGGCAAGTGCGGACCGAACTTCGCCTGCGGCGCAAATAACAAACTCCCCTGCGCGTGGGGCGGATGCAAAGTCATGCTGGCGTTTGGGAATCTCCCGGCAAAGGAAAGGACACCTCTCGTCAAACGAGCCATCCAACAAGGTGTGGATTTTTTCTTTGGAGTCGACCCCGTCACGGCGAACTATCCCAACGGCTGGGCGCCAAAGCCGAGCGGGAATTGGTGGAAGTTCGGCTTCCCCGTTTTCTATATCACAGACATTTTGCAGATCGCAGAAGCGCTGACAGGTCTCGGGTACGCAAAAGACAAACGGCTGTCCAATACGATGAAACTCATCCGCGATAAACAGGATGAACAGGGACGCTGGCTGTTGGAATACGACTACACCGGTAAAACCTGGCAAAGCTACGGCAAACTCAAACAGCCCAACAAATGGGTCACTCTGCGAGCCTTGCGCGTCCTCAAGGCTGCTGCTACCTGATAAACAAACTTCCGATGCTCATCACATCGGAAGTTTTATGTTTTAGTACTCGATCACCCGTTTGAGCGATTTCGCGTTCTTGACCCAGGCTTTGATGTTGTTCAAGCCGGGCATTTGGTTGACCTTGTTGAGCTTTACGTTTGCCCTGGTCATCGCTTCGAGCAGGGCTTCGGGTTTGCGCTTGGCGAGTTCCACCGCTGTATCCACCCCGGCGGCTTCGAGCAGATCGGAATATTGCGTTCCAACGCCCTTTACGCGGAAGAGATCCGCGCGGTTGACCCATTCGAGGATCGTCTTTGAATCGAAACCTGTGGCTTTGGCGAGTTCCACACGCCCCTTGCGGGTGGCGCCTTTTTCCAAGAGTCCATTTGTTCCGCGAACGCCCGCTTTTTGAAGCTTGGCGGCGCGGACGGGACCAATTCCTTCAATTTGCATCAAAGTCGGCATGGTTTTTTTCTCCTTCTAAACAAGTATAGCATCATGCCGCCGAATATCAATACGAGTCACGGATTTGTCATCTTCCGAAGATCGATTCGGCGCGCGGGGAATCCGGCGATGCCATCGGCTATAATTCAGCCCATGGAGATGATCCGTGGACTTGCCGCTCAATGAAATCCTAAAGGGCGATTGCGTCG
>JABWAU010000057.1 GCA_013360875.1 Anaerolineales bacterium | reverse complement strand
GTGGAAGTGCGCAAGCGCATCATCGAAGAGAATCGGCTGGACGGCGTGGTCTCGATGCCTTCGGGCGTCTTCAAGCCGTATGCGGGCGTGAGCACGGCGGTGCTGCTGTTCACCAAAGGCGCACAGACCAAAGACATCTGGTTCTACGACATGGCGCACGACGGTTTTTCGCTGGATGATAAGCGCACGAAAGTAGACGAGAACGACATCCCCGATATTTTGGAATGTTGGAAGAACCGCTTCAACGCGGACTTTCAATCTGCCCGCGCGAAACGAATCGCTGACCTGCGCCGACAGTTGACTCCGCTCAAAGCCGAACGATTGCAGTTGCAGGCAGAAATCAATCGGTTGCAATTCGAGTCTGTGCTTGGCGGGGATTCGTTAACCGCGAAGCACGCTAAGAGCGCGAAGGAAAATCAAAAAGAAAACTTAGCGGACTTTGCGCCCTTAGCGGTTCAAAACGCTCTTTCCGACGCGCAGGCAAGACTCGCCGAATTGCAATCGAAAATCGCCAATCCACAATCGGAACTCGACCGCCTGACCCGCCAATTCTGGGTGACGAAGGAGCAGGTCAAAGCCAACAAATATGACCTTTCTGCCAGCCGCTACCGTCAAGTGGACGCGGACGCCGCCTATCACGAGAAGCCGTCTGTGACGCTGGAACGCCTGGCGCGGTTGGAGAGTGTGATGTTGGATGAGATTCGGGAACTTGGGAAATTGGTGAATGGTAAATAGTACAACGTCCCGAAGGTTGGACTTGAACCTTTCGGGACGGTTTTGGACGGTAACATAATCTCCCGAAATAGCTCATATCGGAGGATACAGAATGCCAAACAAATTGCCCGATTTGGAAACCATTGCCGACAATTTGCCCCTGCGCACGCACGGCGGCGCATGGACCTACGATAAACTGTTCTATTTGAACGCTTATCTTGATCGGTTCATTGTCTCAATGCGCGGAGAAAAGCAAAAATGGCGCTCGATTCACTACATTGACTTGTTTGCAGGACCAGGAAAAAACGCCCTGCCTGACGGTCGCTTGCTTCTTGGCTCTCCACTGCTGGCGTTATCTCAAAAAAGACCCTTTGACCGCTACTTTTTCTCAGACCTGGAAAGCGCAAATATTGAAGTCTTACGAAAACGTTGCGCGCAATTTTCGGCGGAGTATTCCAAAATTTCCTTTGAGGTGGGAGATGCCAATCAGGTCGTCAATCGCGTCGTGAAAACCATCCTGGCAATTGACAAGCCCATCACAGATAAATGGCAATCGCTTAACCTGGCTTTTCTCGACCCTGAAGGGTTGGAACTTCACTGGGAAACGGTGGAAAAACTGGCATCGCGCCGAACCGACCTGATTATTTACTACCCGCAAATGGGCATTTCACGAGAGGGCGCCAAAGAAATAGACCAGAAACCGCCCACCAGAATTGACCTGTTCTTTGGCGATACCGGCTGGCGTCAAATTTACCAGAAATATCAGCGTGGCGAGGAATCCTTTTTACATCGCGCTTTGCTGGACTATTACAAAAGCAAGCTGAAATCGTTTGGCTATGTGTATGACCCCTTGCCCGAACCGATATTCAAAAACTCCAAAGATGCCCCGCTTTATCGGCTGTTGTTTGCCTGTAAACATCCCTTGGGAAATAAATTTTGGGCAGATGTGACCAAAAACCTGCCGAGCGGTCAATTGCGTTTAATGTAAAATTGAACAAATGTGCTACAATCTTAAGCGGTTACAAGGAGTATTTCTATGGCTGCTTCGAGCATTGAATGGACAGAGTCAACCTGGAATCCATTAACTGGCTGCAATAAGGTCAGCCCGGGTTGCAAACACTGTTACGCCGAGCGGATGGCAAAACGTTTACAGGCAATGGGGTTGGAAAAATACCGCAACGGGTTTCGCCTGACGCTGCATCCCGAAGCGTTGGAAGAGCCGCTTCGTTGGTCGAAACCGCAGTATATTTTCGTCAATTCCATGAGCGACTTATTCCATAAGGACGTTCCGCTGACGTTTATCCAGCGTATTTTTGATGTCATGCGCCGCGCCCACTGGCATCAATTTCAGGTTCTCACCAAGCGCGCCGAGCGCCTGCTGGAATTAGACCCCGTATTAGCCTGGTCCCCAAACGTTTGGATGGGCGTGAGCGTGGAGAACGCGGATTATGCCTATCGAATTGACCTGTTGCGCCAGACCAACGCGGCGATTAAATTCCTGTCTTGCGAACCGCTGTTAGGACCGCTGCCGAATATGAACTTACAAGGCATTCACTGGGTGATTGTCGGCGGCGAATCGGGGCCCCATGCTCGACCGATGGCGCAGGAATGGGTGCGCAGCATCCGCGACCAGTGCCAGGCGGCGGGCGTACCGTTTTTCTTCAAACAATGGGGCGGCACGCGCAAAAAGAAAACCGGCAGGCTGTTGGATAATCGCATTTGGGATGAATTGCCGCGCCAACTGGCAGCGGCTTGAACGCCTGGCGCGGTTGGAGAGTGTGATGTTGGATGAGATTCGGGAACTTGGGAAATTGGTGAATGGTGAATAGTACAACGTCCCGAAGGTTGAACTTGCAGAACTTTGACGATTCCCCGACCCTTCGACATGCTCAGGGCAAGCCTTCGGGACGGTTTTGGATGATTTTATGAATTACGAACCTCTTGCTGATGTTGCCAAAGTAATCATGGGACAAAGCCCGCCTTCTTCAACCTACAACACGGTTGGCGAAGGCTTGCCGTTTTATCAAGGCAAAACTGATTTTGGTGATATGTATCCAACGCCGAGAGTTTATTGCACAGAGCCAAGTCGCATTGCAGAGGCTGGCGATATTTTGATTTCTGTTCGTGCGCCAGTTGGTCCAACGAACATAAGCCGAGAAAAATCTGCGATTGGACGTGGTTTATCAGTTATTCGAGTTGGTGAAAAACTTGATCGTGATTTTCTGCTTTACTTCTTGCGATTCTACGAACCTGAATTAGCCAAAGCAGGTACAGGTTCAACATTTGCCGCCATTGCACGCGAAGACCTTGAAACCATAAAAATTCCCCTTCCCCCGCTGACCGAGCAAAAGCGGATTGCGTCCCTGCTGGCGCGCGCCGACCGTCTGCGCCACCTGCGGCGGAGGGCGCGCGAACTCGGCGAGTCCCTGCTCCAGTCCGTGTTTTTGGAGATGTTTGGAAACCCCGTAACAAATGAGAAAGGTTTTGATATTTTTTATCTTGCCGAACTCTGCGAACCAACGAATGGAATCAAGGCTGGTCCATTTGGCTCATCTTTGAAAAAAGAAATTTACACAAAAAGTGGTTATCGTATTTACGGGCAAGAGCAAGTAATTGGCGGAAGTTTTTCGATTGGCGATTATTACATCAGCAAGGAGATGTTTGAAAAAGATTTTAGACCATACGAAGTGAAGCCAAATGATATTTTGATTAGTTTGGTTGGAACTTTTGGGAAAACTATTATCGTGCCAGAAGGCATAGAACCTGGAATTATCAATCCACGTTTGCTGAAAATATCGCCACGCAAAGATAAATTGAATTCAGTTTTTCTTTCAGAATATCTTCAACTTTCGTCAGTTCAAAAACAACTTGCTGATTTATCTCATGGTGGAACGATGGGAATATTGAATGCAGGGCAACTCAAGGAATTCAAAGTAATCTGTCCACCGCTGAACCTGCAAGAAGAGTTTGCGGGCGTGGTGGCGCGGGTCGAGTCCCTGCGAGGGAGGATGTCCGAGGCGGAGAGGCAGGCGGAGGGGTTGTTCCAGTCCCTGCTGGCGGAGAGTTTTGCATGAATGAACCGTCCCGAAGGTTTTTTTCAAGCGACAAACTTTGTCCACCCGAACCTTCGGGACGTTGTCCTTGCAGGCGTGGTGGCGCGGGCGGTTGTCGAGCCTGGTCGAGACATCGAGTCCCTGCAGGGGAGGATGTCCGAGAGCGAGAGGCAGGCGCCGGATCGAGATTCGAGGGCTTGGGGAGGACAAAAGTGTGGCGAGCGTAGCGGCGTGGATGTCCTATGGATGACGGCATAGTAACGCACCGGCACATCGAAATTCTGGCGGATGACGGCAAGCGCCGCCTCGGGCCCCGACCCGGGCTGGTTCGCCTCCGCAAAGAAATACGCGGTGTTGATCCGTTGTTCTCCCACACTCGGCACATGCACCCACAAGTCGCGCGGGATCGAGAGCATCCCCACGTACGGCTTGAGCGGCACGACGGTGGTCAAAAGGATCGTGTCCGTGCGCCCGACGCTTCCGCGTTCCGGGGAAACATCCGTGCCGAGAAGAAGGATATTGATCCGCAGGGGGGCAAGGAAATAAGCAATAACGATGAACAGAAGGACGGGCAGGAAGCGGCGACTCTTCCTCCTCCGTTTTCCGGTGGCAGCGGCGGGAATTGCCTGAAACTGACTCAGGCGTTGTGTGGGTCGGGTATCTTCGAGCATGGCGGGCGATTTTACAAACATGATCTAAATTCCGTATGAGAGACTTGCCTCCCTGCCAATGATCGTTGCAGGGGCGCGTCCTGAACTGATGGTATGATAGCAATTACAACGAAACAGGCTCTTTGATCGTTCCGTCGAAGGAGCAAGGAAGTGAAAAAATCCCTTACGATCATCCCCGTCTTTGCGATCGCCATCCTGTTCTTCATTCAATCCGCCGGGACGCTGGTCGAGTCCATCTACATCCTGGACTTGATGAACACGAGGCTGGACGAAAAAGCGCTCGGCGTGCTGTTCTTCTTCTCGCCCATCCTGCTGGTTCCTTTCTTCAAAAAATATCCGCGTCAGGTGTTGTGGGTCACGTTTGCGGCGTTATTCCTTGCGCGGGGCTTGCTTCCCTACCTGAACACCGCGAACCGCATGTTGGCTTCCGGCTTCGGTGTGTTTGCCGCGTTCGGCATGTTTCTCCTCTTGTCCAAGGCAAAACCCAAAGGCGCGGATTCGCAAACCGGCTTGTGGGCTTCCGCCGGGCTCGCGTTGGCGGTCAGCCTGTCCGTATTGCTGCGAACGGCGGGTCATGGTCTCGATTATTCACTCATCCCCGCCGGCGGGTGGGTCGGCTGGGGCGCAGGATTGATCCTCGGCGGTCTGTTGAGTCAACTCGAAGTCGAGGGCGAAGCGGCGGGCGCGGAAAAATCGGGCGGCGCGGCGGCTCTCATCCTCGGTCTCTTCCTTGTCCTCGCGATGGTTTGGTTTGCCTTCTCCGCTCCCTCGGTCATCGCCCGCTGGACCGAAGGGAACTACACCCTGATCGTGATCGCGGTCAGCCTGCTCTCTATCGGATGGGTTTGGATTTCGCTCGCGCGAACGGATGTTTTGGAATGGCTCAGCCCGCGCCTTATCCTGCTTTGGAACCTGCTCTTCACCCTGTCCCTGACCGCTACCCTTCTCGCGCACCGCGTCCCCTTCCCGCCGACGCCTGATTCCGCTCCCGTAGTTGTCACACCCCCCGGCTGGGTTCAGCAAATCCCGTTGATTCTCACGCTTCTCTTCTTCCCGGTGATCTTTCTCGATGCGCGCCTCTTCCTCGACCAAATAGGGCGCACAGACCTAGCCTCGCGCAGTCTGATTCCCGGCATTCTGCTGGGCGGTTTTGTCCTGATCCTGCTCGTCTTTGCCCACATTTTTACCAACGTGTGGGGCTACGTCGAACCGGTCAGCCTGTGGTTTCGAGGGAAATTCTGGCTGCCTTATTTCCTCATCGCCGGGTTTCTTGCTCTGCTCGCCTGGCGCGCAATGAGAACGGAATACGTTTATGAAAAAGATTCCGTCCGGTGGTTGCATTGGGAATGGGCTGTTTTGCTTTCGACGATCTTTCTGATAACTGTAGTTTTCTCTTTGCCTGCGAAACGCGCCCAGATCGAAACGGCGAATCGAACCTCCCTCGTGGTGATGACCTACAACACCCAGCAATCCAACGACGATTTCGGAGAGAGGTCTTTCGACGCGCAACTGGCGCTCATCCGCAAGGTCTCGCCGGACATCCTTGCATTGCAGGAATCCGATTCGACGCGCATCTCCCTCAACAACAACGATTACGTTCGATATTTCGCCGAAAACCTGGGCTATTACTCTTATTACGGACCGACCACGGTGACCGGCACGTTCGGAACTGCCCTCCTTTCGAAATATCCGCTGATGAATCCGCGCACCGTCTTCACGTTCAGCGACAAGGACGAGATCGGCACGACCGAAGCGGAGATCGAAGTGGACGGGCGCGTGTTCACCATTTACAACGTCCACCCTGACGGCTCGGATACCGCCATGCTGGTATTCGCCCGCATGCTCCTGGATCGCTCGAAGGATAAACCCTACGTGATCGCGCTTGGCGATTACAACCTGCGGGACTACGAGGAAGCCTATCAACTGATTGACGGCGTGTACGTCAACGCCTGGGTCAGCGTCTATCCCTCCGAAGTCGGCGACGACGGCGTGGATATGTCCGGCGAAAATCGCATTGACCACATTTTCGTTTCCCCGTCGCTGAGCGTGCGGAACCCGGTCTACGTCCTGCCTCCCGATTCGGCGACCGATCACCCTGTTCATTGGGCGGAGATATTTTGGGAGAACCCCTGATTCGATGACCGGGCGACCTGCCTCGATGAAATAAAAGCGAGGCGTTGGCGTCCTGCATAAAAGGAGATTCCATGTCACGCAAACCACAATCACGCGGAAGGTGTCAATACTGCGGCGAGGAAACACCCAAAAGCGGCATGTCCCGTCATCTTGAAAAATGCGGGAAGCGGGCGCAGGCAATTCGATCTGCCGAAGCGGGGAAACTACCCGAAGAAAGGCTTTGGCATATTCGAGTGGAGGATGCTTACGCCAGGGATTTCTGGCTCGATCTCGAAATGCGCGGCTCGGCGACGCTCGAAAAACTCGATTCGTATCTGCGCCATATCTGGCTGGAATGTTGCGGTCACTTGAGCAAGTTCACGGTTGGAGGCTGGGGCGGGTACGATGTCGGCAAGGCGCGCAAGGCGGACGATGTGTTTCCAAAAGAGCCCGACCTGCTTCATCTCTATGATTTTGGAACCACATCCGAAACCAGGATTCGCATTGTCGGCTCTCGAAAGGGAAAAGCGACGACGAAACACCCCATCGCATTGATGGCGCGCAACGACATGCCCGAAACGCATTGCCGGGACTGTAACAAGCCTGCGGCATATCTCTGCATGGAATGTCTCATCGAAGGGGATGTGGATGAAAATCCCTACCTTTGCGAGGAACATGTGGAAGATCATCCCCACTTGAATTATGGCGAACCTGTGCAACTGGTCAACTCGCCGCGCCTGGGCATGTGCGGGTATGACGGTCCCGCCGAACCGCCATATTGATTCGCAACGGTTCACGGTTAACGGTCTGCCTTGCGGGCATGGCGGCAACCTCTCCGCCTGTTTACCTGTCGACCTGTGTACTTGTATCTCCCGTAACTTTCCTCTTTATTTACCATTCGGGAGGAAAAGGTTAGAATAAGCCCATGGACAAACAAAAAGGCTTCCTGCTCGTCGTGGAGGATGTCCCGGACATCCTCGTCCTTCTCAATGAAACCCTCAAGTTCAAGGGCTATCGCGTTGTGACCGCCACCAACGGGGAGGAGGCGATGGAGATCATCCAAAAGGAGCGCCCGGCGCTCATCATCACCGACATCCTGATGCCCAAGATGGACGGTTTCAGCCTGGTGCATCGCCTTCGTCTCGATCCCGCCACGCGAAATATACCGGTGGTCTTCCTTTCCGCCACCTACGTCGCCCCGGAGGACAAGGAGTTCGCGCTCACCATCGGCGTGACCCGTTTCGTCGAAAAACCGGTGGATATGGAGACGTTCTTCCCCATGATTGACAGCCTGCTCGCGGAAGGCGCGCAGGATGCCCGACCCCTGGACGAGAAACAGTTTTATGAGGGATACAAAAAACGGCTGGAGTCCAAACTCAGGCACAAGAACACGCAGATCAGCCGCGACCAACACCTGCTGGAAACGCTCCAGGAACCGCAGAAACAATCGTTCAAAACCTCCCTCCAGAACGCCATCCGCGAACGGGAGGAGATACAGAAACTGCTCGACGAGATTCGCGGGCGGCTGGAATCCCTGAACTAAAAAACGTCCCGAAGGCTTTTTCAGGATTTGCCGCCGTACAAACCTCTCGGAAAAACCCAAAGAAAGTGTTTTGAAAATATAAGACAGAGACCCTAAAGGTTTCTATTGCAAGCAAAAAAGCATTTCAAGCAGGCTTTCTGTGCAAATTTTGAATCCGATTCGCCAGAAAAACCTTTAGGGTCTGAATTTCAAAACACTCTCTAAAAGTCTTTCCTGTGAATTGGGGTTTTGCAAAGGGTAAGGAGACCTTTAGGGTTCCAGGTACGGTAGAGAATTTCAGGATATGCCTTCGGGATGTTTTGTTTTTGTTACTTCACCTTCAGGTTCGCAATCCCGTTGAATGCCAGCGCGATCCATTTGCCCTTTTCGTATTCGATCCATACGCTTTTGGAATGCAGGCGTTTTCCGCTTACCACTTTTCCCTTTTGCAGTTGACCCACAATCGTATATTCGACGCCCGGTCCATTGCGGACGTTCAACACCTCGGGAATGACCTCGAACGACAGGCTGGAGGGAAGGCTTACCGCGTCCGGCAGGTCCGCTTCGATTCCCTCCGCTCCTTCCTCCGCGCCCGCCGCGGAGAAGTAGGGCATCGGGTCCACGTATCCCTTGTAGGCGGGGTTTTCCCCGTCAATCTTCAAACCGAAATGCAGGTGCGGACCTGTGCTTGCGCCGGTGTTGTTGCTGTAACCGATCACCGTGCCAGCCTTCACCTTCTGACCGGCTGTGACCGCCGCGCTCGCCAAGTGGGCGTAGTACGTGTAATAGGTCTTGCTCCCGTCCGTGTGGGCGAGTTTGACGTAATTGCCATAGCCGCCATTTTCGAACCCGACCATCGCCACGGTGCCGGATGCCGCCGCCATGATCGGGGTCCCGTTTGGGATGCCGTAGTCAATTCCGTTGTGACCGGGGAAGCCCCACTTTTTGTAGAGCTCCGGGTTCAAGCCGAACAGTTGCGTGATCGGTCCGCTCACCGGGACAAGCAGTTTGATAGCCATGGTTGCTCTCCTCTCGTTATGGTTGGTGTGGACATGATAACACATGCGCCTGTCATTGCGATACGTTCCTCCTTCGAGGGTTTTGTAAGGCGTGCGCCGCAACTCCAAACGCCACCGCTGCGTTGAACGATTTTTTCTCCCCGCGCATGGGAATGAAGAATATCCGCTCGCACAGATCAAGTAGTTCCGGGTCCACCCCCGTTATTTCATTGCCCACGATCAATACCGCCTTCCGGTCTTCGCGTTCGTATTCCTCGAGTATGACCGCCCGCTCATCCTCCTCCAGCGCGTATACCTGCCATCCCTCCCTCTTCAAGCCTCCGACCAGTTTGACCGCGTCCTTGTGGTACGACCATGGAACCGAATCCTCCGCGCCGAGCGAGGCGCGCGTCACCGCTTCGTTTTCAGGGGTGGGCGTGATCCCGCAGAAAAAGGCGTGCGCGAACCCGAATCCCTCCGCCGAGCGCAGGATCGAACCCGCATTCCACGCCGAGCGGATGTTATCCAGCAATACCGCCAAACCGCCTTCCCTCGCTTCGTTCGATTCCTTTGCGGTCTTCGCGCCTTCGCGGTGAGAATTATCGGAGAGACCATGCCCGGGTTCAGCGGCCAGTTTACGGGTCAGGACGACGCGTGTCCTTCCCAGGCAGGCGGGGCAACGCGTCCCGTACGGATGTCCCTCTGCTAGAGGGTAACGGAGTCCGCACGAGTCGCATATCCTGATCTCGCAGCCGCTGATTGGCATGGCGTGATTATACATGCTACAATTTACCCATGCATCGTGTCGTTCCTGAATTGATCGTCGAGAATTATCGAAAGGGCATCTTAAGGGGGGAGTTTCCAGCGGTTGGCATGTTTCTCGATCTTTCGGGTTTTTCCCGCATGACCGACGCGCTGATGCAACATGGACAACACGGGGCGGAGGTGCTGGCGGGTTTGATGCACAGCGTTTTCGATCCGTTGGTGAAGAGCATCTTCAGTTATGGCGGCAAGATCGTCAGTTTTGCGGGCGACGGCGTGATGGCGCTGTTTCCCATCCAGGGGGACGAAAAGACGACGGCTCTGCGCGCCCTGGCTTCCTCGTGGATGATCCAGCGGGACCTTTTGCGCGACCCCGAACGAAGCACGGTATACGGCACGTTCCCTTTTTCGGTCAAGATCGGCGTCACGATAGGTTCGGTTGATTGGCGCATTCTGTGTTCACAGGACGGTTCGCAGGCAACCTATTATTTTCGCGGCTCGGCGGTGGTGGAATCGGCGGAGGCGGAACATCAGGCACGGGCGCGCGAGATCGTGCTGACGCAGGGGATGTACGAACTTCTCAGGGATTCCATCAAGACGAAACCGCACGGCGCCTTTCACCGTTTGACCGGCTTCCTCGGCGGCGCGCCGGAGACGATCCCGTACGAATTGCATCCGGTGGACGTGGAGATTTCGCGCCGCTTCATGCCGGAAGAGGTCGTCGTGTATGACATGCGGGGCGAGTTCCGTCAGATCGTCAATCTGTTCATGCGGATTCCCGAACTGTCCGATGCGGAACTGGAGGATTTCATTGCCGGGGTCTTCGAACTGCGCGGGCAATACGGCGGTTTGCTGACCCGTCTCGATTTCGGGGACAAGGGATGCAACCTGCTCATGTTGTGGGGCGCGCCGGTCGCCTACGAGAACGACATCGCGCGCGCCCTGCATTTCATCCTCGACCTGCAGAAGTGGGTGGATTTTCCCATCACAACCGGGGTGACCTATTACGTCGCGCACGCCGGTTATCTTGGCAGTGAAATGTGCGAGGATTACACCTGCTACGGTTGGGGCGTGAACCTTGCCTCCCGTTTTATGATGACCGCGCCCGAAGGCGCCATTTGGGTGGATGATCGGGTTGCGCGCAGGGTCTCGCAGCGGTTCGATCTCGATTTCGTCGGGTCGCAAATCTTCAAAGGCTTCGCGGCGGAACAAAAAGTGTACGTGATGCGGGGACGCAAGCCGCTATCGAATGTCATCTACCGGGACGAGATGGTCGGACGCGCCGATGAATTGCAGCGCCTGACCAGCTTCGTTGAGCCGTTGTGGCAGGGCAGGTTCGCGGGCGTGATCGGCGTGCAGGGTGACGCGGGCATTGGCAAGGGTCGGCTGATTCAGGCGTTCAACGCCTCCCGCCTGTTCGCTGAACGCGACGCATTGTGGGCGGTCTGCCAGGCGGACCAGGTTCTGCGCCGTTCCTTCAACCCATTGCGCGGGTGGCTTTTCCGATATTTCGGCGTCACGCAGACCCAGCCCCAGGCGGAACGTCGGCGCGCCTTCGACTCGAAATTGGACGGTCTGCTCGCTTCCATCCCCGACCTGGAACTGGCGCGCGAACTCGATCGTACGCGTTCCATCCTCGGCGCTTTGGTGGACGTTCACTGGGACGAGTCCCTCTACCATCAACTGGACGCGGAGGGGCGATACAAGAACACCCTCCTCGCGCTGATCGCTTTGATCAAAGCCGAAAGCCTGCGGCAGCCCTTCATCCTTTTTGTGGATGACCTCCATTTCGTGGACCAGGATACGCTTGGATTCCTCCTGCAATTGAAACGTTCGTTATCCGCCGCCTCCGATGTCTACCCTGTGGCGATGATTTTTGCGTATCGCGCGCAGGGTGTGGATCGCTCCCTGCTCGAAGAGCTGATTGACGCCGAGATCGAATTGACCGGACTTACCCGCGATGAACTCTCCCATCTCGCCGAGAACATACTTGGCGGTTCCATATCTGAGGAATTGACCAGGCTGGTCGTGTCCCACTCCGAGGGCAATCCCTATTTTGCCGAGCAGGTCATTCGTTACCTGCGGGAGGAAAGCCTGCTGGAAATGAGCGCTACAGGCTGGCGCCAGGTGAAGCACGGGCGTTCTACGCTTCTGCCCGGCGACATCCGTGCCCTACTGATTGCGCGTCTCGATCAATTGTCGCACGAGGTCAAGAAAGTTGTGCAAACCGCCTCCATCCTGGGGCGCGAGTTCGAAGTCCGCGTGCTGGAGAAAATGATGGAACCCACTGCCAATATCGCCGCGCACATTTCCGAAGCGGAGAAAGCCTCCATCCTGCTGCCTCTTCAGGAGATGCGTTACATCTTTTATCACGGTCTTCTGCGGGATGCGGCATATTCCATGCAGATGCGCTCGCACAGGCAGGAACTACACCTTCTCGCATTGAGCGCGTTGGAGGAACTTTACATGGATGAGGCTGAAAATCGCTACGCCGAACTTGCCCATCACGCCGAGCAGGGCGATCACCGCGAAAAGGCGAAAAACTACTATACCCTTGCCGCCAGGGTTTCCACCGATGCGTATCAAAATCATCAGGCAGTGGAATATTACACGCGAGCGCTTGCCTGCGCCGATCCCGACGACCTCGGCACACAATTCGACCTCGTCGCGGAGCGCGTCGAAATCCACTCGCGCATGGGCAGGCGCGACCTGCAATTGCAGGACCTGAATTTGCTTGAGCGATGGGCTGAAAAAATCAACGACCCCGATCGCTTCGCGAAACTCCTGCTGTTGCGATCCGCGTATCTTTTTTACGCCGGCAATTACCTCGAAGCGATCGAATACGCGGAACGCGTGGATGCTACCTCCCACGATCTGCATCGCACGGAATTGTATCTCTTTACGCAAGTGGTGAAGATGACCTGCCTTCTGCATTTGGGGCGGCTGGACGAAGCCATGTCGCACGGGCAAAAGACCCTTTCGCTCAGCCGCATGGCGAAGAACAAAAAACAGGAGGGCAGGATTCTCAATACGATGGGTTGGGTGGCGTTGGAACTGAACAGGCTCGCGGAAGCCCGCGATTATTTATTGGAGGTTCTCGCCATCGCGCACGAAATCAGGGATCCGGCTTTGGAATGTCGCGCCTTGAATCATCTCGCCAAACTGGAAGGGGAGGTGAATGGGAATTATTCGTTCGCCCGCGAATACTTCGGAAAAGCCTACGAACTTGCCCGCAAAATCGGCGACCGTTACATGGAGGCCGGCACGCTCTCGAACATGGGGTTCGCCGCCGGGATGCAGGGCGACTTCGACGCCGCCCGTTCCTATCACGAACAGTCCCTGCCCATATCCCGCGAAACTGGCGACCAGTTCCAGGAAGCCTACACTTTGATCAATTTGAGCTCCATCGCCATCATGCAGAACCAGGCTGAGGCAGCCCTGAAACAGGCGCAGCAGGCGGCGGGACTGGCAAAGAAAATCTCCGACATGTCCGGCGTAGCCTGGGCGATGTTGTACATGGGTCGCGCCCATCTCTTGCTCGAGGAATTCGATCTGGCGCGGGACGCGTACCATCGGTCGGTCGAAATACGGGAAAAATTGAATCAATTATCCCTGTCCATGGAACCGCTTGCCGGGTTGGTCGAGTTATATTTGCGGGTGGACGATCTCGACTCCGCTGCAAAAGAGGCGGAAAAGATCCTGCGCTTCCTGGAGAGCGGCTCGCCCCTCACCGGCGCGGATGAACCCATGTGGATCTATTATACCTGCCACCGATTCCTCGAAAGGACAAAAGATCCGCGCACCGAGTGGGTCCTGCGCCAGGCAAAGGAGTTGCTGGACGCGCAAACCTCGCGCTTCAGCAGCGAAGCCGACCGCAGGCGTTATATCGAAAACATCCCCTGGCGTCGCGCCCTGCGCGACGTCGTTCAGGCAAACCTGGGTTAAGGCGCTCCGCCTGCCGCCGGATCGCCACTGGACAATTCGAACGTATCGTTTTCGATCCTGCCGGTATAGTAATATGGGTCGCCGCTTCCCTCATAAATCACCAGCCTCGATTTCCCCAGGTTCGAGACGCCCGGGATCGTCACCCGATATTTCTGCCTGATGTACTTCCCGTTTTTTTTGATGGCGAAATTGTTGAACCAGCGGATGGGATTTCCGTCCTTCATCTGAGAGGGAAGCCCGTCCATGGAGAGTTTTTCGACCTCGTAATCGCCAGCCTCCAGGACCTCGATCTCGACGTCAACCTCGGAGTCGCTGCCTTTTTCGACCTTGAATTTCCTTTTGTTGGATTTATCCTTTTGAACCTTGCCCGGTATCGCCACCTTCTTCTGGTCAGCCATAACATTCTCCTCTCGTTGATTTTGATATTATACGACCGAAATGCGATACATCCTTTTCAATAAACCTTTTGGCATCCTTTCGCAATTTACCGACGAAGGCACCGGGCATCCCACCCTCAAACGGTTCATTGACGTGCCGGGCGTCTACGCGGCGGGACGGCTGGACCGCGACAGCGAAGGCTTGCTCCTCCTCACGGACGACGGCTCGCTCATCAAACGCCTGACCGATCCCAGACATCACATCGAGAAAACCTATTGGGTGATGGTGGAGGGAAAACCGATTCAGGATAAATTGAATCAACTCGAACGCGGGATCCAACTCAAGGACTATCGCGCCCTCCCCGCCAAAGTCCGCCTCATCCCTGACCCAAACCTGCCTCAGCGACCCAAGCCCGTCACCCCGCACGGGCCCACCTCGTGGATCGAAATCAAACTGCGCGAAGGAAAGAAGCGCCAGATCCGCCACATGACCGCCGCCGTCAGTTTGCCCACCCTGCGCCTCGTCCGCGTGGCGATCGGTCCCATTCAACTCGGCGACCTGCCACCCGGCAAATGGCGGGACTTAACACAGGATGAGATTCGATTATTGAGGGGCTGACGCCTTTATAATCAACTATTCGCATTTTTGGATTCAGGTAGCCTTGCTCTCGTTGCCTCTGGACTCAGGGAACCTTGCTCCCATTCGATATGAATCATAAATTCCTCCGTACCCTCATTTCGGCGATGTTCGCACTCTTGCCTGTGCTTTCCCTGCCTCTCATCCCGCGCACCGCGTTGTTGCGCGCGCCTCAACCCGCCGGTTCCGCCCATGACCTGATCAACGCCGTCAACGCCCTGCGCGCCTCGAACGGGCTACCCGCGTACGGTATCAGTTCGATTTTGATGTACACCGCGCAGAACCAGGCGGCTTTTATGGCGGCGACCGGTCTCGTCTCCCATTCGGGGCCGGGCGGGATCAGCCTTACCGATCGTTTGCTTGCAGCGGGCTATCCGCTTGCCGGGGATCTTTCGCTGGGAGGTTTTCGCGCGGAAAACATCACCTCCGGCGACGAAAACATGACCGCGGAAGCCGCCGTCAATCAATGGACAGGCGACGCGCCGCACTTGAACACCATGCTTTCCCCGAACCTGACCGAGATCGGCGCGGGCGTCGCGGTGGCGAATGGCAGGGTGTATTACGTCATTGACGCCGCGCGTCCCACCGCCAGCGGCGCGCCTCAAGTTGTGACCCCCTCCCTCGGAGGCGGATCAGCCGTCCCTGCGGGCGAAGCGCTGGTTCCCGTCGTCATCATCAGCACGCCCAACGCGAGCGGAGAGGTGATTCATGAAGTCCTCCCCGGTCAAACCCTGTGGCAGATCGCGGTCTCGTACGATGTCAGAATTGACGAGATCAAGCGATTGAACGACCTGTCCAGTGACATGATCTTTCCGGGCGAGAAGTTGTTGATCGAAAGGGAGGCGGGACCGACCGCCGGATCCCCTGCGGAAATTTCTACCGTCGCGCCGACTTCGACTTCGACGCCGACGGTTTCGCCCTCTCCAGCCTCGACGCGCTCGTTCACAGCCTTCACCCTCACGCCGCCTGTTTCGACCTCCGCCCAACCCGCCTCCGCGATGATCATGGGAGCGGTACTGGGGATCATCGCTCTTGCCCTGTTTGGAGGCGGCGTATTTGCCTGGCTGGGGAGCGCAAAGAAGGAATGATTTCGGGCGGGCGACGCGCTTTGCGCCTGAAAGGATCACGCGCCCGACAACTGGATGAACATCACGGCGAACTGGTTACAATCCTTCCTGCTTTTTTTCATTGCCTCTGTTATATTCTGTATGTGAAAAATATCACAAATCGTGGAGGTGAATGTGGCTGAAATTCGTATTGATGCGCTTCTGCCGCAGGAGATGGCAACGCGGGTCGAATATCTGGGTGTGCGAAAAGCGGAGATGCCCTTCCTGAAGATGTTCATGCTGGCAGTGCTGGCTGGCGCGTTCATTGCATTGGGCGCAATCTTTGCCACAACTGTAAGCGCCGGGAGCATGACGGTTACGGCCTCGGGAGGGGAGACGGCATATACGACGGGTTTTCCTTATGGGTTCAACAGGCTTTTGACCGGCCTGGTATTTTCCCTCGGTCTGATCCTGGTCGTGGTGGGCGGAGCGGAACTATTCACGGGCAACAACCTGATCGTGATGGCGTGGGCAAACGGCAAGGTGACGGGGCGCGCTCTCCTTCGAAACTGGGCTATCGTCTATGTGGGGAATTTCGTCGGGTCCATCGGCACGGTGATCCTGATGTTTTTCACGAAGCAATATACCTTTGGATCGAATTCGGTCGGGATCGCCGCGTTGAAGATCGGCGTGGCAAAGGTCGAATTCGGTTTTCTGCAGGCGGTGGCGCTGGGTATCCTATGTAATGCGCTGGTCTGTCTTGCAGTATGGCTCACGTTCAGCGCCCGCAGTGTGATTGACAAGATCGCCGCGATCATCTTTCCGATCACGGCGTTCGTTGCGGCGGGTTTCGAACACAGCATCGCCAACATGTATTTCATTCCGTATGCGCTGTTCATAAAATTTTTCGACCCAGCCTACATCGCGACGGTTGGGGACAAGGTGGCGCATCTCGACAAGTTGACGTGGAAGGCGTTCGTCCTCAACAATTTGATCCCGGTGACGATCGGGAATATCATCGGCGGGGCGGTGCTGGTCGCGGCTGTGTATTGGGCGATCTTCCTGCGCCCCGGGAAGGATTGATTTCGAACAAAAAAGGAGTCTGACAATGAAGGCATACGTATTGATCAAAATCCGGGCAGGCGAAGTCAAGGACGTGGTGCGCCAGTTGAAGAAACTCGAAAGCACCATCGAGGCACACATGACGTTCGGCCCGTATGATGCGGTGGCGGTCGTCACAGCGCAGGATATAGGCGCATTGGGTTCCATGATCGCCACTTCCATTCAACCCATTCCCGGCATCGAACAAACCCTGACCTGCATCGCGGTGGACGTGTAGCCTACTAAACAC
The DNA here is from genome assembly GCA_013360875.1 of Anaerolineales bacterium. Taxonomy (GTDB): domain Bacteria; phylum Chloroflexota; class Anaerolineae; order Anaerolineales; family Villigracilaceae; genus Defluviilinea. Next base: position 5,453 of record JABWAU010000057.1, on the reverse strand, counting down.
CAGGAAGCCATCAAAATAAATGACAGTCACTTTCGACGATAAAGTGACTGTCATTGTATTGGGATAAGGGCTGGCTCAGTTTACGGCAGCCTGTATCTCAATATGCGGTTGTTGCCGGCGTCCGTCACCCAGACGAAACCCAGTTGGTCAACGGTGATGCCTGCTGCAAGGCCGATCTCAGCGAGCCCGCTGCCGAAATCCCCCCAGGTGCGCACGAATTGACCTTCCGCTGTGAACTCGATCACGCGGTACCCTTCCGGGTCGGTGACAAAGACGCGCCCGTCCGCGCCGACTGCGATGAAGGGCTTGTTGTCCAACGATTGCCCGAACCAGCCGTTGACGTCCCATTGCAGGATGGGGAAGTAGAATTTTCCGTCATCGGACGGGGTAAAGGCTTGCACGCGCTGGTTCCACGTATCGGTCACGTAAACCGTCCCATCCGGCGCGACGGCGAGGCCGACCGGTTCGTCGAATTGACCGGGGTCGAAACCCGCCGAGCCGAATTCAGTAATGTAATTCCCATCCTTATCGAAGACTACGATGCGTTTGTTGCCTGTATCGGCGACCAACACATTGCCGCGCGCGTCCACCGCAATACCGCGCGGACCCCAGAACGAACTGAGCGATTCGGGAACGCCGGGAGTCGGTTGTCCGTATTGCCCCCACATCATGATCGGTTGTCCGTCCTCGGTGAATTTCTGGATGCGATGATTCCACGTGTCGCTCACGTAGACAGAACCATCGGGTCCGACGGCAACGCCCCAGGGTTCGTTGAACGCGCCGATGGGCGCGTCGCCAGTAAACGCGTCGGCGAACGAGCCCCATTCATGCAGAAGGCTTCCATCGGAGGCGATGTGAAGGATGCGGTGATTGCGCGAATCGGCGATGTAGAAATCCGCATTGACGCCGCGCGCGATGGAACGCGGCGCGTTCAACCCGCGCGGGTAGCGCTCGCTGCCGAAGATCAGGTCGGCGGACAGGGAGATGGTGCCTCCCTCATACGGGTCCGTCGTAAGGGTCGCCTCCGAGGGTCCCACGCCGTAATTCCAGATCTTCGACGCCACATCCTTGCGCACGAAGAGTTTCATCTGGTCGGAGGGCTGCCAGGTGGTCAACGTCATGGTCGAACTGCCGACCGCCTGCGCGTAGCGGGTGTAATCGCGGTCGAACCAGATGTCGAAGATGCCCGCGCGGATGTTCGGGTCTGTGAGCGCGTTCAGCACGCGCTCCCTGTTGAGGTTGAAGTAGTCCTGGTTGGGCCACCACATGCGGATGTAGTTGAACTCGTAGAACTCATTGCCCAGCGCGGGATAGATCTTGTCGAAGTTCTTTTGGTCAACGATCACGGCGACGGCTTCCCTGAGGGAACGCGTTGGGCTGTCGAACGAACGCAGCGCGGTGAAATCGCGCAAGTACCACACAAAGGGCCAGGAGACCCCCGTATCCGGCGGGCTGGCGTCGTACGCGACGACCGCGTTCAACCCGCCCGCAGTCCGTTCGGAAATTTCCTCCACCTGCGCCATCACCTCCTTGATGCCGGTCGCGCCGTGCGCGTACACAAGGTACTCAGTTGCGTCGTCGTAAAAGAGATAGGCGGCTCTAAAGGCGGTTCGCCCGGTTTGGACGGCAAGCAAGGCAAAGGTCGTCAAAGCCGCAAGAGGGAGGAACGCGCCGGAGCGTGGCAGGCGGGAGAGATATACGATCCCGATGATGGCAGCGACCAACGCGAGGAGCGCCGCGCCGAAGCGCACCGCCTCGGTCGTCACGCCTGCATCAGCCTGCGGGAACGAAAGAAATTTCAAAAGCGAGGCGCCGTTGATCACGCCCGCAATCGCCGTGATCAACGCAAGAATGCACAACGAAACAATTCCCAAACCAGGCAGGTCGTCCTTCATCAGATACACAAGCAGGGCGCCCGACGCGAGCGTGGTTGCCAGCGGGAGCAGAAACGCCAATGTCGCCTGCAATTGCGCGAGTTCCGATCCCTGGAAGGGCGGCGTCGCGCCGTACAGCGATCGGATCACGTTGAACGCGGCGAGCAGGAACACCGCCAGTACGGTCAGCGATAGCGCCGTCCGATGCCAGGGCGTCCCCTCCCGCAGTTTTTCCGCGGCGGCTTCGATGATCTGCCCGATGCCCCAGCCGGCCAAAAGCGTCATGGGCCACGCGATATGATACGTCAGCCACGGCATACGCTCGCCCGCGATCGTGAACGCGAGGATGCTCGTGACCACCCAATAAATCAGCAGGCTGAAGAACACAGGGAAATTGGATTCGCTGGATTCGAGAGGACGCGCCGCTCGATCCGCATCGCTGACCTCAACCTCCGCTTCCGACTCCGGGATGGCTGGTTTCCGTCCGAGGAGTTTTTTCGCGCCGATGACGATTGCCACGATGCTCCCAATGGCGGTCATAAACTCGTACATGGGAATTTGCACGAGAATGTAGTAATACTCCGGCTGGCTCCCGCGTTCCACGCCCTGCTGAACGAGCCAGTAGCCCAGCGAGCCGAGCAGACCGGTGAAGAAGCCGGGCGCATTCGTGAAGACGGTCGTATAGAGAATGGTGAAGACTCCCCAGAACAGCGCGGCGTACTTCCACCATTCGCGCCTCCACAACAGCCCCACCGCGATGGAAATGGCGAAGAAGACCGCGACGAATATGCCGATGATCGTCATGGCGCGCGAATCGAGCGCGGCAACCGAGGCGGCGTCAGTCGGGATGACGACGTGCAAGCGCGGTTCCAGCCATTCCAACAGGAACGGGATGAGCATCGGCAGGACGAAGGTCATCAGCAGGACGATCACGTCGAAGGAACGTTCGCGGAGCAGGTTCGCCCACCCGTAGCCCGCAAGAAGAACGATCACGGCGCCCAGGAGAAAAACGAAAGCGGCGCCGAAAAGGATCGTAGAAAGCGAGACAGTTGCCGGGGCGATCGGAGGCGCAATTCCAGTGGTGGGGTCGGCCGGGGCGGCGGTCTCGGTGCTGCTCAACGGTCCTCCCTGGTGTTTTATGTATCCATATCCCGCGCCGACTCCCGCCAACAGGACGATGATCGCCAGCAGGATGATGAAGACGTTGTACAGGCTGGGGTTGCGTTCCCACCTTTGACCCGTCACACGGACGATGAAGTAAACGCCCAAAAAGACCAGCATCTGCGCGGTGTAGATGAACGCGGTTTCCTTCGCTGTGAAGTGCAGAATGGTCGCGGCGGTGATGAAATACAGGTATCTTTTTTCGCCAGCCTCGAGGTATCGAAGGACGGAATACAGCAACAGGATACCTGCAAAACCGGCGTACGACTCATTGCGGACGTAACGCCCGTAGTAAAGCATGTAAGGCGAGACGACCATCAAAAACCCGGCCGTGATCGCGCCCCATTTGCCGAGGTAGCCGCGCCAATACCAGGCCATCCAGATGGTGGCGATGCTGAATAAGACCGCCGGGATGCGCGCGGTGAAATCCGAAACGCCGAAGAGAAAATAGCTCAAGGCAATGGCGTGGAATTGAAACGGGCCGTGCATCATGGGCGTATGCTGGTAGCCCTGTCCACGGTAGAGAAGCCAGGAGAAGTAGGTGTGCAGGCTTTCGTCGTGACTCATGACGCGCGAGCCGAGGTCGTAAAAGCGGGTGACGAGTGCGAGGAGCAGGATGCCTGCAAACAGCGCAATTTCGTTGGTGATTGACGGCAGGGCGGGGTGGATGGGTCGTTGAAGCCAGTGATTCGATTTGCTATTCATTTGTTGTCATCTCTGAAGCGTGAAGTTGAGTTTGTTGACTATACTGTATTCCGAATCATCTTGCAAGCGGAACTTATTTACGACTTATTTTGCGCGTAGCCAATAAATACCAAACTATTTCATAACCAAAATTTCATACCAGAACCACACACACGCAGCCACGCCTCACATACTCTGGCGCAAGAGAACGCCACTTACGCAACAAAAGCCCCCGCCAGCTGCCCGCACCCCGCCTGAATTTCAATCCCGCGCCGCATGCGAATCGTGCACGGAATGCCAGCCTGCTCCAGCGTTTGCTTGAACAGTTCCGCACGCTGACGGCTGGCTGCCTGACCGGCGTACCCGGCAGTGGGGTTGAGGGGGATGGCGTTGACATGGCAGAGTAAGCCAGCAAGCCGCTTTGCCAATTTTGCGGCGACTTCCGGCGTATCGTTGACGCCGCTGATGAGCGCCCATTCGAACGTCACGCGGCGGTGTGTCTTTTCGATGTAGTAGCGGCAGGCATCCAGTACTTCGTCAATTTTGTAGCGTCTGGCAACCGGCATGATGGCGAGACGCTCGTCATCGTCCACGGCGTGGAGCGAGATGGCAAGGTTGACCTGGCGCTTTTCGTCGGCGAAGCGGCGGATTTGCGGGACCAAGCCTACGGTCGAGAGGGTGATGCGGCGGGCGCCGAGGTTGTATCCGTCTGGGTCGTTGAGGCGGTCTATTGCCGCCATGACGTTGTCGTAGTTGTGGAACGGTTCGCCCATGCCCATTAGGACGACATTTGTCACACTTTCGTTCACTTCCTTGAGCATGCGGGCGTAGTAGAGAACCTGCGCCACGATTTCGCCGCTGGTGAGGTGACGTTTGAATCCGAGTTGACCCGTCGCGCAGAAGACGCATCCCATGGCGCAGCCCGCCTGCGTGGAGATGCAGAGAGTGCGGCGCGCCCCCCTGCGGCTCCCCCCAGTGTCTTTGAATTTGGGGGGAGTATCCCGAAGGGACGAGGGGGGCTCATCCGCCGGGTCGCCATAGCGCATGAGCACGGCTTCAATGAGGTGACCGTCGGAGAGTTGGAAGAGGGTTTTGCGCGTGAAGCCGTCGGAAGAATCCAGAAAGGTCTTGACCGTGAACGGGGTGAAGGTGAATTCCTCGGCGAGTTTGGCGCGGAGGGCAGCGGGTAAATTGGTAAATTGGCTGGGGGAATCGTAGAGGTGCACGTATAACCCCTGCCAGATTTGTCTGGCGCGGTAGGCGGGTTCGCCCCATTCGGCGAGGAGGTTTGAGAGGGAGGGGAGGTCGAGATCGTAGAGGAGCATGGAGGGAAAGGGTGAAGGATGTATTATGAATTATGAAGGATGAATTATGAAGGATGAAGGATGAAGGCGGAAAGGGAGCGCCGTCCACGAATTTACCACGAATAAACGAATTGGCGGGCGGACATTTGTGCATTCGGGGATCATTCGTGCATTCGTGGACGGTTCATTTCTCCAGCGAATCCAAATTCCCTTGCACAATCTTGATATTTGGATGGTCGGGCGGCAGGAATTTCTTGAAAATTGCAAGGGCGCGCTCGTAGGCGGACCTTGCCCCCGCCAGGTCGCCATGGGCTTTCAGCACCCAGCCCAAGTTGTTGACGCCTGTTGCCACCTGTGGGTGTTCTGCGCCAAGATTGGCTTCCCAAATCTTGATGGCGCGCTCGTAGGCGGACCTTGCCCCCGCCAGGTC
>JABWAU010000056.1 GCA_013360875.1 Anaerolineales bacterium | reverse complement strand
CACGATGCGTTTGACGAGCGCCAGCCCAATACCCGTGCCTTCGCTCTTCGTATCCAGTTTATTGAACAAACCGAAGATCCTTTCGTGCTGCCCCGCTTCGATCCCGATGCCATTGTCCCGTACAAAGAAGACCGGCGCGCTGCCCTTGCGTTTCATTCCGATCTCGATCAATGGCTGCGCCTGGTCGCCCATGAATTTCGCCGCGTTGTCCACCAGGTTTTGGACGACCTCCACGAGCCGCGCCCGGTCGCCGTATATGGATGGAAGACCCGTCTCCACCTCCACCCGAACCTGCCGCGCTTTCAACCTGCCTTCCACCAAACCCAAAGCCTCGCGCGCGATCTCCTCGAAGGGGATCTCCTGCGGTGCGTTCATCAACCGTCCGACGCGCGAGAGTTCGAGCAGTTCGTTGAGCAGTCTTTGCATTTTGGTCGCCGCCTCGTTGATGCGTTGGATATCCCGCCTCAACCTGTCCATGTCGCCGTTCCGCGCGTCCTGTTCGAGATAACCTAGAAAACCGGCGATCGTGACCAGCGGGGCTTTCAGGTCGTGCGAAACCGTGTAGGTGAAATTTTGGAGTTCCTCGTTCTTCGCCCTCAATTCGTCGAGCAACTGTTCCATCTGCGTAATGTCGTTGAACGTGTATAACTGACAGGCTTCCCCGCCGATGGATATTTTGACCACGGAGAGCAACCCGATCCTGATCTCGCCGTTCTTACGGCGGAACCTGCCTCGATATTCGTCAACGTATCCCTGTTGTTCCAGGATCTTGAAAATGGCGTTGCGATCCTCCATGTCCGCCCATATCCCCAGGTCCCTGCCCGCCCGCCTGCCTATGGCTTCCGCCCGCGAATAGCCTGTGATCTTGCAGAAGGCATTGTTTACATCCACGAGGGTGCTGTCTTTGACTCTGTTGATCGCCATAGCCACGTGGGTATGATGAAATGCGAGTTGGAATTTTTCCTCCGACAGGCGCAGGGCATTGTCCGCAAGTTGGCGTTCGATGGCGGTTCCCAGGTTGCCTGCCGCCGCGACAAGCGCGTCAATTTCCGCCTGCGACCACGTCATCTCGTTCACGTAATCGTCGAAGCCGATGGTTCCCCACCATGCCCCATTAACAAAGATCGGCACGTCAAGGAGGGTCTTCAGCCCCCGCCTGTCGAAGACCTTTTCCCAATACCCCGGGTATTGTTTCCGGCTCCCGTAAAAAGGTTTGCCTTCGCTCAGGTTTGTGTACCAGTCCTCCAATCCGGGAGTGGTCGAGATCAACGGTGTGTTCTGGTATTCGGGGTTGTCCAGTTCGGGCGTCATGCCGGGCGCGGTCCATTCGTATCGTTGGGAGGAAAGCCGCTCGCCGTTCCCGCCTGTAAAATTCTCGAAGATATACACGTGACTTGCGCCGGTCGCCTCCCCAAGCAGTTTCAGGATGTCGTTGATCCCGTCCCGCCAGTTCCTCGCGCGTATGAGTTGCTGGGTGGTCTGTGCCACTGCGCTCAGGATCGCCTCGCGCTGGCTCACCTTTTGCTCGGCTTTCCTGCGTTCTGTGATGTCTATCAAAACGCCATGGATGTATTGCGGATCTCCGTTCTCGTCCCGTATCAGCACGGACTCGTCTTGAAACCAGCGCCATTCCCCGTCTTTTGAAATCATGCGGTATTCGCAGACGGTCTTCCCTCCGTCGCTAAGGCAATCCCGGATCATGGCGCGCACCCTCGGCACGTCGTCAGGATGCGTGATCTTCAACCACAGCATCGGGTCGTTCATCCACTCGCTCTGCGAATATCCCAGGATGTCCGTGATTTGCGGGCTGATGTAAATATTCCTGCTTTCCTCGTCGGCTGTGTCGCGATACGTGATCACCGAAGTCCGCTCGACCATGTTGCGATACAACTCTTCCGCTTCGCGCAGAGCCTTTTCGACCCTCCTGCGTTCGTCCAATTCGTGATTGAGGGCAATGGTGTTGTTGCGGATCGTGCCAGCCAGGACTTGAACGGCGAAGGCTGTAATGACCAGGATCGTGGACATGATAAGGAATTGCCTGACGCCGGTCTGTTGCGGAATCTCGGGCTGGTAGTACCCCAGCATTTCCCCGAAAACAAGCCAGGCGATACAAAGGACGATCAAAAGCGCCAGGTATGCGGTTGTGTCCCTGCGCAGCATCAAGCCCGCAAGGATCAGGATGGCAGGATAAGCCATCACGGCAACGTCCCGGATGCCCGCGCCTATGGTCGCCAACAGGGTGACCATGACCGTCACTGATATGGAGACGACGCCGCCCGCGATCTGCGTGCTGCCGCGGCGGTTTATCTCCAGCGCGGCAAGAATGGGCAGGGAGGCGATTGCCGTGATCAGCAATTCAAGGACTTCTCCCGACGTAAAAAACAGGATCATCACGACCGCCTGTCCGCTCAACACCGAGAGGGAGATCCAGGCAAGCGCGGTCCTTATGATCGAGCTGTTCAGGGGAGATGCAATGGGGTTGGGGTTCCCGGAGTCATACATTCCACGACGCCCTGTCGCTGAATTTATCGTTCAAACTGCCTTTGCTTGACAATGCCATGAAGGCGATTATAATACGCCGTGCTTGCGAAGCGCCGCATAACTTGCCAAACAAAAAATCAATGCCCGTTTTTGGGCAATGTTTGGTGATTTGTGACGTAAGCGGCAGGCGCTGGTGCTGGAATTGGCAGACAGGCATGGTTGAGGGCCATGTGCCGCAAGGCGTGGAGGTTCAAGTCCTCTCCAGCGCACACAAAACGAAAAATCCCCGTTGCGGGGATTTTTTATTTCACCTCGTTTGCCTCGAACGTATCATACAATTCGACGCGCTTACCTTTCCCCGGTGCGGTAACGTTCGATCAATGCCTTCGTGCGCGGGTCTTTGGGCTGGCTGAAGAGGTCTTCGGGTTTTGAGTCCTCGATGATCTCGCCGTCCGCCATCACGAGGACACGGTCCGCGACCTCGCGCGCAAACCCCATCTCGTGAGTCACGACCAGCATGGTCATGCCGTCCTTGGCGACCTTTTGCATCACGTTCAGGACCTCGCCGATCAGTTCCGGGTCGAGCGCGGAAGTGGGTTCGTCGAAGAGCATGACTTTGGGCTGCATGGTCAACGCGCGGGCGATGGCGACGCGTTGTTTTTGCCCGCCGGATAACCGGTTCGGATATTCGTCCTTTTTGAAAAGCAGTCCCACGCTGTCCAGGTTTTGCTCCGCGAGTTCGATGGCTTGTTTGCGATCCATGCCTTTGACGGTGACGGGACCCTCGATGACGTTTTCCAACACGCTCATGTGCGGGAAGAGGTTGAACTCCTGAAAAACCATGCCCGTTTTCAAACGGATTTCGTGGATCGCCTGGCGGTGTTCCCTTGTCGTCCCATTTTTGACTGCCACCCGGATCCCGTCCACTTCGATAACGCCTCGAGAGGGATCTTCGAGGAAGTTGATGCACCGCAACAACGTGCTTTTGCCGGAGCCGCTCCGCCCGATGACGCACACCACTTCACGCGGCTGGACTTCGAGCGAAATGTCCTTCAGGACGTGCAGGAGACCGAAGTATTTGTCGAGGTTCGAGATTTTGACGATGGGATCCATGTCAGCGATCTCCTCTGGCGAGGCGGGCTTCGATGATGCCCTGAACGTAGGTGAGGAGGATGGTCATGATCCAGTAGAAGATTGCGGCGATGACCAGCGCCTCGAGGCTCCGAAACTGCGACCGTCCCACTTTTTGCGCGTTCCACGTCAACTCATGAACGAAGCCGGTGGCGGCGACGAGGGCTGAGTCCTTAGTCATGGCGATAAAATCGTTGCCGACGGGCGGGATGGCGAATCGCAGGGCTTGCGGTAATACGATGCGCCGCATGGTCTGCGCCGGGGTCATGCCGATCGCAATCGCCGCTTCGCGTTGACCTTTTCCCACCGAGGCGATGCCCGCCCGGAAGATTTCGGACATGTACGCTCCATAGTTCAACCCCAAAGCCAGGACGCCCGCCATTTCACCTGTCAGGCGGATGTTCAATTGCGGCAGGGCAAGGAAAAAGAAGAGAATCTGCAGATAAAGAGGCGTGCCTCGAATGAGGGAGACGTAAAAAGTGCTCAGCGCGTAGAAGGGCGGGAAAGTGGACAGCCGGGCTAACGCGGCGAGAAGCGCAAGGATCGTGGCAAGGATGATGGAGAACAAGGATATTCTCACCGTCCAGTAAAGCCCCCCGGCGATAAAACTGAAATTTTCCCTGACGAAGTTACGGTCAATGAGAATCGCTTTTACAGTCACCCCTTCGCCGGACAGCCCAAACGGAAGGGTCGCAATGACGGTCCGCGTTCTTTCCAGTACCTCCCTTCCGTCTTCTCTCGTGACCTTCTCGTATTGCCACAACGAAAGTTCCGTCGTTCCGTTCGAGAGCTTCACCTCGTAACTGCTGAAAATGAGCAGCAAAAACAGGAATAACACCAGCCAGGTCAGGGACACGTTTGCCTGAAACCGGCGTTTTCTTTGCAGTTGCGACTCGTGCAGTTGTTGAGCGTGTGTTTTTGGTACGCTTGCTTCCGTCTTTGCCACGGTGCCCATCCACGGCTCCTTTCGAGAGGGAAACCATAAAAGGGAAGCGGGATTCCCCGCTTCCCTTACGGACGATCGTTTCCTATTTGGGAGACTGGGTCAGGTCTTCACCGAGCCATTGGATGGAAAGCGCCGACAGGCGGCCATCGTTGTGCATGGCGGTGATGATCTTGTTGATCTCTTCACGCAGGGTATCGTTGGGCAGGGTGGACGATTTGTCGAACGCCGCGGCAAGGTCTTCGGAATATACGGGAGAACCGAGTTGGACGACCGGGAAGCCAGCCGCAATATTGGCGTTCACAACCGTTTGCGAGGTCACGTAACCCACGAAATCCTCTCTGCCCGACATGATGGCTTGCGCGCATTCCTGGTCGGTGGGGAGCGGGACCACGGTCACGTTCGGCGCCTCGGCGTAGATCGAGGAAGCGGGCAAACCAAGTCCGTCCATGTCGTGATTGAGCCAGAATTCGTAGGTGGTGGAAGTGCCGACGCAAAGCGCCTGACCCTCGAGATCGGCGATGGAGGCGATGCCCGAATCCGCGCGCACCGCGATCACCGCGGGGGTGTAGTAGTAGGGAACGCTGAAATCCAGCACCTGCTGGCGGGCGGTGGTGATGGTCATCGAACCGACGCTCACGTCCCACTTGTCAGCCCAATTTCCGGCGGTGATCACGTCCCAGTCCGGGGTGGCGAAACAGGTTTCGACGCCGAGACCCTCGCCAATGGCTTTCGCCACGTCCACATCGAAGCCCTGCATTTCGGCGGTGGTGAGGGCGTCGGAGGGACATTTGGTGTCGGCGGGGCGTTTGCCCTCCGTGTTGAGGAATGATTGCGGTTCATAGTTCGGGTCGGTCGAGACCATGATGTAACCACGCTGTTTGACGGCGTCCAGCAGGTTATCGGCTTGCGACGCGCCCCCGCCTCCGCAGGCTGCCAGAACGAGCGCCGCAACCATCCCCACGACAAGAGTTTTGTACAGGTTCTTCATTTCTCCTCCAATTAATGGAATTGGTTTTTAAGGCAATCCTTCGTTGCCTTTGAGACGCATTGACTCGACATCTCAGGACTTAAGCATAGACTATTTTCCGCAATTGTGCAAGGTTCGTTGCGAATCATTTCAAATGGTAAAATTGCCTCACAAAACGACCTGGAGGCATCGAACATGGCGGCTGTTTTTCCGAGCGAGGAATGGTTGAAGGGGCTGGAATCGAAACTGAATTCCGACGGGCGTTACGCGGAGATCGCAAAGAACTGGGAGGGCGACCTGTTCTTTTTCATCGAACCGGAGGGGAACCTGAAGGAACGCCTCACGTTCTACCTGGACCTGTGGCATGGCACCTGTCGAAAAGTCGAGTACCAGCCTCAGCCTGAATCGTACCCAAACCCGGCCTTCACCCTCACCGCGACCTATAACAACATCACTGCCATCCTGAGCGGCAAATTGAATCCCATGACCGCCATGATGACCAGCAAGTTGAAGGTCAGGGGCAGCATGGGGTACATGATGCGCAACGTGCCGACCGTACTCGATTTCGTCCGCGTGGCGCAGGAAGTGACTACAGAAATAATGTAATGTCACTGCGAGAAACGAAGCGGTCTCCTCCTGCAACAGGGAGATTGCTTCGGGAAGAATACCCCTGCAATGACATAAGGATTTTATGCAACCCATCCTTAAAATCGATCTCACAACCGGTGAAACGGAGGAATATTCGATTCCCAACCATTGGGAAAGGGATTTTCTGGGCGGCGCATCCCTCGCCGCTCGAATTTTGTATGAGCATCTGACTCCCGAACTGGACCCACTTTCGCCCAAGTCGCCCCTGCTCTTTATGACCGGACCCCTGACCGGCACCTCGGGCCCAACGACGGGACGCTTCGTCGTCTGCGGAAAAAGTCCTGCCACCGATCTATGGGCGGAATCCAACATCGGAGGCTTTTGGGGTCCCGAACTGCGGAAGGCCGGCTACGATGGTTTGTGGATCACGGGAAAGGCTGCGGGGCCCGTGTATCTCTGGGTGGAGGGGGGTAGGCTTGAGGTCCGACCGGCAGCGCATTTGTGGGGGATGGAAACGTACGCGGTGCAGGAAAAGGTCAAAGAGGAAGTCGGCAAATCGTCTGCGAGAGTCTGCGTGATTGGGCCGGCGGGAGAGAAAGGCGTCCTGTTTGCATCCATCATGTGCGACCACGGACGTATGGCGGGGCGCACCGGTCTGGGCGCAGTGATGGGAGCGAAGAACCTCAAAGCGATTGCTGTGCATGGGGAGAACGAAATCCCCGTCTTCGATTTGGCGAGGTACAAGGCGCTGCGTTCGGAGGCAAACCGCAATCTGAAGGAAGATAACGAGGCGAAGGTAATCCGCGAGATCGGGACGTCGGGTGTCGCGAACTACGCCGAGTACCTCGGTGCGATGCCGGTCAAATATTACACAAGCGGATCCTTCCCCGCCGTGGACGAGGTCTCCGGCGCGAGGATGACCGAGAGCATCCTGGTGGGACGCAGCGCCTGCCAGGGATGCGTGATCGCGTGCGGACGGGTGGTGAGACTGCCCGGCGACTCGATGAAGCGCAAAGGTCCCGAGCATGAGACGATGGTTGGCTTCGGCGCTAACCTTCTTAATGACAATATGACGTCTATTGTAGAGTTGGGGGAGATGTGCGACCGTTACGGGATGGATACCATCAGCGCAAGCAATACCATCGGGCTGGCATTTCATTTGTTTGAAAAAGGAATCATCAGCACAGCAGACACCGGCGGAATCGAGTTGAAATGGGGTGACGTGGATGCCATCGAGCAACTGGTGCGGATGGTCGGTTCCCGTGAAGGGATTGGCGACCTGCTTGCACAAGGCTCGAAACGGTTCGCCGCGCGCTTCGGCATGGAAGAGGAGGCGGTGCAGGTGAACGGACTGGAGGTCGCATATCACGACCCGCGCGGCGTATCGGGGATGGCGCTCTCGTATGCGACCAGTCCGCGAGGGGCGTGCCATAACCAATCCGATTATTTCTTCGTGGACTGGGGACATTCGAATGAGGAGATCGGTATCGAATTCTTTGGTCGTCATGTGCAGGCTGAGAAAGCCGCAAACGTGGCGCGCCATCAGGACTGGCGTTCGGTGGATAACGCCATTGTGATGTGCATCTTCGCCAATGTGTCTGCTGAAGAGAAGGCGAATCTCATCAACGCGGCCTGCGGATCGGACTGGTCTGTGGAGGATATGATGAGGTTCGGTGAGATGTCGTGGAACCTCAAGCGGGCGATCAATATCCGCCTGGGCTTGACCGCCGACAACGATCGGTTACCAAAGGCTTTGCTCGAACCCTTTCCCGACGGCGGCTCGGCGGGGTTTGTGCCGGATATCCAGGGAATGTTGAATGCATATTACACGGCGCGCGGATGGGACAAAGCGACCGGCAAACCAACCCGGCAAAAATTGGTCGAATTGGGGATGGATGATATCGCGAAGGAGCTTTGGGGTTAACCACAGATGCGGCTCGAGTACCGAGCCGCTACTTCGTCCTTTTGTCCATTTTTGGGGTTACGTCAGGATTTTTTACCGATCAATCCAACAACGACCATGACAAGACTGACGCCGCCGACGGCTCCCGCAACCTGACCTATGAGCCTCATGAATTCCTGCGGGTCGGTGGTGCTGGAAGCCAGCGGTGTTGCAACGACAAATGAAACGATTGCCAACACGCCAAAGATGAACCCTGTAATTGCCAGTCGCCAATTTCGTTTTTTCATGTCCGTTTTACTCCTGTGAGGAACTATCTGGTTCATGCATTATAAGTTCCGCTTATAGGATAGGTAAGGCATGGATTGTGACGCCTGCTTCAAATGTAACCTTTTCATACTTGACAGATCCATTCGTTTCCGTATATTAAACAAACCATTGCAGTTTTCCAACCGAGAGGAGGTGTGAATGGATATCAAAGAAAAGGGCGGATGCAAGTTGACTTGATCAGAGTGAAGAAATAAATAAACCAACATAAAGAGGAGCATGACATGAAGATATCGACGCGTGCAATTTGCACTTTCCTAATCGTGACCTTGCTTGTACTGCCATCGTACACGCCAGCCTTGGCGGCTTACCCGGCGGGGGCGGACGTGCTCGACGACTTCAACAGGGCGAACGGGGGAATTGGGTCCAACTGGTACGGTAAAAAGAACATTTACCGCATATCGGACAATCAACTGCTCGTGCGGAGCAATGACGCAAACTACGACATCTACTGGAAGGATGCGTTTGGACCGGACCAGCAGGTCTTCGTCACATTTACCAATGTGAATGAACAGTCGAGGGAGCAAAACCTTTTGCTCAAAGCCCAGCAACGCGGCAATTGGGGAGCAGGCGTGCTTGAAGTGGAATATGATGCGGTGGACGAGGTCGTCAAGGTTATCACCTGGGAATGGCCCGGCGGTTGGGTCCAGCACGGCGCTGACATCCCTGTGACGATCGTCGATGGCGACACCTTCGGCGCGCGTGCCTTTGCGAACGGCATGGTCGAAGTCTACGTGAACGGCGCAGTCATTGGGACGCAGGATGTCTCCTCCTGGTCGCATTATGACAAGGGGGGCTACATCGGTTTATGGTTCATCGGCGCAAAAGGAGCGATCCTGGATGACTTCGGAGGCGGCGATGTGCCGTTGATCGTGGACACCGACGGAGACGGCGTGGCGGATGATGTGGACAACTGCGTGGACGTGCCCAACCCAGGACAGGAGGATAATTACGGCACGAGTGCAGGTGATGCCTGCGAAGATACCGACGGTGATGGCACGCCGGATGCGGCTGAAGCCAACTTCTGCGTCTCCATTGACGGCGTACTGCTGGTCAGCGTGGGAAATGCAACGTGTGATAGCTCGCCCACCGTAGGGACAGAGTCTAACATTGCCATCGCCAACGGAAGTTTCGCCACTGCCATTGCGCATGAAACCATGATTGTGTTTGGTAGCAGGCCCAGCAACAACCTCAATGCCCTTGCAGTGGGCGATTTTGCTCAAGCTTGGGCACGGGCAGGGGATGGCTTGACCGCGATCGCAAAGGGAGAAAGTGCATTAGCGGTCTCTCACAGCGGAACCAACAGCAGTGCAACGGCTATTGGATATCGGGCGAATGCGCAGGTCTTCTTTGGTGACAACAATCACGCTTCAGCATCCGCCGAAGCGGCTGCGGATGCCGGAAATGGGAACAATAATACAGCAACCGCTTCTGGTGCGGGTTCACACGCAACCGCTTCATATGGTAATAACAACACGGCCGAATCCAGTGGGGGTGAAAGGGCCCAAGCCTGGTTCGCCAGCGATATGAGCGCCACTTCAACTTTTGCTTACACTTGCACCAACGAGAATAACGAAGTGGCTGTTGACGAAGACAAGTGTAATTAGGGGATGGTCCAACCTGCCACACAGATCCGGCTCGTGCTGGTTTGAATGGCGCTAGATGAGACCGTCCTGTAGAGGGATAAAAGCGGCTGTTTCAGGCGTATTCTGAAGCAGCCGCTTTTTTATATTTGAATCCCCTGAGGATATGATTTTCGTTAGAGGAAGGTTGAATTGCGTCAGCCTGGAGCGACCTTTGCAGTACAATTCCCGCATCACATGGAGAAACTATGAAACTAGTCACTGTCTCACAAATGCAAGCCATCGAAAAGGAAGCCGACGCGGGGGGACTGACCTATGACCAGATGATGGAGAACGCCGGTCAGGGACTGGCGGATATCGTCCTTGACCTGTTCATGGACGAAGTCGAACCCGAGGTGGTCGGTCTGGTCGGTCCAGGGAACAACGGCGGGGACGCCCTGGTCGCCATGACCTCCCTGGTTGAACAGGGCTGGAAGGCAAAGGCATACCTCGTAAAACGTAAAAAGGACGATCTCGTCAAGCAGTTCACCGAGGCGGGCGGCGAAGTCATTTCAGGAGAGAACGCTTTCGAAAAACTCGCCAAATCCATTGGAGTTGCCGATGTTCTTTTGGACGGTGTCCTCGGCACGGGCATCAAACTTCCTCTCAAGAAAGACGTTGCCGAGGCGCTGGCGCAGGTCAATGACATCCTCGATGGACTGGATGTACGTCCCTTCGTCGTCGCGGTGGATTGTCCCTCCGGCGTGGATTGCGACACGGGCGAGGTCGCTGAGGAAACGATTCACGCCGATCTTACGGTCACGATGGCGGCGGTCAAGCAGGGATTGTTGAAACTGCCCGCGTTCGAATTCGTCGGCGAACTCGAAGTGGTGGACATCGGTTTGCCCGACGATCTCGACTCGTTCAACGCAATCGAAACCGAAGTTGCGGAGGAGGAGTTCGTCGCGGCGTTATTGCCGGAGCGTCCGCTCGATTCGCACAAAGGGACGTTCGGCACCGCGCTCATAGCGGCGGGATCGGTCAATTACACAGGAGCAGCCGTCCTTGCGGGCGAAGCGGCGTACCGCGTCGGCGCGGGACTCGTCACGCTGGCTGTCCCCGCTCCATTGCACGGAGTCCTCGCCGGTCAATTCCCCGAAGCGACCTGGGTCCTGCTTCCGCATGAGGGAGGCAGGGTCTCTGAAGATGCGTCTGACGTGCTGGCGAAGAACTTCGAGCGCGCCGACGCGCTGCTGATCGGTCCGGGCTTCGGCACCGAGACGACCACAAAAGTTTTCATCGAAGATTTGCTTGCGGGAAAATCCGCGCAGAAAAAAGCCGCGCCTCGCATCGGCTTTGTGCATGAAAAAAGCGCGGAGCAAAAGGAGGCAGCCGAAAATAACCTCCCGCCGATGATCGTGGACGCGGATGGACTCAAACTTCTCGCGCAGATCAAGGACTGGCACGTGAAACTGCCCGCGCTTTCCATCCTGACCCCGCATCCCGGCGAAATGTCCGTGTTGACCGGGTTGTCCATCGAGGAAATTCAGGAAGACCGGCAAACGATTGCAAGCAAATTCGCGAAGGAATGGGGACACGTTGTTGTGCTGAAAGGCGCGTTCACGGTAATCGCCTCGCCTGACGGGCACGTGACCGTGATCCCCGTCGCCTCGCCCGCGCTTGCCCGCGCCGGCACCGGCGACGTTCTCGCGGGACTGATAACTGGTCTGCGCGCCCAGGGCTTGGACTCATTCGACGCCGCGGTCGCCGGCGCATGGATCCACGCGCAGGCAGGTCTCTACGCCGCGGATGACCTTGGCACAACTGCCTCCGTCCTTGCGGGGGACGTGCTGGATTCAGTTTCGGATGTAATGAGCGATTTGGAATAACCTGCAACACCGGTGGTCGAGTAGGAACGGCGATTTTCCGTCCTGTATCAAGACCACCCGGAATATAAAAACCCGGTGGTCGAGTAGGAACGGCGATTTTCCGTTCCGTATCGAGACCACAGGCTCGTAAAAAATTTTTGTTACAGAAACTGCTTTACTGCGTGGTGGTTTCGATACGCTCACTTCGTTCGCTACTCAACCTCCAGGTAAAACAAAAAGAGGAGACTGGATTTTCCAGTCTCCTCTTTCTAGCCTTCGACAAGCTCGGGACACGCTTTCCACATTTCTACTTTCCACTCCCCACTTTCCACCTGCCTCTCTAACATTACAGCGCAAGGTTGGGCGGACGTTACACCTGCTCTAGCGGGCGGTGCCAGGGAAGAACATCCGCCTACGCCGAAGCGTAACCGACGCTCTCTAACGTCGGACTTTGCGCTGTAATACTAACTATTCATAAACTCTTCCAGCGAAGCCTTGCTGATGCGATACGCGTTGCCGAGTTTCTTCGCCTTCAGGCTCTTGTCCTTGATCGCCGCCAGCACGTCCTCTTCGGAGACTTTCAAAATTGCCGCGGCTTCCGAGGGAGTCATCACGTCAGGGATGCCGGCCGGCTTCGCCCCGCCGCCCTGTTGTCCCTGCTGCGTCGCGCCGGAAGTTGCCTGCTGCATCAAATTGCCGATGCCCATCCCCGCGCCGATTCCCGCCGTGAGACCCGCGCCCCCGCTCGGATTCTGCGCCGCGTCGCGCATCGCGTCCGCGGCTTGCAGTTGAGTGTAGGTCGCCATATCGAGCATTCCCATATCGCGCAACTCCTGAGCCGACTTGCTGGACGGCTTGAGGTTGCCGATGTAAAAACTCTTGAGCGTCATACCGAGCGCTTCGAAATCGTCCTGCGCCTTTGCCCGAACCGCCGCGCCGACCTCCTCGGTCAGACCGATCAGATCCACAACGCTTTTTGCCGCGGTCGTCTCGCCGAGGACATCCTGCAACTTGGAAAGCAGCATGGTCTTCAAACGTTCCTCGATGTCGGCGGTGCGATACGCGCCCTGCGTGCCGACGACCTGTGTGACGAATTGCTGCGGGTCCTTGACCTGAAACGAATACGTGCCGAACCCCTGGAGCAGCGCCACACCCAATCCCATACCCGGATTGCGGACGATGATCGGCTGGGGCGTGCCCCACTTCTCGTTCGCGAATTCCTTCATCGAAACGAAATACACCTCTGCGGGGAAGGGAGTCCGCTCGTTGAATGCCTTGCCAATGAAATTGATCAGCAAAGGGATGTTCGCGGTGGTGATCGTATGTCGTCCCGCCCGGAACACGTCCAATGCGTTACCGTCGCGGAAGAAAACAGCCGCCTGCGCCTCGCGCACGATCAACTGCGAGCCGATGCGGTAATCGCCGATCCCCGTTTCGGGAAAGCGATGGACGATCTCACCCTTCATCTCGCTGGGGTATTCGATTACGTCAAAAATCCTTGCCATGATATTCTCCTTTTGAAGAGCCTTGCCTGCATTATAGTCCATGCGCCGATGCGCCACAAGTCGAAGGCGCGCTTTGCGCCGGACCGAATTTCTCCTACATTATACGGATTTCCGCCTCGAACGTTGCGTCTTCGGCGCAATGGCATGTTCGATTTCCGGCGGGTGTTGACAGAGATCGGCGCGATGGACAGCGCCGAACCCGGCAACGCGACCGAAATTTACATTGTGGGGAGATTCGAGTACAACATTGTCCACGAGATCGCGCCCGGTCATGACGATGAGTTGTGCCTGCATCCGCTCTTTTCGGGGATTTTCGGGAATGACAAACGCGAGCGTCCCGTCCACCCCTATGGGTGCGGGGCGGAGGATGAGGATGATCGGGATAATTTTGAGTGGTATGGGAAACCCAAGTCCGTGCGGGAGGCGATGACGGTTTCGGTGTACTAATCCTGCCCCGCAGACAAATCTTCTTTGGATATCTATCAGGATGTTCTGCGTCTTGTGGGCGTATAATGTGAAGGTCGCAATCGTTATCGGGAAAGGCAGGACGGTATGGAACTTCAGTTTCGAGTGACAAAAACGTTATAGGAAGGGACTCTCCAACAGCCAGCAGGGACGTTCCGCGGCAATGAGACTGTACTCGCCAGCATTGGCGAGCCTTTTTAATGGGCGGATGGGGAGTTGCTTGGGGAGAAGTGGAAACCGCCCGTCGGCGGGAATCGTTTTTATCTCGTACAACTTGCATTCACCCTCAGCCCGCGCGGAAATGTCAAAGTGACCTCTGCTGATTTCTGCCTGACGCTTGGCAAGCAGGGGGACAAAAAAGCGGTGGTCTTCGACGTGTTCCCGCGCGAGCAGCATTGGGGATTGGTAAATGATTATCGCGTCAGATTATCTTTAGAAAGTCACGATTTGGAAGCAGCAAAAAACTTCAATTCAATAAAGTGAAATGGTCACAAAGTCGCGTAAAAGATATTGCTAACATAGAAAATTCCTACTCCGCTGACGAAAAAGCACTGATTAGAACTGCTGCCACTGATTTGCACCAGCTAGCGCAGATTGAGCGAGAGTTAGGAAATTCAAATTGCATAGAATCTTATCAGGAAGCCGCAAAGTATTATGAACGTATTGAAGATAATGCTGCTTCTGCTGTCGCCGCCTTCAACCTCGGACACGCCTACATGCAACTGCCCGCCTGCGGAATCTGGACGAAGCCGAGCGCTGGTATCGTCGCAGTTTGGAGTTACTAGACAAGAGCGACCGAATCATGCGTGGAAGATGTACAGGTCAACTTGGTCTTGTCGCTTATGAACGCTTCAACGATGCAAAGAAAGAAGGAAAGAAGAAAGAAGAGTTATTGAAACACCTCAACGCCGCCGTGGAGTACTACCAGCAAGCCCTCGCCCTCCTGCCGCCCGATGCGGTGGATGACCTGGCGGTGACGCATAATCAACTTGGCAATATTTACAACGAGGCGGGCGATTTGGAGCGCGCGCTGGAACATTACAATAAATCAATTCAATACAAGGAAATGGCAGGAAATATATATGCGGCAGGTACTACTCGCCGTAACATGGCTATCGTTCTTGCCAACAACGGACGCCTCTCCGACGCGCTGTTATACGCCCGCGCCGCCCTGCGGGATTTCGAGTCCTATCAGGGGCGGGCGAAGGAGATGGAAGATAATCAGTAGATCACGAAAGCGCGTATTAGGCGGTCTCTACCGCCGTATTTGCGCCAGAGGGCGCAAATTACGCGCTGTTTTCGTGGAGTACTGATAATGATGAATGGATTGATTGGGGCGATTGAGGAGGCGATGAAGTGACCGTCCACGAATGGGGCCACGAATAAACGAATGTGGATGGGCGGGTCTTCGTTTATTCGTGGTCGTAATTCGTGGATGGTTTTCGCATTATTCCCTTGACTCTTTCACCTCTCCGTCATACAATCCTGCCCAACATAATTAAAAACGCTGACGAGGACGAGTACGTTTCAAAGCGGTTTTCAGAGAGCCTTGCAGAACCGGTGCGAGCAAGGCAAAAGCGCAGAAACCGAATGGACCTCTGAGTGTGAAGGGAAAAATACTAGAGATTAGATAATTAGAGACTAGTATTGAGTACCAGAGACGGGAACTGCACCCGTTACCCCGCAGAGTCTCTTAGCCGACTAGCAGACCATCAGACTAGCGACTAGCAGACTACAAGAGTGACGCTGGCTTTTCATCCCTGTTGCATCACACAGGGATTTTTTATTAAAGTCAACGCGTTGAACTTGGGTGGCACCACGAGACTCCCCTCTCGTCCCAATGGACAGGAGGGGAGTGTGTTTTAACGTTTCAACGTTCAAACGTTGTCAATAAGCCCTTACTTTTTGGAGAGACCATGCTGCTCGAAGCCACTTCAACCCAAACCATTATCCGTGAAATCTCCGCCGACCTCGAAACGCCCATCAGCGTCTATATGAAACTGCGCGGCGAAACGCCGTCCTTCCTGCTCGAATCCGTCGAAGGCGGCGAGCGCATCGCGCGCTACTCCTTCATCGGCGTTCAACCCAGGGCGCAATACGTCATTCGCGGAAACGAAATTGAAGCCAAAGGGAATGACCAATCGCCAATGACCGCCCACCACGCCGATCCGACAGCCTTCCTTCAACAAGAGATGAAACGCTTCGCCCTTAAGCCCCAGGCGGGCGCGCCGCGCTTCATCGGCGGGCTGGTGGGATTTCTCGGCTTCGAGGCGGTTCGGTTTTTTGAACCAGTTCTCGGGTCAAGAATGAAGCGCGCGGCAATCCCCGATGGAATCTTTTTGCTCGCCGACACCGTCATTGCCTTCGATCATGCGCGCCGTAGTCTCTCGCTCATTGCCAACGTCCTCGACGGCGACTTCGAATCTGCGAACCGCAAATTGGATGAAATCGAAGCGCGCATCCACGCGCCGCTTCCGCCCGTGCAGCATCGCCAAATCACATCATCGAAGACGCGCTCGAACATGACGCAGGGACGCTTCGAAGACATGGTGCGCGACGCCAAGGAGTTCATCGCCGCGGGCGACATCTTTCAAGTGGTGCTCTCGCAGCGCTTCACGCGCGAAACGAATGTCGAGCCGTTCGATGTCTATCGCGCCGTGCGGCGGCTCAATCCATCGCCGTATATGTTCTTTTTCGATTTCGGGATGGTGGACGGCGAGCCGCTCTTTCTGGTTGGCTCTTCGCCTGAGATGTTCGTGCGCCTGGAGGGACGAACCGCCTCGCTCCGACCGATTGCCGGGACGCGCCCCCGAGGCGCCGACGCAGACGCCGACGCCGCGCTCGCGCAAGAACTGCTCGCCGACCCGAAGGAACGCGCCGAGCATGTGATGCTGGTGGATTTGGGTCGCAACGACCTGGGGCGCGTATGCGAATATGGCACGGTCAGAGTCTCCGACTTCTTCACCATCGAAAAATATTCCCACGTCATGCACATCGTCTCGCACGTGGAAGGAAAACTCAAGCCTGAGTTAACCGCCTTCGACCTGGTGCGCGCCTCCTTTCCCGCCGGCACCGTCAGCGGCGCGCCGAAAGTACGGGCGCTTGAAATCATCGCCGAGCTCGAACCCGACGCCCGCGGCGCATACGCTGGTATGGTCGGCTACTTTGGCTTCGACGGCAACATGGACACCTGCCTCGCCCTGCGCACGATGGTAGCGCGTGGAAACGCTTTCAGCGTGCAGGCAGGCGCGGGCATCGTCGCTGATTCGAACCCGACAACGGAATATCAGGAAACAGTCAACAAAGCCTCCGCAATGTTGAAGGCGATTGAGATGGCTGAGACAAACTCATAACATCCCAACTCGGCGAGTAGTCCCGCATGCCCTTCGCGGGACGTATCGAGACCACCACAAACCAGAGCAATTCTTGTTTCTAAAATTCGGTGGTTGAGTAGCGAGCCGCCGTACTGAGCTTGTCGAAGCGGCAAGTTGCGAGCGTATCGAAACCACCAGTTACAAAAATAATCTCAATAACAAAAATTACTTTGCTTATATGCTGGTTTCGATACGGGCGAGAAAAACACTCGCCCTACTCAACAGCGGATTATGAATGAAAGAAAAATTCTCTAATCTCCAATCTCTGACGCCCTTCACGCAACAATAGAAAGGATAACACCATGACTCCCAAACCCCGCCTCCTCACTGGCGACCGCCCCACAGGACGCCTGCATCTCGGTCACTACGTCGGCTCGCTGGAAAACCGCGTGCGCCTGCAATACCAGTGCGAATCCTTCTTCATCATCGCCGACCTGCACACGCTGACAACCAAGCCTGAACCCGCACACATCAAAGAAATTCCAACTTACATCAAGGAAACCGTGTTGGACTATCTCGCCGTAGGCATTGACCCGAATGTCAGCACCATCTTCGTCCAATCGGCGATTCCCGAAACCTATCAGTTGAACCTGCTCTTCGAGATGCTCGTCACCGTGCCGCGCCTCGAACGCATGCCCACCCTCAAAGACATGGCGCGCGACGCCAACATCGACTCGATGCCGTTCGGTCTGCTTGGCTATCCCGTACTTCAGGCAGTGGATATTCTGCTCCCGCGCGCGCAGGCTGTCCCCGTTGGGCGCGACAACCAATCCCACGTCGAACTCGCCCGCGAACTGGCGCGCCGCTTCAACAACCTCTACGGCGAGACCTTCCCCGAACCCGAACCCATCATCGGCGATGTGCCGCTCCTCGTCGGCACAGACGGACAGAACAAGATGAGCAAATCGCTGAACAATGCCATCTATCTTTCCGATAACGCCGAGACGGTCACACAAAAAGTGATGAACATGTACACCGACCCCAAACGCCTCCGCGCCACCGACCCCGGAACGGTGGAGGGCAACCCCGTCTTCATCTACCACGACGCCTTCAACCCCTCCAAAGCCGAAGTGGACGACCTCAAAGAACGCTATCGCGCTGGCAAAGTCGGCGACGTGGAAGTCAAGCAAAAACTCGCCGCCGCCATCAACAACTTCCTCGAACCCATCCGCGAAAAGCGCGCCTACTACCTTGCTCATCCCCTCATCGCCAACGACGTACTCGCGCAAGGCATCAGCCGCATGCAAGCCGAAGCCAAAGCCACCATGGACCTCGTCCGCGAACGAACGGGCTTATCGTATTCGCTGGATTTGTTTGTTGACCAGGTTGATATTTTTGGAGAATACGATTAATTGGACAATTCGGTGGTCGAGTAGCCCTGAGCGGTTTTTGCGAAGGGCGTATCGAGACCACCACTCACAAAAGCAACTCTTGTTACAAGATTACCTTTGAAAATCGTTGGTCTCGATACGGGTCTCGCTGTCGCTCGACCCTACTCGACCAACGGAGTAAGGATGAATATTATGCTCGTTCTAATTGACAACTACGATTCCTTCACCTACAACCTCGTCCAATACTTCGGCGAACTCGGCGCAGACATTCGCGTCTTCCGCAATGACCAGGTGACGCTGAATCAACTCATTGCACTCAACCCGTCTCACCTCGTCATCTCCCCCGGCCCAGGCGAACCGATCAAAGACGACGGCATTTCCTCCGACGCGATTAAATATTTCAACGGCAAAATCCCCGTGCTGGGCGTCTGTCTTGGGCATCAAGCCCTCGCGGCAGTCTTCGGCGGCAAAGTGGACCGCGCCCAGCGCCTCATGCACGGCAAGACCTCCAAAGTGACTCACAACGGGCAGGGCATCTTCAAAGGCATCCCTTCCCCGTTCGAAGCCATGCGCTATCACTCCCTCGTCGTCTACGACCCCATCCCTCCCGAACTCGAAGTCACCGCCATCACACCCGAAGAAGAGATTATGGGACTCAAACACCGCGAGCATCACACCTACGGCGTGCAGTTCCATCCCGAATCCATCCTCACCGAACACGGCAAACAGATCCTCAAAAACTTCCTCGACCTGAACCCCGCCCCCGCCGCAAAAGGAGAACTCTCCATGCTCAAGCCCTTTATTGCCAAAGCCATCAACCGCACCGACCTCACCGCCGACGAAGCCGAGCAAGCCATGAATGTCATTATGACGGGTCAAGCCACGCAGGCGCAGATCGGCGCGTATCTTGTTGCCCTCCGCATGAAAGGCGAGACCATCGCCGAGATCACAGGTTCCGTCCGCGCTATGCGTACCAACGCGGTCAAGGTCAAACTCAGCACAGACGAATCCGTCTATGACATTGTCGGCACGGGCGGCGACGGCGCGCATACCTTCAACATCTCCACCGCCGCCGCCTTCGTCCTCGCAGGCACGGGACGTAAAGTCGCCAAGCACGGCAACCGCGCCGCCTCGTCCCAATGCGGCAGCGCCGACGTCCTCTCCGCCCTCGGCGTCAACCTCGACCTCACCGCCGAACAGGTCGCCCAAGCCATTGAGCAGGTCGGCATCGGCTTCATGTTCGCGCCCAAGTTTCATCCTGCCATGAAGCACGCCGTCGGCCCGCGCAAGGAAATCGGACAGCGCACCATCTTCAACATCCTTGGTCCGCTCACCAACCCAGCGGGCGCGCACATCCAACTCACAGGCGTCTTCGACCCGAAACTCACCGAGCCGCTCGCGCACGTCCTCAAAGAACTTGGCAGCAAAGCCGCGCTCGTCATCCACGGCGCGAACGGACTCGATGAACTCAACACCACCGGGCTCAACCGCGTCAGCCATCTAAAAAACGGTTCAGTCGAAACCTACGACCTCAACCCCGCCGACCTCGGTTTCGCCCCCTCCACAGTTCAAGATTTACGCGGAGGCACACCCGACGAATCCGCGCAGATGATGCGCGACCTCCTCGCCAACAAATTAAATGGCGCGTGCCGCGACGCGGTCCTTCTCAACGCCGCCGCTGCCCTCGCCGCCGAATCCGGCGACTTCAAATCCGCCCTTGCCGAAGCCCAAGCATCGCTCGAAAGCGGCGCAGCCCTCGCCAAACTACATGCGCTGATTGACTTTACCCAACAATTCCAAACCATCCAATGAACATCCTTGCAAAAATCATCGAACAAAAAAAATTGGAAATCGCGGCGCTCGACGCCCAAGCCTTACGCCGCGCCGCCGAGCAGAGTCCAACGCCCAGAGATTTCCTTGCCGCCATACAGCGCCGCCGCTTCGGGACTCACTCAAGCCTGATCGCCGAACTCAAACGCGCCTCCCCCTCAAAGGGACTCCTCGCCCCGCACCTCGACCTCTTCCAGGTAGCGGATATTTACACCCAAAACGGCGCATCCGCCATCTCCGTTCTGACCGATGAAAAATTCTTCATGGGAAGTCTTTTAACCTTGCGCAAACTAAAAGACCTTCGACCTTCGACCTTTGACCATTATCCCGTCCCACTCTTGCGCAAGGACTTCATCCTCCACGAAACCCAACTCTACGAATCGCGAGCCAACGGAGCGGATGCCGTCCTCCTCATCGCCGCCGCCCTCACCGACGACGCCCTCTTCGCCGATTTACACGCCCTCGCTCTGGAACTCGGCTTGACCCCCTTGGTCGAAGTCCATGACAAAGCCGAAACCGAACGTGCTCTGAAGATTCCCAACATCCAACTCATCGGCATCAACAACCGCAACCTCGCCACCTTTGACGTGACTCTCGAAACCACCGAACGCCTCCGCCCAATGATTCCCGCCGCAATCACCGTCGTCGCCGAAAGCGGCATCTTCACCGCAAACGATGTGGAGCGATTGGCAAAAGCAAACGTAGATGCGATTCTTGTTGGGGAGGCATTGGTCACTTCGGATGATATCGGCGCGAAAGTGCGTGAACTCTCTGGAATGGAGTGTCAAACGTCAAAAGTCTAATGCCCGACCTTTGACCTGTGACCTTTGACCTGCGACCTTTGACCTATGACTCAAATAAAAATCTGCGGAATCAAAACCCTGCCCGACGCCCTCGCCGCCATCGCCGCAGGCGCGGATTATCTTGGATTCAACTTCTACCCCAAGAGCGTCCGCTTCGTTGAAAAATTTGCGTGCGCTGAAATCACATCGGCATTGAAGCGTGAACACCCGCAAATAAAACTTGTTGGCGTGTTCGTCAATTCATCGGTTGAGGAAGTGAAGGACATTATGAAAACCTGTTCATTGGACCTGGCACAGTTGCATGGCGACGAACCGCTCGAAACGCTTGCGTCCTTCAACGGCAAGGCGTTCAAAGCATTTCGCGGAATCCCCGAAAGCGCGGATGAATTTGCCAGAAGCGTCCCGCCTGCATTCTTGCTGGATGCCTCTGTCAAGGGCGTGTATGGCGGGAGCGGAGTCACTGCCGATTGGCAGGGCGCGGCGGAGTTGGCAAAGAAGTATCCACTCTTGCTGGCAGGCGGACTCACGCCAGAGAACGTCGCGGAGGCGGTGAGACGCGTCAAGCCCTGGGGGGTGGATGTGGCTTCGGGTGTCGAATCAGCCCCAGGGGAGAAAGAGGCGGGGAAGATGGTTCAGTTTGTGAAGGCTGTGAGAGCAAGTCAGTCAAGTGATCAGTGACCAGTTATCAGTCGTTGTCAGGAGAAGTAATGGAAACATTGTTACCAAAAAAGTTCGGACCCTACGGTGGACAGTTCGTGCCAGAGACGTTGATGCCTGCGTTGATCGAGTTGGAAGAGGCGTTCGTATCGGCGCGAGCGGATGTCGAATTTCAGCGCGAGTTCAACAAGTTAATGGCGTCGTTCGTGGGGCGCCCCACTCCGCTGACGTATGCAAAACGCCTCTCTGAAAAATTGGGCGGCGCACAAATCTATTTGAAGCGCGAAGACCTGGCGCACACGGGCGCGCACAAAATCAACAACGCATTGGGACAGGCGCTCTTGGTAAAGCGGATGGGGAAGCGGCGCATCGTGGCGGAGACAG
Source organism: Anaerolineales bacterium (assembly GCA_013360875.1). Classification (GTDB taxonomy): domain Bacteria; phylum Chloroflexota; class Anaerolineae; order Anaerolineales; family Villigracilaceae; genus Defluviilinea. Next base: position 818 of record JABWAU010000056.1, on the reverse strand, counting down.
GCGCAGGTCAGCATGGCGTCGCCTCTGCCACCGCCGCGGCGCTGCTAGGACTCGAATGCGTGGTGTACATGGGCGAAGTGGACATCGCGCGGCAGGAGCCGAACGTTTTCCGCATGAAATTGCTCGGCGCGGAGGTGCGCCCCGTCAGTTCAGGGACGAAGACGTTGAAGGACGCCATCAACGAAGCCATCCGCGATTGGGTGACGAACGTGCGCGACACGCATTACCTGCTCGGCTCGGCGCTGGGACCGCATCCATACCCGACGATGGTGCGCGAGTTCCAGTCGGTGATTGGGCGCGAGGCGCGCGAACAGATTTTGATGGAAGCAGGTCGTCTGCCCGACGCGGTCATTGCCTGTGTGGGCGGCGGGTCGAATGCGATTGGAATCTTCAGCGGCTTTATCGAGGATGCAGACGTGGAGTTGATCGGCGTCGAGGCGGGCGGAAGCGGCATCGAAACAGGCAAACATGCCGCGCGCTTCGGTGACCCGTCGAAGGGACGCGTAGGAGTCATTCACGGCACACGCACGTATGTCTTGCAGAATGAAGACGGTCAGATTGCGGAGACGCATTCCGTCTCGGCGGGGTTGGATTATGCGGCGGTCGGACCCGAACATGCCCTGCTGCGCGATACCGAACGGGCGTTTTATACCTCCGCAACAGACGAAGAAGCATTGAGCGCGTTCCAGACCTTGTGCCACACCGAAGGGATTATCCCCGCGTTGGAGTCGTCTCATGCGGTGGCGGAGGTCATCAAGCGCGCGCCGAAGATGAGGAAGGATCAGGTGATTTTGGTCAATTTGTCGGGGAGAGGGGAT
>JABWAU010000177.1 GCA_013360875.1 Anaerolineales bacterium | reverse complement strand
CCAATGTTGTATTGGGCGTATTTGAAGTTTATCGGAAGCAGGGAATAGAAAGTGGAAAGTAGAAACTGGAATTCACTGATCTCTCAACTTCCCAATCCGCATTTCCTCCAAACCTATGAATGGGGGCAGGTGAAGGCGAGGTATGGGTGGCAGCCGTTGTATGCGGTGTGGGATGCCGATGGAAAGTGGAAAGTGGAAAGTGATCCAAATCTACTTTCTGCTTTCCACTCGCCAGTTGCCGCCGCGCTTATTCTCAAACGCCAGATCATCCGCAACGGCTTTGCCGCGCGCCTCTCGATCCTCTATTCCCCAAAGGGACCGCTGCTCGATTGGACGAATGAGCCTTTGCGAAACCGCGTGCTGGATGATTTACAGTCCTTCGCCAGGAAACAGGGCGCCATCTTTCTGAAGATTGACCCGGACGTCGTGCTGGGAACGGGAGTCCCTGGAGGGGAGGAAGATGTCATTGATAACGGCGGGCAGGTCGTGATGTCCGAGTTGAAGCGCAGGGGGTGGGAGTATTCGTCCGACCAAATTCAATTCAGGAATACAGTCGTCATTGATCTGAATCCATCCGAAGAGGAACTCCTCGCGCGCATGAAACAGAAGACGCGCTACAACATCCGCCTCGCCGAAAAGAAAGGCGTTAGTTTGCGTGTAGGCAACCTGGAAGATTTAGGCATGTTGTATCGGATGTATGCTGAAACATCGGTACGTGACGGCTTTGTGATCCGTGATGAGGGATATTACAAAACGGTGTGGACACTTTTCATGAATTCGAGTGACCCAACCTGTGAACCGCTAATCGCCGAAGTGGATGGCGAACCCGTCGCTGCGATCTTTGTCTTTTATTTCGCAGGTCGCGCGTATTACGTCTATGGCATGTCACGGGAGTTGCATCGTGAGAAAATGCCGAATTATCTTCTGCAATGGGAAGCGATGAAGCGCGCAAAAGCAAGGGGCTGCGCGGTCTATGACCTGTGGGGCGCGCCGGAAGTCTTCGACGAAAGCGATTCGATGTGGGGGGTCTATCGCTTCAAGGAGGGGCTTGGCGGAAGGGTCGTGCGCACGCTTGGCGCCTGGGATTACGCGCCCAGTCCGCTTTGGTATAAGATGTATTCGGAGATCATTCCGAGAGTGTTGGATGTGATGCGTTCGCGCGGCAAGGCGAGAACGAAACAAGCTTTGGATTAGAATCCACGAAGAGCACGAAGGACACGAAGTTTTAGGAGGAGAGATGGTTGAGTTGATCTACAAAGAGGAAGTATTTGCAATTGTCGGCGCGGCGATGGAAGTGCATACGGTCCTCGGTTCTGGATTTCTGAGCCGGTGTATCAAGAAGCGTTGGAAATCGAATCGAGAACCCGCAAATTGCCTTTTGCATCGCAAAAGGTTTTACAGATTCGATACAAGGAACACATCCTCAAAAAAGAATACATCGCGGATTTGATCTACTTCGATAAGATCGTTGTTGAGTTAAAGGCTCTGGATCGGTTAAGCGGTAAAGAGGAATCGCAACTTCTCAATTACCTCAAAGCTACAGAGATGAAGGTGAGGGTGCTGATCAATTTTGGAAGTCATCCAAAACTGGAATGGAAACGGCTGGTCTATTAACTTCGTGAAATTCGTGTCCTTCGTGGACGAAAGGAATTATATGATACCTCGACTACATTTTGCCCACCTCCCAACCCCCATCGAAGAACTCCCGCGTCTTTCGGACCTTTTGGCTGGTCCGCGGATTCTCGTCAAGCGCGACGACCAGACCGGCCTCGCCTTTGGCGGCAACAAGACCCGCAAACTGGATTTTCTCGTTGCCGAGGCGCAGCAACAGGGCGCCCGGATGCTCATCTCCGGCGGCGCGATGCAATCCAATCACTGCCGGCAGACGGCTGCGGCTGCGGCGCGCTATGGCTTCGAGTGTACGCTGGTGTTGACCGGCGACTTGCCCGCCAGCCCTTCGGCGAATCTGTTGCTGGATCAACTCTTTGGGGCGCGCATCGTCCACGTGCCAAACCGCAAAGACCGCGACCGCATCCTGCAAGAGACGTTCGATAATGCTGTTGCGGAGGGGAAGAAGCCGTACCTCGTCCCGTATGGCGGGTCGAGCCCCACAGGTGCGCTCGGATATGCGTTTGCGATGGAAGAGTTCATCCAGCAGAACGTCCATGCGGATTGGATTGTGTTTGGAACATCCTCCGGCGGGACACACGCCGGTTTGGTGCTGGGTCAGCGTGTGTTCGGTTTCAAAGGCAGAGTGCTGGGAATTAGCATTGACGAATCGGAAGAGTGGCTAAAGAACCATGTTTCCAAACTTGCTTCGGATGCGAGCGAAAGGCTGGGGGAGCGGATCGAGTTCACTCCGGCTGAGGTGTTGGCAAATGCCGATTACTGCAAAGCAGGCTACGGCGTCCTGACCGATGCGGAGCGCGAAGCGGTCCGATTGTTTGCGAAGTATGAAGGTCTATTGCTCGATCCCGTCTATACGGGGCGCGCGGCGGCGGGGATGATTGACCTGATCCGCAAGGGATTTTTCAAGAAGGATGAGACGGTGCTGTTCTGGCACACAGGCGGGCAGCCCGCGCTGTTTGCGGATAAGTACGCAAATAAGATTTAGAAGAACGTTCCGAAGGCTTCACACCTTCGGGACGTTGTGTTTACTTCAACGCGTCCCAGCCCGCATACTTTGCTGTGTTGCCCAATTCTGCTTCGATGCGGAGCAGTTGATTGTATTTCGCCACACGGTCGGAACGGGCGGGGGCGCCGGTCTTGATCTGACCGGTGTTGAGCGCCACGGCAATATCGGCGATGGTGGAGTCTTCAGTCTCTCCGGAGCGGTGACTGGTCACAGCCCGCCAGCCGGCGCGGTGACAGGTTTCCACGGCTTCGATGGTCTCGGTGAGCGAGCCGATCTGGTTCACTTTCACCAGCAAGGCATTCGCGGCGTTTTCCTTGATGGCGCGGCGCACGCGCTCAGGGTTCGTCACAAGCAAATCGTCACCGACGATCTGGATCTTGTCGCCCAGTTGCTTAGTCATCAATTGCCAGGACGCCCAGTCATCCTGCGCGAGACCGTCTTCGATGGACACGATGGGATAATCCTTGACCCACTTCGCCCAGAACTCAACCATCTGTTCGCCGGTCAGCTTTTTGCCTTCTTTGCGCAGGTTATAGGTCTTGGTTTCTTCGTCGTAGAGTTCCGAAGCGGCAGGGTCGAGCGCGATGGCAACATCCGCGCCGCGACCGGCTTTGAAGCCAGCCTTTTCGATGGCGGCGAGAATGACCTCGATGGCTTCGTTGTTGGCTTTCAACGCAGGCGCGTAGCCGCCCTCGTCACCAACCAACGTGGCGTATCCTTTTTCTTTCAACACCGATTTCAACGCGTGATAGATTTCCGCGCCCCAGCGCAGACCTTCGGCAAAGGTCGGCGCGCCGAACGGCATGACCATGAACTCCTGCATGTCGGTGGATTGCCAGGCAGTGTGTGCGCCGCCGTTCAGGATGTTCATCATCGGCACGGGCAGGACGTGCGCATACACGCCGCCAAGATAGCGATAGAGCGGTAAGCCCAATGAATTCGCCGCGGCTTTTGCCACCGCAAGACTGACTCCCAAAATCGCGTTCGCGCCGAGCTTGGATTTGTTAGGTGTGCCGTCCAGTTCGAGCAGTGCCGCGTCAATGGCTTTCTGCTCTGCCGCGTCCCAGCCGAAGAGCGCGTCCGCGATCACGCCGTTGACGTTCGCCACCGCCTGCGAGACTCCCTTGCCGAGATAGCGCTTCTTATCGCCATCGCGCAGTTCGAGCGCCTCGTGCAGGCCCGTGGATGCACCCGACGGAACCGCCGCGCGTCCCCACGAACCGTCTGCCAGTGTCACTTCCACCTCGACTGTTGGGTTGCCGCGCGAATCAAGGATTTCAAGTGCTGAGATTCCTTCGATGATCGTTTCCATTTGTACTCCCTGTGATTGTGAGATTTTCGAGTGCGTTATAAAACGGACGCACTGTTTTGTCGTAGAACAAATGCAAGTATAATCCACTTTCGGTGACTTGATTTCCATATGGACTCAACGCCTCGTTTCGACACCGCTCAGCGCAAGCATTCCCCGCCTGTACCTGATTCTCTTATACAAAAAATTCCCACCCTCTCACATCTTCACTGCGCGTCCTTGCAGGAATCCCGCGCAGTTTGAGATTGATTATGACTTCCTCAAGGAGATTTACACATGGAATGGATGACACAACCTGAGACCTGGATCGCGTTAATCACACTGGTCGCGCTCGAGTTGGTGCTCGGCGTGGACAACGTAATCTTCATTTCGATCCTCGCCGGGAAACTTCCGGCAAACCAGCGGAAGCGTGCGCGTACCACCGGAATCGGTATGGCTGTGGTCACGCGCATCCTTTTATTGCTTTCCATTTCGTGGATCATCGGGCTGGAGGATATCCTCTTCACGCTGCCGCTGCTCGATGTCGGCATCTCGGGCCGCGACCTGATCCTGCTGGCGGGCGGCTTATTCCTGTTATGGAAGAGCGTTCATGAGATCCACCAGAAATTGGAAGGGGTGGAGGGGCATGCCTCTGCAAGAGTGGCGGGAGCGTTCTGGAGCGTCATCGTCCAGATCATGCTGCTCGACATCGTCTTCTCCCTCGATTCGGTCATCACTGCGGTTGGCATGGTGGATCATATCGAGATCATGATCGTGGCTGTGATCCTCGCGGCGGTTGTGATGATTTTCAGCGCGGGTCCCATCAGCGATTTTGTCGAGCGGCACCCCACCATCAAGATGTTGGCTCTCTCCTTCCTCCTGCTGATCGGCTTCACGCTCATCGTCGAGGGACTGCACCAGCACATCCCGAAGGGATACATCTACTTCGCGATGGGATTCTCGGTCTTTGTGGAGACGCTCAACCTGCGCCTGCGGACACGGGCGGAACAGCCTGTGAACCTGAGGAAGGCATATGTGCCGGTCAACCAGGATTCGCCG
>JABWAU010000176.1 GCA_013360875.1 Anaerolineales bacterium | reverse complement strand
CCACCTCCTTCCAGAAATCATCGTCAACCACGCTTTACACCGGTCTGCACGACTTGCGAACGATCAATTCGGTATCGAGGATGATCCGTTGATGTAAGTTTCCAATATCGTCGTGGATCAGGTCCAATAAAAGTGTGCACGCGCTTTGGGCAAGGGACTCAGCCGGAAGTTTGATGGTCGTAAGCGGTGGATCGGAATATTGCGCCCAGGGGATGTCGTCGAACCCGACCAGCGATACGTCGTCCGGTATGTGCAGATTCGCCTCGCGCAACGCAAATTTGGCGCCGATCGCCACATTATCGCTTGCGACGAACACGGCTGTAAATCGTTCCCCGCCTTGCAATAGCGATTTCATGCACCGATACCCGCTCTCCGGGTCGAAATCCGCATATCGGATCAAACCCTCGTTGACAGGAATTCCCGCTCTTACCAACGCGTTTCTGTATCCACCCACGCGCTCCGGGGTAGCAGTATATTCGAGCGGAGCGCTCGAGATGCAGGCAATGTTTCGATGTCCCAGTTCCACCAGATAGGAAGTCGCCTTTTCCGCCGCTTTGACGTTATCCACATCCACAAAGGGCAAATTCAAATCCGCCACGTTTCCCATCAGGACGGTTGGAACATCCACCCTTTCCAGCGCCTTGAGCGCCCTGTCATCCAGACGCGGCGTGGAAAGGATCATGCCGTCTATTCTCTTCGTATGCGCTAGTTCGAAATAGGCAGATTCCCGATGTTCTGTTTCCACCCAGTCAACCAAAATACGGACATTTTGTTTTTTGGCTGTTGTAAGCAAACCGCTGATGATCTTTGGCAGAAAGGCATCGGTCGCAATGTGATGTTGGGATCGGGTCAGCACCAACCCGATTGCCTTCGTGCGGCGGCTGGCAAGTGCCTGCGCGGTTGCATCCGGCACGTATCCCAATTCTTTTGCGGCTTCTACAACCTTTTGGCGTGTTTCGGAACTGATTTGTATTCCCCTCACATCGTTCAATACGAGAGAGACGGTTGTGCGGGAAACGCCAACCTTTTCGGCAACATCCTTGCTCGTGACACGTTTTCGTTGCAAGGTCATCTCTCCTTTTGCTAAAACGCGTTAGTAACGCGCGTTAGTAGTTTAGCAACTTTTATCTCCTTTGTCAACCACGGGTCAATATTTTTAAGATTGTTCAACACTGGCGATAACCAGGCCGATGCCGATCATCGCGCCGCCAGCCAAAAACAGGGGCGTGATCTGTTCCCCCAGAAAAAGCCATCCCAAAAATGTCCCAACCACGGGTTGGGCAAAGAACGTAAGCGAAGCCATCCCGGCGTCCAGGATCACGAACGCATTGTTCCATAGGATCATCCCCAGCGCGGTGGAAATAATCCCCAAAAACAGTACGCCTCCGACCACCCCGAGACTGATCTCTCCAACTCCGGCCGTATTCAACTCCCAAACCCCAAGCGGTAATGCCGCGGGCAGTCCGCCTGCCAACGCAATGACGCTGAAGGCCAGAACGTCGAGGCTTTGAGTGACTTTTCGCACCAGGACGGAATACAAAGCCCACGTCACGGCCGCGCCCAACAGGAGGATATTCCCCGCAAACAGTTCGGGATTGAGTTGCGCGCCGCGCGGGTCAATGACTGCGACCACGCCCAGCGTAGCAAGGAAAAGTGCGATCAACCTGCGGAGGGTGATCTTTTCGCGGAGCAGCAGACACGCGAAGAGCAGGACGAACGACGGAGTGGCGGAAGTCACCAGCGATCCGTTCGCGGCGGTGGAGAGTTTCGTCCCGAAGAATTGCATGCTAAGCGAAACGCCATACCCAACAAAACCGACCGCAACCACCTCCCAGAATTGTCGCTGTGAAACCTGAGGCAAACCGCGAAGCACAAGCACAATCGCCAGTGTGAGCATCCCCAGAATGAGGCGCAACGTCACCAGAAAGAACGGCGGGATGATTTCCAGCACCGCCTTACTGACCACGTACATACCGCCCCAAATGGACGCTGCGCCCAACCCACACAAAAGACCGACGAAAGTTCTGTTCATAAGTCGGGGATTATAACGGCGAAACGCCGCCAGGGTCGCGCCACAGACGGCTATTACCCGCTATTCGTAGGACCTGCTTTGCCTGATCTTTTTGATCTCCCCTCTCGCCTTCTTCACTTTCAGCCGTTTTTCCCGCGATGCTCTCGTCGGCTCCGTCCTTGCGCGCGCCTTCGGCTTCGACAGGGCTTTGCGCGCCAACTCCACAAACCTGCGGATCGCGTCATCACGGTTCTGTTCCTGCGTGCGGAATCGCTTCGCTTCGATGACCAAAATCCCGTCGCTGGACACGCGCTTGCCCGCAAGGGAGATCAACCGCGCTTTCGCCTCCTCCACCAGGGACGATGAGCGCACGTCGAACCGCAACTGCACCGCCGTCGCAACCTTGTTCACGTTCTGCCCGCCGGGTCCCGAGGCGCGGATATATTCGAATTGCAGTTCGCGTTCGTCAATGTGGAAGTTTGGTGTGATTTCGAGCATAAGAAACACCCCTCTCCGTATCGCGCTGAGCGGAACGCCAGCAAAGTCGAAGCGGGAGAGGGGCAGAGCGCGAGGTCGGGGGATTAGAACATCAGGGCGTTGATCCTGTCAATCAATTCGGGGGCAGGCCTGAGGTCCGATTCAGCGAGGCGGTTGAGGGGCGTGTCCACGAGATTATACGTTTCATCCAGCGCAGGCTTGGAGGTGTTCACGTAGATCAATCCCGTCACCAGCCAATTGTTCTGTTGCGCCTCCTCGATCACGCGCAACGCCTCGAAGCGGTTCGTCGGATCGTAATCGTTTTCGAGGTTCTTCAGGATGACGATGGAACCGTCGTGCATGGCCACCTCGCGGATCTCGCCCTCCTTCATCTCCTCTTCGAGGATGATCTCGTTGCGCGGTGCGATGTAGGTGATGTCGTGCAGTGGCTCTTCGTGATCCTTGCCCCAGGCGTACGAGTGATAGGCGTTGTCCTGGTTGTTGAACGTCACGCAGGGACTGATGATGTCCAGCACTGCAATACCCTTGTGGGCGAACGCGGCTTTGAGCAGTTCCTTCACCTGTTTGGGGTTGCCCGCAAAGGAACGCGCCACGAACGTCGCATTCGAGACGATGGCTTCCATGCAAATATCAACCGGCATGTAAGGGTTCGTGCCTTGTTTCTTGAGTTGCAAACCCTTCTCGGCGGTTGCGGAGAACTGTCCTTTTGTAAGCCCATACACGCCGTTATTCTCGACGATGTACACCATGTTAACGTTGCGGCGCATGACGTGTTTGAACTGACCCATGCCAATGCTGGCGGTATCGCCGTCACCCGAAACGCCGAGACCCTTCAATGTACGATCGCCAAACAGCGCGCCGGTCGCAATCGAGGGCATGCGTCCGTGCAGGCTGTTGAAGCCGAACGAACGGTTCAGAAAATACGTGGGGCTTTTGCTCGAACAACCGATACCGCTAAACTTGATGACATGCTCCGGCAACACGCTCATCTCGTACATCGCGGCGATGATCTGGCTCGAGATCGAATTGTGACCGCATCCCTGACAGAGGGTACTGGGGTTGCCGCGGTAATCGTTCTTGGTCAGCCCAAGAAGGTTCACATTGGTAGACGCGCCCGCCATGGGGAGTGGTTGTGTCATAGGTAAATACTCCTTTCGCTCTTACTTCTTCCGGCTGGATGTTTTCTTCGCGGAAGATCTTATGCCGCTCGTATTCTTTCGGGACGGCTTCGCCGCTTCTTTGCCTGGCTTTGTCCTGCGCGGCGTTGATCCGGCCTTCGACTTCGCCCCAGCCTTTCCAGCATCATACTTTGCCAAAATGCCTTCGCGCACCCACCTGGCGGAGGCCGGCAAACCGTCGCCATGCGCAACGGACTTGAATACCCCGGCATACTGCGGATACTCAGCGGATAGGATCTGCTTCATCTGCCCGTCGCGGTTCATCTCGACGACGAATATTTGATCGTACCTGCCGACAAAATCCCTCACTTCATCCGTGAAAGGCAACGCGCGCAGGCGCATGAAATCCGCCTTGATGCCCTGCTCCGTTTCGAGATGATACATCGCCTCCGTGATGGCGGCTTCCGTCGAACCGTAGCCGATGATGCCGACCGCCGCGCCTTTGTTCTCGCGCAGGATGGGCGCCGGCACGTACTTGCGGGCGGTCTCGTATTTTCTCCTCAAGCGATCCATGTTGCTGAGCCAGACACGCGCATCCTCGCTATAACGGGCGTTCTCATCGTGACCGGTGCCGCGCGTAAAATACGCGCCCAGGGGATATTGGTTGCCCGGAATGGTGCGGTAGGGAATCCCGTCGCCGTCCTTGTCGAGGTAGCGCGCCCAGTTGCCCTTGAGTTCCTCGAGGTCTTTTTCCCACAGCACCTTGCCGCGGTCCATGGGCGTATCGGGATATTTGAACGGTTTGGACATCCACTGATTCATGCCCATATCCAGGTCGCTCAACACGAAGACCGGCGTCTGTATCCGCTCGGCAATGTCGAAGGCTTTCCAGCCAAATTCAAAACACTCATACACATCGCCGGGAAGGAGGATAATGGATTGCGTATCTCCATGACCGATGGAGTTGACGAAGGTCAGATCGCCCTGCGAAGTACGGGTGGGCAAACCCGTGCTCGGACCGATGCGCTGCACATCCCAAATGACCACCGGCACCTCGGCGTAATAGGCGAGCCCTGCAAACTCGGTCATCAAACTAAGGCCGGGACCGGAGGTGGAGGTCATCGAACGCAACCCGCTCCAGCCCGCGCCGATCGCCATGCCGATCGCGGCGAGTTCGTCCTCCGCCTGGATGACCGCATACGTCTGTTTGCCGTCCTCGCGTTTGCGAAGCATGGGAAGGTAATCGTTCATGGCTTCCGCCAGCGACGAGGCGGGGGTGATGGGATACCACGCCACGAATTGCACACCCCCGAAGATCGAACCGATGGCGGCGGCGGTGTTGCCGTCCGCCATGATCATGCCGTCGGTCCTTTTCATGGGTTCGATGTAGT
>JABWAU010000175.1 GCA_013360875.1 Anaerolineales bacterium | reverse complement strand
GGCAACCGCCATCCGCATCAAGGCGGCGCTCAATCTGGGGTTGCGTTTGAGTATGCCGGGCGATGAACGCACGGCGATCAACTCACCAGCCGATGCCGCAGCTTTGGTTCAGGCTGAAATGTCACTGCTCGAAAAGGAACATTTGAGAACGATCCTGCTGGACCGGCGTAACCGCGTGCTGGAGATCGTGGAGGTTTATCAAGGTTCGGTTAATTCCTCCCAGGTGCGGGTGGGCGAGGTCTTTCAAGCCGCAATCAGCCGCCATGCCTCCGCCCTGATTTTGATCCATAACCATCCCTCCGGTGACCCCACGCCTTCGCCGGATGATGTGGCGGTCACGCGCGCCATCGTGCAGGCGGGCAAGTTGCTGGACATCGAAGTGCTCGACCACCTGGTAATCGGCCAGGGCAGGTGGGTCAGCCTCAAGGAACGCGGGATGGGCTTCACGTAGGAGAATCCATGCCGATGCAACTGATGCTCGACTTCACTCCCAAACCGCCGTTCCAGCCTAAGCCAGTCGTCAGGAACACAAGCTGGGTGGATGTGAGCGATATTGCGAGAGGGACGGGTTTCACACTTCCAGTTGAGGTGAGCGTGTCCTTGAACCATGCCCTTGCGCCCCTGCAAACGGAGGACGATGCGGAGTACGACCAGCGCCTCTACGATGCCCTGTGGTTCGCACATCATTACCTCTCGCTGGACCAACGCCAATCCATCACATTCACCTTCGACTTTCTGCGCGAAGACACGCACAGCGGAAAGTTGACGGGGGCCAGCCTGCGATTGCGGGTCGAAGAGCAAAACCAACTTGTACTGCTCGGCTTGCCGCAGGATTTCTAGGAGGCAACATGGCTTTCTATCTCGGCAGGCGCGGACCGGACGATCTCGTCCTGTTCCGCTCCTCTACAATCCCAACCAAAGAGTCGCATGGTCATCTGTACACGGCGGTAATCGGTCCGTTCAAGAGCAAGGTCGGGGCGAGTTACTTTGCCCGCTATGGACGGAACAACCCGCACATCCACACGGCAGATGACGCCGAACGCCTGGCGCGCGCAGACCCGCGCATGGAACAGGTAATCGTAGAAGAAAGCATGACCGACGAGGAATTGGCGATCGCGCTGGAGTGCGACGCGCAGGATCAAGCCGAATATTCCCCACAACTCAACCTGCCGGTTCAATCCCGGCAGGAATTTTTTCAAACACAAGGAGCAATCTCATGCCAAATTGGACTGAAAACGAACTGACCATCACCGGTCCCGATGTGCAGAAAGTTTTGGAGTCCATCCGCTTTGCGTCGCACGAAGACGAGGATGCCCGCGTCCTGGATTTCAACCGGATCATTCCCTACCCGCAGGTCTACCGCGACATGGACCGCTGCGCACAGGAGTATCAGGAGAAACTGCATGCCATCGCGAAGGATGACCCAGATCGCCAACAAAAATTGGAAGTCCTGGCTGTGGAATACGGCGTTGAACCCGGCACGCCCTGGATCAAGGATGGTTATAACTCCGGCGGTTATGAGTGGTGCTGTGAGAATTGGATGACGAAGTGGAACGCAACGCGCGTCCATCTCACAACCCACGAAGACACGTCGCGGGATTCGTCCCGCAAGACCGTCGCCTGCTCGCATTGCAAAACGCGTCACAAGATCGAAGGCATGACCGTCCTGACCTGCGCACAATGCGGCGCGCTCTTGCCGGACAATCCGCCCATCCGGGCATTCCTGGAATTTGACACCGCCTGGAGCCCGCCCATACCCGTCATCGAAAAACTGGCGTCCATGTTTCCGGACCACGAGTTCGACCTGAAATACTACGAGGGCGGGATCGGGTTCTGCGGTCACGCCCGCTGGTCCGGCGGCGAGGAACAGTTCCACGAGCAGGACGAATACAGCGGCCCGCGCGGCGGATGATCCTGATCTTCAACAAAAAACAATAGGAGCAAATCCATGTCCCATTACTCTGAACACCAACATATGAAACCTGTGCTCGACCTGGCGCGCAAACTCGATATCGCCACCAACCCCGATTCAGCCGCGATCTTCGAGGCTGGGAACGGCGGCTTCCAGGTGTGGTGTACGCCTCAGGACCGCCCGCAAGGGTGGAGCGGCATCACGATGAACTCCGGCGCGTTTTCCAAGCCTTGCGAATACGTGGGCAGCGTGCACTGGAAATGGGAGGATGACAAAATCGTGGCTCTCGAAATTGAAACAACGGCATACGCGCTTGCAGACCAGAAGCCGAACGAATACACCCAATCCATGAACCTCTCGTTGAACGATCACCGCCGCACGATCTTCAACCGCGACGCGGATATCGAGTGGCTCAAGGAAAAAGTGACCTGGCTGTTCGCCGAGGCGGGAGTTCCGCTGCTGCCATTCGAGTATGAGCAGGCGGCGCTTTCTGAACTCGGTCCATATATTCTCGCTCACTACATTTCCGCCAGCGATGAATACGTGGTGATCGTCTCGCCTGAATTGGACCCGCAGGAGTTTTGCAAGCCCGGCTATGAGGTCGCGCGGACGCTGAAAATCTGGCGGGCCGGCGAGTTCCCTGCCGACGTGCCTCTGCGTCCGGATTACGAATACCAGGATGCGGATACCGAACCCGATGAAGGTCCGCTGGTGGAACAGTATGAAAACGCCTCCCGCCTCGGCGACGACAGCTGGCTCGAAGCCGCGTTCGAAGACAGTATTAGCGGCTGGAGCGAATAGATCAAAATCCCATCGGAGGGCGACGATGTCGCCCTCCGAGCTTTTTGGAGAACCAACCATGACCAAACTCTTTCAAGAAACCATTGAACATCTGTTGAAGTCTTGCCATCTGCTCGACGCCTTTCAGGCCCGGGAAGATTTTCACGTCCGCTTCGACATGCCACCTTACCAACCCCTCGTGATCGAGCGGCACGGCGAACTGATCAGCGTCGCGCACTACTTCGAGCAGAACGGCGACTTGATCGCTGACCCCGATGTGGAATTGCATTATCCATCCTGGACGCCGACCGCCATCACGCAGGCATATTTTGGGTATCGTTCGAAGTTCATCGAACGCGATGGCAAGATCCTTGTGGACACACGCTTCCACAGGGAAGTATCATCATTCCTGGCGCTGTGGGCACGGAATATCAAAGCGCAGGGCTGGGCGGAGAAAGGACAGGTGCGCGATGACGGACGCGGCTGAACCCAACATACGCTTTTGCTACCTGTACCGTGATGCCAGCAACTACAAACAGCACGGCGAGGCGGTCTTCACCAATCACAACTGCATGTCAGTTGAGGAAATCGAGAAGCAGATCCGCACTTTTCTGAAGAACGGTGAATACTTCATCGCTCAGCAGGTGAACATCGAGGAACAGTTCTTCGACGCCCTGTATGAGGACGACCATCCCCGGCACGAGTTTAGCCGGGTGGAAGCCACAACCGCGCCTGCCTTCGATCCCGAGAACTGGAGCGAACACCAACACAAGAGAGACATCCGGGAATTCATTGCGGATTTGGAAAAGGCGCACCACGCAGGCTGGGATGAGATGCAAGTGCGCCCGGATGTCGCCCGGCTGCTGGAGAGGCAAAAGGATGATTTGAAGAGGAGGTTCGAGGCGGGGGAGGATGTTCTGAAATGAATGCATCCAAACCGGACCTGGTGATCCTGCCATTTGCGGCTGTGATCCAGGGAACATCCATCCATCTCACATTCGAGCAAGCCATCGAGATGTTGAGAAAGGGAAATGGAACGCAGGTGCAAATCGAGCGTAGTCACCCCGGTGCGTCACACGCCATCGGCTGGACAATCTTCCGCCGCACCGTCATGAAATACCTGTACGAAAACGAACCGCTCTTCCGCTTCGAGCGCGGCGCGAAGGCATACATCCGCAAAGCCTACGCCATCCGCTACTCGCTTGTGGGCGACGATTGTCTCACCCATTCCCATTTACACCTCTAAAGGAGAAATCCATGTACGACTACATGATCGAAGAAATGGCGGATGCCATCGCAAAGGAACTCCGCGTGGATAACAACGACGCGCTTCGCGTCCTCCATCAATTCTGGGAGGACAAGATCGCCCACGTCTGGCAGGCGGATGACGTGCTGGAATGCGCCATGGACGCAGGCAAACCAATCACTAGGTCGGACGCTCTTGAATTGTTGCAGGGCACCTTTGAAGATCTCGACTCCGAACTGGGCATCACCTGGGGAACGCTGGAGGTCGAACTGCAGGGATACCATCTTGACCTGAAACGTTTGCCGGAGGACCGGTACAACGAAGTGATCGGTGTCTTCAAAGTCTGGCGGCAGGGGAACCCAGTCGCCCACCAGGTCGGACTCTATCCAGACCGTATCCAGGGCAACCTGCCGAAAGCCATCGCGCTTGCCAAATCCATGGCGGATGAAAAACCCGGTGCGCCGATCCTGATCGGCTGCGAGCCGCGGGGATCGGACGAAGTCAAGCCGTGGCTGGAAGTGATTCGGGTGGAGGAGGGCGCGCGGATCGAGGAAAAGGAGAAGCCATGCACGCGGTACAACCAGGACAACGCGTCCGCATCCTGACCCTCCAGATCGCAGTCGCGGACGACGCCGATCCCAACTCGGTCGCCGACGAGATCTCCGAACTGCTTTCGGAAAATGGGATTTGCGCAGAGGGCAGTCACATCCTGGACTGGCGTTATCTCACGGAATACCAGCCGGTCGTCACCGCGGGCGACGATCCCGAGGAAGGCGAGGTCTTCGACCTGCTGGACTTCAACCTGACCATCACCCTCAAGGAGTGAACGATGTACGAATGGACCCAACCTTACGCAGACGACTACATCAAGAAACGGATCGAGGAATTGAGACAGGCGCAGGAGAACGCCGCGCGAAACGGCAAAATCCTGGTCGCCCCCTACGAGCAATTCTGGCTTCCGGTCCTGAACGACATGCCAGACGTTGAATACCTCGGCAGGCAAATGCACCGCGCGCCCTATGGGACGTTCGAACCTGCGGCCGATATGCCTTTTCACGGCGCGTTGTGGTTCACCCCGCAGCCCGGCG
>JABWAU010000174.1 GCA_013360875.1 Anaerolineales bacterium | reverse complement strand
CCACGCCGATGAAACTGTGCGAGTGGCGCGGGCGCTCGGGGGCATCCGCGAAAAGACTGCCCGGGGACGTAGGAACAAGCGGCGCGGGAGGAAGAAGCGGCATGTGACAGTCCACGCATCCCAACGCGACCTGACCCTGCGCCTCGCGCGCGGCGACATAATCCTCCCATTCATCGAAGGTGGTTTGAAGTACGAGGTCCTGCAAAATCCTGCCGTCCTCGTCGAATTCGAGTTCGTTCTCGTCCAATTGATTGTCGCCGTCCGAGTCGCGCCCGTTGCCTTCGCTGCCCGGGAACGCCGTGACCTCGCCATCGCCGTCGATGTCGACCTTGACGTTGTGACACGAACCGCACAACTTCGACGACTCGATGCTGTTCGTCATAAAACCGGTGCCCGCGCCGTGACGCGTATTCGGCAAAGCCGCTTCGCCAAGATCGGGACCGAACATATCCGCGAATTGATTGGCGCCGCCGGCCGCGAACGGGAAATCATCGAACATGCCGCGCCGTTCCTCGGGCGCTTCAGAGATGGTGTGGCAGATAATGCACGTCACGCCGTCGTCCACCACTTTGCCGTTTGGATAAATGCGCAATTCGTTTTCCACATCGATCGGAAGCGTCGGCGTGCCGGTGAGGGATGTGCCCACCGGGGCGTGGCAGTTGTTACATGCGCGTCCGAATTCCGGGAATTTCGAAAGCGCGAGGTTGGTCTGTGAAATGACGACCGGCGCATCCTGCGCCATGGAATGCATCGCCAGCCGCCACTCTTCGACGATCTCCGCATGGCAATCGGCGCAGGCGGAAGCGGGCGGCAAGCCTTGCACCTCTCCGCCTGAGACCATGTTCGGAACCTTCATCACCTCCCACACATGGATGCCGACCAGACCAACCAGAACGACCGCCAGGGGAATGTGAAGAAGTTTCCAGCCTTGTAAAAAGCGCGAGTAAAAAATCTGTTGTCTCTCGCGGCGGGAATAGCGTTCGAGACGTTCCGCCATTTTGACGAACCGATTCCAATCGTATTCCTCGCCTGCGACATTTTCTGTCCGCGCCCCATCCAGGCGTTTGCGCGCCGCGCGTTGGAACTCAATCGATTTTCCAGCCAGCAGCTTATCGATCTCGACTCTGACGATGCGCGACTTGTCCTGCGTGTCGGACGTGGATAGGTTGCCGACCTTCTCTGCGACGCGGGGCGGGACGACCGAATAAATAACCCGCCAGGCGGCGCCGCTAATCACGAGCAAGGCAAACGCCCCCAGGGCATATTTACCCATAGTCCATTCAATCGAAAAGGAAGGCACCCAAATGTGAACAAGCACGACAACCAATGAAATCAAACCGAGATACACATGCGATTGCAGCCAGGCCATCATGGTGCCCGGCATGTTTTCCTGCAAGGTCCGTTTACGGAAGGTGTAGAAAAGCGGGATCAGGACCAGGATTGCCGCGACGTCTCCCAAACCGGTGACAAGCAGGAAAGTATTGCCCGGCTCATCCTCCGCCGATCGAACGGATTCAAATCCCAGGACCGTCGCCACGCTGAGGGCGAGGATCAAAATTACCGCAAGCGCGATCCAAAGTCCCGCGCGTTCGAAGCGCGTGACGGGTCGGTTGATACTTGTCCGCTTCATTGCTTCCTCTTCGACTCCAACCCGACGTGCAGGTCCGGGCGGTTGAATTCCTTGACCGGATCGACACGCATCGCCGCGCCGACGGGGCATCCGCGCACGCAGGCATAATCCTCATACCCGGCGCATAGATTGCATTTCACCGCCAATTGCAGCGGTCCTTCTGCTTCGCTGTCTTTCTTGAAAAAATCCAGCAGGGAAAAGACTTTCGAGAATCCCTTGCGGGTCGCATCCTCCCGCTTGTGCATTTGGATATTGCCGTACGGACAGCGGCTCGCGCACGCGCCGCAGCCGATGCAGTTATCGTTGACGATGGTGATCTCGCCATCGGGCGTGCGCACGATTCCATTGACGGAACACAACAGGCAGACCGGGTCCTCGCAGTGGCGGCAGGCGGTCGGGAATAAGAGGTTGTCCATCTGCAAGCCGCGCCGCTCGAGGCGCGAATGTCCGTGCCGGCGCCCGCAGGCATCCACACAATTATTGCAGTTGGTGCAGATGGCGGTATTGATCACCAGCAGTTCGCGTCCCTGAATGATGCCTTTATCCAGCAGACCTTCCATGCCGATGTTCATGGTGGTGGTCAGCCCCATGGTGCTGGTCAACTTCGGCTGGATGAGCAGGGAAACATTGGGCTGCTGGAGCATCTCCTCGTTGAGTTTTGCCTGCCTGACCAATTCCCTGCGCAAGCCCGGGTTTTCATCGAGCAAGGTCCGAACGGCTTCGCCCGGAATGACAATGACCTCGGAGCGCGTGTTGGCGGAGACCGATGTGGTTTGCGGCTTGTCGAACAAGACCGCCGAGACGCCGAACACATCGCCTTCGCGAAAATATTGAAGCACCAATTCCGATTGGCCTGCCTTCCGCGCCACTTTCAAAAAACCGGCGCGGGTGATGTATAGGTTTCCGGGCAGGTCGCCCTCCCGATAAATCACCTCGCCCGAACGAAGAACTCGAAGATGCGACTGCTTCAACAGGGATTCAACGGCATTTTCAGGCAGCGCCGCCAACAGCGGAGATTGACGCGCATACGTCCACAGGGCGCGGCGGCTGTATAACTCATCCATTGTGTTTCGGAAGGGGGTGGATTCCTTTTTGAGGCGGTGGACGGTTGCCTTGGTCAACTCCAACACGATGGATGAGCGGATCGCGGTCAGGGTGTAGGATTCTTCCTGGTTGCCAAGAACCGCCAACTCTCCGTGAAATGAGCCGGGACCCATGACCAGAATCCGCGCGGGAGTGTTCGATACGTCGTTCATGCTTTGTTCGATCTGGCCATCGAGCACGACGAATAACCGCTCGTGATATTGACCTTCGCGGCACAACACTTCGCCAGACGCAAGCTGACGCAGGGTGCTGCCGAGAAGCATGCGCCGCAGATGCAGAGGCTTGACCCCATGGAAAAGGGGAATCTCGGTCAGATAGACAGAAAGCGAATCGAGAGTCCACAGTGAAGGCTCGACCGCCTGTCCCACCTGCAACTGCATCACTTGATTCGGCGCGGCATCCTCCACTTTCATTTTGTTCCACAGAACCATGTCGGCGCGGTGCAGGTCCGCCGGGCAGGCGGGGATGCATTGCTGGCATTGGGTGCAAGCCGCCACAAACGCCGCCACATTGGGGGCTTCGATGGTTTTGGAAAGCACCCCGGCATTGAGTTCGGCAATGGTGACAAAACGCTTCTCCGGCAGGGGGCATGCCAGCATGCAGTCATTGCAGCCGATGCAAGCCATCACCTCCCGTTCCACTTCTTCCTGTAACTGATCGAAATAATCCGCCTGCATCTCAGGTTACCTCCAAAATCGTTTCGCCGATTCGTATTCGATCCCCGCGTTTCAACGGATAAGGTTTGTCGGATTCCAATGGTGTTTCATTGAGGAAGGTATGATTCCTGCTGCCAAGGTCGCGAACGAACCATTTCATGTCCTCCTGCTTGAACATGGCGTGACGCCAACTAACCGTGCCATCGTTCATGACAATATGACTTGCCGGGTCGCGTCCTACGGTCAAGGGAGATCGATCCAGTGGAATTGACGCGCCGGACAAAGGTCCGCTGCGCGCGGAAAGCGACCAGGTCAATGACGATGAGTCCGCGCGGACTTCTTTGACCGCCTCTGGCGCAGGAGCGGGCTTGTCCGGAATCGGAGTTGGTTCTTTGATCGGTCGAAGCGGTTCCGAAATGACCGGTTGCGGAGTCGCCCCGCGCCTCTGCTTCGGAGTCGGACCGGAACGATAAACCAGAACGGTATCGCCAAGTTTTATCCTGTCGCCGTTCGCAAGACGGTGCGGCGTGCTGATCCGTTCTCCGTTCACGAAAGTCCCGTTGCGGCTGCCAAGGTCGCGCACATAGGAATCGTCCCCCTGCCGCACCAGTTGGGCGTGGATATAGGAGACGGCCGCATCTTCCAGCATGACATCGGCTTTCGCATCGCGCCCAATGTTTGGGCTGATCATCTGTAACGGGATTTCGCGGTCTCCAATTTCCAAATAGCCCCAGATCGGGTCGGTCGGCATTGCAGGCGGGGCGGCTTCCACTTCCGGTAAACCGACGGAAGTCATACGAAGGCTTTGTGTTGCAGCCTTTGTACCCGAAACAAATTGGATTTGTACGCCTCCCAATTGGATCATCGCGCCCGGGGTCAATGGCGCAGGTTTGCTGATTCTGTTCCCGTTCAGATACGTGCCGTTCGTACTGCGTAAATCTTCCAATACGAAACCCACCCCCGCAGGTGTGATGCGTGCGTGGCGGCCTGATACATCCGGGTCTTTCAACACGAGATCGTTTTCGGGCATGCGGCCGATGCTGAGACCGTTTTTGAGCGCGATCCGATTCCCGTCATACAACAGAACAGATTCTTCCCGAGATCCAGCGGGTTGCCTGGATAAATCGACGTTCAGAATGCCCTGAGTCATGCGCATGTTCGCGTTGGAAAGCGCGCCCGGCACCTCCCTGATCCGCCGCGCCGAATCGATCTGCCCCTCGATCTGATGCGAATCCATCCAGGCAGCCAGGTCGAAAGCGCCATCCAGTAAATCGTTCGCAACGGAAGAAATGTCGATGTTTTGGTCGATCAACATCTTGTAACGCATGCCGTATTTGCGGACTTGTTCCTTGCGCTCGCCAAGCATGACCGCGCCGACCAGTCTTCCCTCGCGCACAACCAACTTGCGGTAGGATACCCGTCCGCTGCCTTTGGGAAAATCGATCAAAACCTGGTCGCCGGGCTTTTCGAACACTTCGCCGACGCCTGCAAAATCGAGATCATAAAGACGGGTTGCGTTGTAATGAGTCCCCTGACGGTAAACAGCGGTGTCTCCCGCCATATTTCGACCAGCCACCCTCCCCTGCAGGCGGGCTGGTTCCCATAACCCCATACTTCGGTAAATGATATCCCCGGCGGCATAGATCCGCGGGTTCGTCGTCTG
>JABWAU010000055.1 GCA_013360875.1 Anaerolineales bacterium | reverse complement strand
CATGCTGTGACTGCCAAAGGTTTTGAACTCAAGGTAGCTTTGCTTGTGCTCGCCTGCTCCATCAACTTCCTTTGGTAGGTCGCAACTTGGGTTAATTAACTTCCCTTCAAATTGACGCGCCCGTCCCCCTGCCTTGCGACAGCAGCCGCCTCATTCAACCCATGTTGAGAAGGGAATACACCCAGACCATCAACCGCCGGTGGATACGATACAGCAGGAACAATAACCACGACCGCGTGTTTCGCTGAATGACGGCGTCTTCCTCCTCGAGATACTTGTCCATCCCCCCCGCCCTGGACGACGTTTTTGCGGTGGTCTTCGACTCGACATGCAGCCGGAACGCCGCAAGGTATTCGGGGATGAACACGGGAGGAGATTCGGCGTACAAGCGAAGAAAGTAATCATAATCCATGACGTAATGCAGGCTTTCGTCCAGGGAACCGAGACGGGTCAGCGCATCCGCCCGCCAGAACGTGGCGGGTTGCGATATGTAATCCATCACCAAAAACGCGGAATGGCTGTGGGTGCGAAGCCAGAAATTCTTGTACGCTGTCAGCCAGCCGCGTATCTCCCGGTCGTTGTCGTCGATGATGCGGCATTTGCCGGTCGCCCACAACGCGTCGGGATTGTCCATGAAGACCCGCGCGACCTTCAGAAGCGAGCCGGGCAACAACAGATCATCCGCATTGAGATAGGCTACAATATCGCCTGTCGCCATACGCAATCCTTTGTTGATGGCGTGAGTCTGCCCTTTGTCGTTTTCGCTCACCCACTTCACCCGCCCGGAATAGGAACTCAGCACGTCGAGGGTATTGTCGGATGAACCGCCGTCCATGACGAGATATTCGAGGTTTGGGTAATTCTGTGAAAGCACGGATTCGATGGTCCCGCGGATGAAACGACCCTGGTTCAGGGACGGCGTGATGATTGATATTCTCGGAAGTTCGCCGGGGGAATCCTTTGCCAATTCAAGGGAACTTTTTGTTTTCTTCATGCAATGTTTCAGCCTGGATGGTATCCGTCAATTATAATGAGAAATACCCAAAGGCTTCGATTCACGATCCCGCATTTTCGTGCCGCTCCATGCGGAGCCATTAGTTCACAGCAGAATGATCTTTCCGGATACATTTCGCAAACCATGAATCCCCTTCCCAAAGAACTGGCAAAAAGCAACATCATCGCCGTCATTCCCTGTTACCGCGTCGAGGCGCAGATCGGGGATGTCCTCGCGGGATTGCCGCGCTATCTGAAACATATCGTCGTCGTGGATGACGCGTCCACGGACGAAACAGCCTCGGTCGTCGCGCGAGCCGCAAAAAGGGACCGGCGCATCATCCTGATACGGCACGAAAGGAATCAGGGGGTCGGGGGCGCAATGCTCACCGGTTTCCAAAAAGCCCTCGAACTCGGCGCCGATGTCGTTGTCAAGATTGACGGGGACGGCCAAATGGATGTGTCATATCTGCCGAAGATGCTGATGCCCATCCTGCAGGGTCAGGCGGATTACACCAAGGGGAACCGTTTCAGGGATTTTCAGGCGCTTCAAAAAATGCCGGCAATACGGCGCGCGGGCAACCTGGCGCTTGGTTTCCTGACGAAAGCGGCAACAGGTTATTGGAACCTGTTCGATCCAACCAATGGGTTTGTAGCCATCCACGGCAGGGTGCTTGCCCACCTGCCCCTCGATAAAATAGACAAGACCTTTTTCTTTGAAACCTCCATGCTCGCCAGGCTGTATTTGCTCGGCGCGGTCGTGAAGGATGTCCCGATGCCCGCCCGCTACGGAAAGGAAGCATCGAACCTATCCATCCATCGTTCGTTGATCGAGTTTTCGATGAAATTGATCAAAGTTCTGATCCAACGCCTGGTGGTAAAGAACCTGATCCATGATTTTTCCATGGCGTCCATCTACATGCTTGCAGGATTTCCGCTCCTGATATTCGGCTTGACCTTTGGGATCATCAAATGGGCGGAATCTTCCAGGCTTCAGGTCCCGGCGTCGACCGGCACGGTGATGATCCCGACTCTGGCAGTCATCATTGGGATCCAGTTCATCATTGCGGCAATCGAGGTTGACCTGCGGTCGGTGCCGAAGGAACCCCTTGCGCAACAACTTTGACCGTCATTGACAGGGTGAACGATGATACAAGTTTCCAAAGCGTTTGCGAACCCATTGAAGTTGCCTCACCCATTGTTATGGGCGGTTCTTGTCGCGTCCGCCTGGCTGGCGCTCTGGTACCTGCCCTGGCAGGCGGAACTTCATTCCATCGTCTGGCTCCAACTGGGAGGCGCGTTGATCCTTTTCGTCGCGCCGGGAGCCTGCGTGTATGGCATCCTGGTTGACCGTGGCGGAGTCACTTTCAGCCACGTCACCTTCGGCTTTGTCATTTCGCATCTCATGTTTGCCCTGCCCGGTACGCTGGGGCGTTACTTCCATCTATCGTTCGAGGCGATAAAATTTGCGATGACAGGGCTGGGTTATATCTTCATGGTCATATACCTGCGGAGAAAGATCCGGGATGGCATCCAGATCAACCTGAAACACATGAACGTCGCAAGGGTCCTCTCCATATCAACGTTGCTGCTGGTTGCCCTTGCCGCCTGCCTGGTGGTCATTCAGCGGGTCCTGACCGACGACGACATGACCTACCTTGCCTACCTCACGCGCTGGCAATTTTCCAACCGCCTCGATTTCAACGACCCGATCTTCGGCGAACCAAGTCTGGTGCATCCGCGTTTTTGGCTGATGAGCGCTCCCTTTGTCCAGGCTCTCCTTGCCGACCTGAGCCAGGCGCCCGGAATATTGATCCTGAGCGGATATTACGAACCCTTCCTCGTGATCCTGTCCGTTTTGTGCTGGTACGAACTGGCGCGGACATTGCAGTTTTCCCCTCGGGCGGCGGGCGCTTCGGCAATTCTGCAACTGGCATTTCTCCTGTTGTTATCCGACTATCTCCATCCTGGCTCCCCTTACTTCAACCAGTTGAGCGCGGACAAAGCGACAGCCGCTTTCATCATGGCGCCCGTCTTTTTCCAGAGTCTGATGCGCCTGCTGGATCAACCAACGAAACGTAACAGTCTTATATCCCTGCTCGCCGGCTTGAGCCTGACGTTCATGCACCCGGTCATACTGGCGTATTCGGTTTTCATTGGCGGCGCGTTAATTTTGTTTCGATTGAAACGCGGGACGCTCCCGCAACTTATCCTCCCCATCGGCATCATCATTATCATCCTGTCCCCGCAGGTTGCGCTTCGATTCGCAAGCGCTCATTTGCAAACGGACATTCCTTTCACCCCCGAAGACGTTCCGAATCAAAGAGGCATGGAGAATCTGATCGCGCGTTGGGGGGACACACAATTCTACGGTTTCAACCCGCGCATACTGGACATGAACATTCCCTACGGAGAAAACATCCCCATCCCCGAACCGGTCGCCAGGCAGGGCTGGCTGATTCTGCCGGTTCTTTCCGCGCTATTCGCCTTTACGCGCGTCAGGCACAACGCCGCTTCGCAATTCATTCTTGCCTGTTTTTTACTGTGCCTGCTGGCGTGGATCCCCTTTACCGGGTGGATCATCGGCTATTTCCTGTCCGCGTGGATGCTCGAGAGGGCGCTCTGGCTGTTTCCTTTCGGACTGAGTTCCATCTTCGCGCTTACCATCATCAGGGACTTCGCCAAGACCCGCCGACCCACAAAGAATCCAGGCGTTGCGAATCCCTTCCTCTCCCCGAACCTGTCGCTATTGACCATAGCCTTCCTCACCCTGGGGCTGTTCTTCCTGTACATGCGCGAAAACAATCTGCCTGACTTCGAAAAATTCACGCGTAAAATGCAAAGATACAAGGACATCGCGGTTGCGGGCCAGGCGATGGATCGGCAGATAACGGGGCGGGCCTACGTGATGGGGTCCCGGAACCTCAACGATCTCATCCCCGGCATCACGCTGAAGGCGAATTTGATCACCTACCGTATCTCGGACCCAGCCAACATGCTGTATTTCACCCCGGCGGAAAGGGAGCAAAGAATCGCGGATACGGCGGCGATATTTTCCAAATCAACGCCGGCGGAGGACAAATTATCCCGGCTCGAAAAATATAACGTCCGCTTCCTCCTGTTGCAAAGGGGCGATCTCCCTCTATTCGAAGATCTGACAGCCCGCCACCCGGACAGGGCAAAGGCAATCGAAGTCGGAGGAGTGATCCTTCTCGAAATCAATGACTGAGCGGACCCGGAATCAAGGGCGGAGGCTTTCCACCTCCGTCCTGTCTTTTTGGAAGGTCGGGCGGACACACTCAATCCAGCGACCAGACCCATGAATTCTTGAACTCACAACTGCCAGCGCCGGATTGCTGCCACGCAAGAAAAGCAAAATAACCTTCTGAGCGCTGTTTGCTGTAATCGAAGAATCTGCTCTGGCGGTTTCCATTGATGTACACGTTGAACTGATCGTCCTGCGCCACCAGCATAAACTGGTTGGTTCCGCCGTTGCTCACGTCCAGGTCGCTGGAGAAGCGGGTATCGGTGATCGTGTTCTTGAATTCGCCCTTGTCGTACACGTCAATGAAATATGCCGGCAGGCCCGAGAGGCGGTAGAAATAGAATTGGTATTGTTTCCCGGTATCGAGGTTCGCTTCCGAACGGAAGATCGCGCCGCAGATCAGGATGCCGGACGCGTCCCACGTTACCTCGGATTTGAAGATGAAATTTCCGGCTGTCAGATCCTTATCCAGTTCGCGGAAATTGTCCTCCGTCTGAGGTCCTGACATGCTGATCTTGACCGCGTCGGTCTGCCGCCATAAAAGATGACCGTCCCGGTAAGGTACATCCGAACTTCCCAACAATTTCTCCAGTTCCTCCAGCACGTCCGAAGCGGTTTGAGTTGCAGCGAAAGCCTCCGTTGCAGCGACATCCGGCGTGGCGGTGGGCAATGGCGTAGGCGTATCGGTTGGCGCCGGGGTGTTTGTCGGCTCGGGCGTGTCTGAAGGTTTTAACGGCGTTTCGCTGGGTTCAGGGCTCGCCGCCGGGGCTGTGCTGCACGCCAGCGCGGCGATCATCAATGTCAGCAGGGCATAAAAGGGAAAACGGTTCATTGGAGATCCTCCTCTTCGATTATGTCATCTTCATCCCCCGATCACAGGCAGGATGAAGGAAAACCTATTCACAGGATACAACTTTTTCCCACCGATTGCAACTGTCAAACATAGCGCAGCCTCCCGCCGCAACCAAATGTCACTGCGAGGAGCGTAGCGACGAAGCAGTCTCCTCGCCTGCTGGAGGATTGCTTCGCTGCGCTCGCAATGACACCATGATACAAAATCTTCGCGGTTGTGATAGTTTTTGAGGAGTAATACGATAACAAGGGTGTTGCGGCTGGATTCAACCCCCCAACAGAAAATCCCCGTCCTTCAAAATTCCGTCCAAAATCGTTTTCACCGCGTCCGATTCCATCAACTCGTCCAGCGTGAACGATTTCAACCTCGTCTGCGTCGTCCGCACGGATGGTTCGAGAAAATCGCCAAACGGAAGCGAGGTCCTGAACAATTGATAATATAAAAATCTTCTTGCGTTGCGTTTGAACTCGGGCGGGACTTCGATCTTCTCCACTTCGAGAAACTCCCTCAACTTCCTTCTTATCCCGTCAACCGATTGCGGAAAAAACACGGTGGGATATTGAGTGAAGCGCGCCCTTCCCGCGCACAACACGGGCGCGCCCATGATCGAAGCCTCCAAGCCAATCGTCGAATTATAGACCATCACGAACTTGGATTTCTGGATCAACTCGTACGAACTCAACGTCTCGCGCGGACCCACGAAGACGACGTTCGGCTCTTTGTCCACGCCGCGGCTTGATACCCAGCCCTCGACCGTCTCGCGGCTGGATTTTCGCACGCGCAACTCGTCCGGATGCGCGCGGATGACGAACAGAGTCTCCCGGTGTTCTCTGATGACATCCAGAACCATATCCAGCCAATCGAACATGTCTTCAAAGACCGTATTGGCGTGAGGCTGGCTGGTGTCGAAAATAACGTTGGTAAAGACGGGCACGATTTGTTTGAACCCCGCCGCCTTTTGCAATAACGATTCGTCCAATCCCCGCATTTCCGCCCAGAATTTGATGCCCGCCATCGTGAAATCGCCCTGGAAGCGTTTGGCGAGATAAGCATCCAGTCTGGCGTTCTGCTCATCGTTCAACTCGAATTCGTCAGGGATGTATATCGGGTATGCTGTCGCTGCGCCGTCGGTGAAGAAGGCGGAGGCGGGCTGCAATCCCACCTCGTGCGTGATGACGCGGATGCCGCGCTGTCGGGCTATAAACCGCGCGGTCGCTTCGGGGAAGAACTGCCCATTGAAAACCACCACAGCCCGCGGCTGAGTCCGATCGAGGAAGTCCGAAAACCTCCGCGCCACATTCCACGCGGACAGGATGTATTCCCGCAACAGATAGCGCGTGCTCTCGTCGTCGTTCAGGTGATGGATGCGAAGAATCCAACGCAGGCCGGGGAGACACAACGGACCAAGTGGAATGTTTTGAAAGCGGAAAGCAGAAAGTTTGGGGATGGAAAGTTGCGAGAGGTGAGATGCCAGTTGCTCATCTCGTTGAAAATCAAACCAATCAACCTGTGAACTTAGACCTTCGACCTTTGACGGCACCCCCGTATACAACACTCTCGCCTGCCCCACACACGTTTTGCACGGCATCTCCCTGTGCGGATGATCCCGATCCGTTCCCAGCACGCACCTGCTCATGCCGGAGTTGCACGCGAAATACGCGACGGGAATCCCCTTCAACCGCAACGCCCACGAAGCCAGCAGATGAAATCCGCTGTTCCACGAGAGATCGTCAATGCCCGACGAAGCCTTGAAGAAGACCACCGGCGCGCCGGAAGGTCGCGGCTCTTTACGCGCCACCTCACGCGCGACCGATGCGATCTTTAGATTATTGAGCCTGCGGACAAGGCCGCGCTTTAGGCGTTGGGTGTAGAAATCGCGTAAACTCATTTCAAATGGAAATGCTCTACAGTTTCCCCGCTTCCTCAATCAACCATGGGATATTCGGCTGGACAAACCGCAGTTCCAGCGCGTGAATATCAACAAGGATCTGTTGGATGTTCATGACAAATCTCTTGCGAGGATTATACAACACTTCCCCCGCGCTCGAGGCGTTGATAGATTCATCAATCACCAATCATTGCTCTTCTCATATCCCAGTCTGACCACCAAATCCCCCGCCACGTCCTTGAACAATTTCTTATGCTCTTCCGTATAAAGTTCCCTCCATCCACCGGTCTTCCCCGAGCGGAAGGTGTGACTCTTGCGCGGCTGGATCGCCTCCGCCAAAACGGATAACGCCCGTTCGCGCGGGGTGGGGATTTTGTAGCCGGTCTTTTCCACCTCATCGAGCATGGAGTTGAGCGTGGCATCGCGGTTGTTGATCAGGTCTTCAAAGCGGATGCACATGACTCCGGGCGTGTTCAGCCATGCGAACACGCCTTCGTATCTCTGCTTCACAGAGACCATCTTCAAGCCGTCTTTGTCAATGCCGGTAATTGCAACTTTGAGTCTCGCGCCGAAATCGGGCAGGGAGTTGTAGTAGGCGTGCATCCCATGTTCTTCGTGCATATCGGTCGCGAAGAAAACCTGTGAGACGAGCATATCCCTCGGGTCGCGGTAAATGAAGTAGTTGACGCGCCCGGCCCGGGTCAGGAAAGAGGCGTTTTCGGGCGTGGCGTCCACGTATCCCCAGCCGATCACGCCGCGCGGAATGCGTTCCAAGTCTGACAGAATATCCTCCGCCTTCCGCCTTCCGCCCCCTGCTCGAATCGTCCGAACGGGATCTGCTTCCACATACCGGTACGGCATGATGCGCGTAAAGCCGTTGAGGATCTGCAACAGCAAATGCGACCCGCTCTTCGGCTTGGAATTGCCAAAGACGGGCGGCGCGTCTTCGAATGAAAAACGCCTCCATCTCAAAATGGCTTGCGCGCTCTTCCCATACGGACGGATCACACGACGAATGTCTTGCAGCAAACCCATCGAAATGCCCTTACGCACCACGCTCCACGCACCACGCAACATTACGAAGTATCCCGTAGGGACACTCCGCGCTCCACTAATCCTCCCCGTTCACGCGGCGGAGTTTCATCAGCGAGGGTTTCTCGCTTTCGTACACCCTCTTGACCCCATCGCCCAGCGACGCCTCGGTGACGCGGATATATTTGACCAGCCTCTCGAACCCGCCCGGCTCCACGGATGCGGCTTGATCCGAACCCCACATGGCGCGGTCGAGCGTGATGTGACGTTCCACCGAACACGCGCCGAACGCGACGGCAATGGCGGAAGGCACAAGCCCCACCTCGTGGCCCGAATAGCCGATGGGCGTGTTCGGGAATTCCCTGCGGAGCGTTTCGATCATGCGCAGGTTCAGTTCCTCGGGTTCGCATGGATAGGTGCTGGTACAGTGCATGATGATGAGGTTATCTCCGCCGACCACGTTCACGCCTTTTTGGATCTGCTCCATCGTGGACATGCCCGTCGAGATGATGATGGGCTTGCCTGTCTTGCGGACGTACTTCAACAGGTTGTGGTCGGTGAGCGAGGCGGACGGCACTTTATACGCGGGCGTGTCGAACTTCTCCATGAAATCCACCGAAGGCTCGTCCCACACCGAGACCATCCAGTCAATGCCCTTTTCCCGGCAATAGCGGTCAATCTCGCGGTATTGTTCCTCGTTGAATTCCACTTTGTAGCGATAATCGAGATATGTGATGTAACCCCAGGGCGTCTCACGCATTTGCTTCTGTTGTTCGGGCGGCGTGCAGATTTCCGGCGTGCGCTTTTGGAACTTTACCGCATCCGCGCCTGCATGAACCGCCGCATCAATGATTTTTTTGGCAATCTCGAGGTCGCCGTTGTGATTGATGCCGATCTCCGCGATAATGTATGCGGGATGACCATCCCCGACCATCCGCTTGCCCAGTTTGATTTCACGAGCCATTTTGTCTCCTTGAGTAGCGCACGGACGTTAGAGAACGTCCTCTACGCAGAATTATTTTTCAATATCAATTCACACAATTCCCGTACCGCCCCGCGCCCGCCGGGTTTCGTCAACACGAAATCCGCGGCGCGCAGGACCTCGGGAACCGCATCCGCCACCGCCACCGCCCAGCCCGCGATCTCGAAGCATGGGAGGTCGTTGAGATCGTTGCCCACGTAGACGACGTTCTCCGCCCTGACCTTTTTCTGCCCGAGGACTTCACGCATCACGCGCCCCTTGTCCTGCATCCCGATCCCGTGAATTGCCTCCACCCCGATCTTTTTCGCGCGCGCCTCCACAACGGGATTCGGCTCCGAAGAGAGGATCAGTAATTCGACGCCTCTCTCGCGCATCTCCTTGAACTTCATGCTGTCGCTGCGCGAAGCCGCGACCGATTCCCTGCCATCTTGATCCGTCCACACGCGGTTATCCGTAATGACGCCGTCGAAATCGAAGACAACCAATTCGATCTTTTGCGGCATCGGGCGGCGCGATCTGCCCGGCGAGACCACGTCCAATCCGCCGTAAACGACTGCTTCGTACTTCGCCCAGTCCTGTAAGTTGTCAATATCCACTGTGTACTTCGGGTCAATGACCAGCGGATAGATCACATCGCCCGTCAGGGATTTCTTCCGCGTAATCGTCGCAATGCGGATCGCGTCAATGTGACCGGTCTGCCAGTAGACCGGCGGCAGGATTTGGCGCGGCGCGTTGTACGGTTCGGGGATTCCATTCACTTCGAGCAGCGGCTTCAACGGCTTGTCCGCTCCGTTGAAGCGCCACATCTTGAAGGGATTTTGTCCCGCAGGCACCACGCCGCGCACGCAATCCGCGTCGGCGTGCTCCAGCAAGATCCGAATCGCATCGTCCACCATCCCTTTCGGGCGGAGGGGGGAGGTGGGGCGCAACTGCACGACGATTTCCGGTTTATATCCCTCGTTCTCTTCCAGCCACTTCAAGGCGTGTTCGAAGACCGGCAGGTCGGTGGTGTTGTCCTGCGCCAGTTCGGACGGGCGCAAAAACGGGACCTCAGCGCCCCATTCACGGGCAACGGATGCGATCTCCTCGTCATCCGTCGAAGCGATGATGCGCGTCGCCAGTGAGGATTGTTTCGCCGCGGCAATGCTCCACGCGATGAGCGGATAGCCCGCAAAGGAGCGGATGTTCTTGCGCGGGATGCCCTTCGAGCCGCCGCGCGCAGGGATGAGGGCGAGGATTTCAGTCATCAGTAATCAGTAATCAGTGATCAGTTGCCAGTGATCAGTTACCAGTAGGGCAGTTATACTGAATACTATCCACTGTGTATTGATCCCTGGAATTTACCACGCCGTCCACCCTCCATCTACGACAACATTGTTTCCTGTCATATACGAAGAGGCATCGGAAGCGAGGAAGAGGAGCGCGCCGTTCATTTCGTCTCGGTTTGCCATGCGACCGAGTATGGTCTTGGCGGAATAGTTCTTCACGAAGTAATCCTCGTGGTTGTTGAACACGCCGCCCGGCGTGAGCGCATTCACGCGGATTTCGGTGCCGGCGTAATAAGCGGCGAGGTATTTCGTAAAGCCCAGCACACCGGCTTTGGTCACCGTGTAGTAGACCGGTTTATACGCCACCCGCTGACCGTCCTTGATGTAAATGCGCTGGTCGGGTCCGTTGAGCCCGTAGGTGGAGCAAATGTTAACGATGCTGCCTTTTTTCCCCTGTGCGAGCATCGGCTGGACGCAGGCTTGCGTGACGAGGAACATGCCGGTCAGGTTGACATTCAAAGCGGCGTTCCAGTCGTCGAGCGGGTAATCTTCGAAGGCGCCGGGGGCAATTCCCTTCGCGGCGGCGTCGGGGTCGAACTTCGGATCGAGCGCCGCGCTGTTGACGAGGATGTCGAGACGACTAAATTCAGACAACACTCTTTCCACCATCGCGTTGACCGAATCGGGCTGGGTGATGTCGGTGGGGATTGCCAGGGCTTTGTATCCGTTTTTCGTGAGCGTATCAGCCGTCCCGTTGGCAGAGGCGGGGTTCAAATCCACCACCGCAACCGCCGCGCCGGCCTCGGCGAGCGTCTTGCAGAATTCCACGCCAAGCAGTCCGGCTCCCCCGGTCACAACGGCAACGCGTCCCGTCAGGTCGAATTTTTTTTGTATGTTCATGGTTCCTTTTGCAGGGCAGGAGGCATTTTGCCCTACGGTTTTGCGTAAATCTCATCGCCCTGCGCTTTGAACGCAACGCGCAAACCTTCGGTCAGCAGTTCGACGTCGGTCACAAGGTTGTCGCCGCCGTCGAAGAGCGCCATTACTGCCGCGCCTCGTTCGATTTCGTCCCGCAGGCTTGCCGCGCCCTCTTCGAACCCGGGCCGCTCCTGCGCGGTCGCCGAGTCGTAACGGCTGGGGAGAACGTACGCGCCGCGCCCGGTGTAGAGATAGACCGCGGCGGGTTCGTTGGTGTAGATCTTCACGCTGGCGGGCAGTTCGCGCAGATACCCCATTGCTTGCGAATCGTACCATTGGAACGAGGCGTACCCGATGCCGCCCTGCGACCAGTGCGCGATGGTCACGGACTGTTTGTAAACCGAAAGAGCGAAGATGAGGATGGTCACGATTGCGACCACCATGCGTCGCCTGTTCCTCATCCAGATACCGAACGCGACGAGCAGGATCAACAGACCGACAAACACGGGCGAAAGGATTCGCAGCCTGAACTTTGTGGCGGCGTCGAACAGCGTCATGGATGCGACGATGGAGGCGAGATAGGCGAAGATGTAAAGTCCTGTAGTGAACGAGATCACCTCGCGCGACTCTTTCCCGCCTCTTTTCAACTCCGACGCCTGCCTCGGTTTCAGGATATATCGCCGCGTCTGGATCAGAGTCCAGATCAATACCGCGCCGAGGATGAGGACGATCAAGCCTTCGAGGAGGAACGAATAGCCGGCGAGTGCCCGGCGCCATTGCTCGACCGGGATAAGAAAACCGGAGAAGGTGTACACGCCGAGCCTGAGATTATCGGCAGTGATGGGATGCCACACGAGCGCGCGGTTGGTGACGCTCTCGGCGAGGAGCCGGTTGCGGAGCGCCCATCCCAGCGCAAAGGGGAGGAATCCCGCCAGGAAGATGCCGACGCTGGTGAACCGTTTGCGCCACGTGGAACGCAAAATACAAATCGCGGCGATGAAGGTCGCAGCCAGCGCGAGACCGGCGTAACGCGTAAGATACGCCATACCGGCGAAGACCCCACAGGCGACCAGCCACCACCATTCACCGGCAATGCCCCTCCCCACCGACGACGGCGGGAGTTCGAAATACAGGTCGAACATCCAGAAGGACAACAACGAGAAGAAAATGAACAGCGGTTCGCTCATCGCCGCCGTATGCACCTGCAACAGGTCGCCGTTGGCAACGAACAGCGCCGCGATCACCAGCCCGGCGGTCAGCGAGGGGGTCATCCGCCAAACGAGGATTCCGAGCAGACCGGCGTTGACGCCGAACAACAGCGCGTTGACGAAACGCGTGCCCCGCAAAGGGTCGAGCCCGAATAACCCCAGAAACGCCAGAACCGACGAGAAACCGGGCGGGAAGTGCGTGACCGGCTTGTTGGACGCCAGCCACGCGGCGCGGTAGCCGTCCCCATTCAGGATGCTCCGCGCTCCGGCAATGTAGGCGATGGAATCGTCCGAAAGGCCCAGTCCCTCCGGGGTTGCCTGGAGGACAAGAAAAGTTCCCAGCGCGGCGATCAGGCTGAGGAGGAGTATCGAAACGAGGCGGAGGTTCGAGCGTGGGGGCATGGGAGGAGGAGCGCGGCGCGCAGGTCTCGATACGCGCCGCGCCGGGTATATCGGACTTAATGGCTGTTCAGATATCCGTGTTCCTCGAGATAATGAACGATGACATGCGCGTTCTCTTCCGGCGTTGCGCCGTAACCCTTGAGCGTGATCTCGGGATCAATCGGCGGTTCGTAGGGATCGTCCACGCCGGTGAAGCCCATCGGCTTGCCTTCCTGCATTGCCTGGCGGGCTTTGGCATACAGTCCCTTCACGTCGCGCTGTTCGCAGACCTCGACGGGCGTATCCATGTACACGGTGATGAAATTATCGCCGACCATTTTCCTCGCTTCGTTGCGCGTGGCGCGATAGGGACTGATCGCCGCGCAGATGACCGCGCCGCCGGCGCGCACGATCTCGCCCGCCACGAATCCGATGCGCAGAATGTTCGTATCGCGGTCTTCCTTGCTGAAGCCGAGACCCTTCGACAGATGCGTGCGAACCACGTCGCCGTCGAGGATGGTGATCTGGCGTCCGCGTTCGAGCAGGAGCGAGGTCAACACCTGTGTGGTCGCGCTCTTGCCGGACCCGCTCAAGCCGGTGAACCAGATGCAGAATCCCTGTTTGTTCTTGGGCGGATACATCTCGCGCAGGATCTCGGCGGTTTCAGGGCGGGTGAACCATTCCGGTAAAAGTTTGCCCTTGGCGAGATACTCGTCGCGAACCTGCGTACCGGAGATGTTGAGAGTCCGCGCCCCGTGGGGAATGTCCTTGCTTTCCACGTAGCGGTCTTCGTCGGGAAGATAGACCAGTTCCTCGAAGGGGATCATTCGGACGCCGATCTCCGCCTCGTACTTTCGCATGTTCTCCTGCGCCTCATACGGACCGTAGAACGGCTTACCGGTGGAATCCTTGCCCGGCCCCGCATGGTCGCGCCCGACGATGAAGTGATTGGCTCCATGATTGCGACGGATGATGGCGTGAAGCAATACTTCCTTCGGTCCCGCCATGCGCATGGCAAGCGGGAGCAGGCTGAGCAGGGTGCTGTTCCTGTCGTAATAATTTTCGACCAATGCCTTGTAAATGCGGACGCGCGTGTAATGATCCACGTCGCCGGGCTTGGTCATGCCGACGACAGGATGGATAAGCAGCGATCCCTTGACCTCCGCCGCGGCGCGTTTGGTCAGTTCCTCGTGGATGCGATGCAGGGGGTTGCGCGTCTGAAAGGCGACGACGTTTTCATGTCCCATGCCCGCCAGAATCTCGCGCACTTGCGCGGGCGTGCGGCGCAGTTCGACGAAGTCGTGATACCTGGGCATGTTCACGACCCGGATCGGTCCGCTGATGCACACCTTTCCCCAGCGTTCCATTTCAGAGACCATCGGGTGACGCGGGTCGGTGGAACCGTAGGCGAGCGCGGCTTCGGTGCCGGCGTCCCAGTGATAGACCTCCTCGAGGGTCATAACGGCGATCACGTCGTTGTTGACGTTCCGCAGGACGATGTCTTCGCCGACGGTCGGCAGTTCTTTTGGATCAGCCGTCAGCGTGATGGGAAGCGGGAAGAGAGTCCCGTCTGCAAGGCGCATTTCGTGCAGGACGCGTTCGTAATCCGCCCTGCCCATGAAGGTGGTCAGGGGCGAAAATCCGCCGGTGGCGAGCAGTTCGAGGTCGCAAAGATTGCGCATGGTGATCTTGATGGAGGGCAATTTGGAGGCGCGCGCCAGCAGGCGTTCGCGTTCCTCCCCCTCCACGACAAGGTTCATCAGTTTTCCCCCGTATGGGGTGATGAGTTTTGCTTTGGACATGATTTCTCCTATGTGGCACAGAATGGCTCTGTGAAGATTTCAAACACAAGGCGCTATTATAACCCAAAATTCAGCAGATGAATTTTGATGTCTCTTCCGCCTATTGCCCGGCGCAATAGAGCGAGGTCGCCTCTTCCAGGACCGGTTCGGCGATTCCCTCTGTGGAAACAAGTATTCGACAGGCTTGTTCGGCGATATGGGGTTGAGAACCAATGCGAGGCGCCAGTTCGATCAGACGATCCACGTCCCCGCCGATGGCATACGCCTGGAGGAAGGGCATCCACTCGATCAAATCCTGCGGCTCAAATCCCCGACCGAAAGCCTGTTCCCCGATCCTTTGGACTTCCTCCCATTCCCCGCGTTGACGCGCCAGGGCGGCTTTTTGGTAGTAATAGCACCAGCCGCGAACAGGCTCGGGACCAAAGACAACTGTCGGCGGGGCATGAGGCGTCTCATCCGCCAGCGCGTGTTCGAGCTCCGAATAAGGTCCGACCTGGAGTATGAAATCCCATTCGCCATACGAGAATTCGGGAGCGTTGCCGTCAATGACGTGGACGCACGAATTTACCCCCGGCTGGGTCAACACAAGGATATTTCTGTAATTTGTGTAAGTAATGATGGTCTTGCGTTTGCGGTACTCCTGCCGCTCCCTGGCAAGGACCTTTTCCACGGTATCCCTGTTCAGAATGGCGGCGAACAGGGCGGGTTGAATGTTCCTCTCGTTTTGCCTTTCATCGGGATAGTAGATCAAATTCGCCGGTCCCCAAACGAAGTAATCCTCTTCGAGCGGGACGCCGGGATAACCGGCGATCAACGTGGCGTTCTTTTCGAATTGCGGCACGCGCCACGAAACCTGCCACCAGAAATTGTTCGTGGCGGCGGTCTGCTGCGCCGCCTTCACGGCATTGGCGTGATGCGTAAGAACGGAGACGACGACCAGCAGGGCAGCCAAACCGTTGCGAAATAATCCCTGTTTTATGCCCATCAGGAAAGCGCTCACGAACACCGCGACGCCCGCAGAACTGACCAGGGAATAACGCGAAAAGGCTGGGAAGGAAACCTCCCGGTTCACCATCGCAATGGGAAGCAACCCGCCCGCGGCAACGAACAAACCAAAGATCATTGCCTCCCGCATAAAACCTTGTGACGGCGCGTTCCGCTCCTCTTGATCCTTATAAAGATACAGAAAAAAAACCAACAATCCCGCCAGAAGGAACGCCAGCGCGCCCCCCCAGACCTGAATGTATCCCTTCAGTTGCGACAACGGGATCGCCCACGCCGAAAGGAATACGTCGAACAGGTCCTGCAGCACCTGAACCGCCCAGCGATAGATGATCTGGACGGGATACAGTCTCACCTGCTCCAATTGAAGGTTGACGTCGGTTGCGCCGCGCTCGCTTTGAAAGAAGAACAAGCGCCAGACGAGGAAAATCCCCGGCACAGCGAGCGTTGGAAAGGCAGAGCGAATGGTCCGACCCGCTTTTTGAAGGAGAGTTCCACCCATACACGATGATAACAGGAATACGCCTGCCCAGCGGAAAATTTCGAAACCGATATACCATTCCATCTGGCTCAGGTACAACAGGCCGGATAATACAGATAACGCGTATAACAGCGCCCTTGCCGCAAGGCGGTCGGTCAACACCGCCTTTACCGTCAACGCGATGGAAAGATGCGCCGCCGCAAGACCCAGAAGATGACTTTGATAATCAATCCCGTTCGTCTGTGAAAGAAACCCGGGGTAGATCAAAAAGATCACTGAAGCCAGAAAAGCAGCATTCTGTTGACGAGGGAACAGCATCCGCAAAGTCCATAGGAACGCCATGGCGGATATCAAACGAAACGCATACGCGCTCAGGTTGTAATACAGCGGGTTTTCGCCAAACAAGGTGTAGGCAGGGATCATGACCAACGCCCGCGCTGGACGGTCCACGCTGAAGATGTCAATGAAGGCTTCGGAACCGTATGCCCTGGCGGAGTACATCAGGTACCAATCGTCGTAGTAATATCCAAGTCTGTTCACCAGGGGTAGATAGACGAGCGCAGAGATCGCCGCCAGCGCGACGAGCATCACGATCACCTCATTGTCTGCGATCCATTTACGCATTTTGGAACTCCGCCAGATTGACCGCCCGACCTGATTTCTGGGATTCCCTCGCCGCCAGTGCGAGTCGCAACGCCATGATGCCGTCCTCGAGCGTGCAGACCGGTTCAGACTCCCCTCGGGCTGTTTCGATGAAATGACGCGTTTGACTCAGGAAGAGCTGGTTCCGCTCGAAGCCTTCGGGGGGAGGGAATGTCTCGGTGACGGGAGCAGGCGGATGGTCGGAGTATGAGCCGAAGGGCGCGGGGAACTTTTGGAGTTGCAGGATCCCGTCCGCGTTATCCCAGCGGAGCGTCCCTTGAGTCCCGATGATTTCCAAAGTGTGGCGCGGTGGTCTTTGCACATAATTGAGATGCACGCCGCCGATGGCTCCATTGTTAAATTTTAATCCGATCTCGGCGACATCCTCCACATCCACCTCAAGCGGGGAGATGTGACCGTTGAACGACCAGAGCGAATCAACTTCGCCGATTAGATAACGCAAATAATCGAGCGGGTGCGTGAGCGTGCGGATGACGCCGCCGCCCAGATCGGCACGCGCCGCGTAACTTTGGCGGTAATCCTCCCACGGATGCCACTGCGGAAGATATTCCCCCCAATGCGCATGGACGGTCAACACTTTGCCGATGGCATTCGCCTGAATGAGTTCGCGCGCCTTGTCCAGCGTGGGATGGTAACGAAATTGAAACCCAACGAGGATTTTGCTTCCGCTTTTCTGCGCGGCTCGTTGAAGAACGTCGAGACGGTCAAGTGAATCGGAGACGGGCTTTTCGAGGAGAATGGCGCATCCCGCCTGCGCGGCCGGGATGGCGACATCGAGATGCAACGCGGTGGGGTTCGCAACAACAACCGCATCGGGTTTGTGTTTCTCGAGCGCTTCGTGAATATCCGTTTCAACAGGATACCCCGCGAGTTCATCGTCGGGCAATGTCGCTTTGCGTGTGCGAAGGAGGACGATGTCCTTTTCGCCGAGCGCGATGAGGTTGCGAAAGTGGCGGCGCCCGATGGAGCCAAGACCTGCGATGAGGAATTTCATACATTCTCCATGCGTGTCATTGCGAACGCAAGTTGCGAAGCAATCCTCGTGTAATGAGGAGATTGCTTCGTCGCAACGAACGTTCCTCGCAATACCATGATTACCAATCCAAATCCCTCTCATATCCCCACTCGACCAGCGTCTCACCCGCGACTTCCTTGAAAATGGATTTGTCGCGTACAGTGAACAATCTCTGCCAGTTGCCGGCCTGTCCCTTTGGGAGGAACGAAGCGATGTCCTCATTCCGTTTTGCCTGCCATTCCTCATCGGGGTTGGACGACATCTCGGCTTGAACCTTTTTTTCCAACGATCTGCTGATCTTCTTCACGCCCAAAAATTTCCAAAGTTTTGTCATTTCAGCGAATGGAGTTTCGAGCAAATCCTCATAACGCAGGGAATGGTACTGCCTGCCATAAAGCCGCCGCGCCTCGGCGTCAATTTCGGACAGGTCGTCCACCCATCGCTGGGCGATGTCGCGAATAAATGTTTCGGTGAAGATCGAACGCGCCCCATTTGTGAACGGAGTTTGGTCTTTGCGCAAATTTTCGATGATGCGTTTGTCTTCGGATGTTAAAAATTTGGATTCCTCCACGAAATTGCGGAAACGTTCCGAGATCAGGACATCCCGCCCGTCACGGACGATGTTTACGATCTTCGCATCGGGATAAACGGAATACGCATCCTGCACCGCCCGGGCATGGATCGTGGACGATGGGCTTTTATCCCCCACGATGCTTTTCCCTTCGCGCGCGGCTTCGCGCTCCATGATGAAATCCGCCGCGGCGCGCAGGACGAGCGGGGAAAGGTCGCGTCCGTGATTCCAGCGGTTGGATTTGCGCGTCAGCCATTCCTCGATCTCGGCGGAATTGACCAACGATTTCAACAGCGGCTT
Organism: Anaerolineales bacterium; assembly: GCA_013360875.1. Taxonomy (GTDB): domain Bacteria; phylum Chloroflexota; class Anaerolineae; order Anaerolineales; family Villigracilaceae; genus Defluviilinea. Next base: position 5,382 of record JABWAU010000055.1, on the reverse strand, counting down.
GCGGGTGAAGAAGTGCGCCTGATAGTTGCAATGCACTTCGGGATGCAGGCGTACGAGGCGCATGAGGAGCGTTGTCCCTGAGCGGGCGTGACCGAGGATAAAGAATTTCTCACGCGGGAAGAACTGCTTGATCTCCGCCACTTCCTCAGGCGTGATGGCAGGGATGGGATTGCGGCCTTTCTTTTTGGTTTCGCCCTTGATAAGGATGCGGGCGGCGGATTTGAAGCGGGAGAACATTCGTGTGGGAACTCCAGATTATTTCTTCCAATTCAGCATGAGCAAACCTGCAAGGCAGACAAGTATCCCCATAATGTTAACCCATGTCAGTTTGTCTTTGAACAGGAAAATTGCCACGGGGACGAGGATCAACGACGCGATCACATTGACCAGCACAGCGGCGATTCCCAAATTCCAGCCGGCGCGGTAGGTGAGCAGGAAGCCGTACTCGATACCGACGATGGCGACGGCGAGGCCGACGCTTGCCCAGTTCAGTTTAACAAGTTCGGTTTTAATTCCGCTTGTTACAGGAAAGAAAAAGAAGCCGACCAGGGTAATCACGAAGGCAACGGCATAGGTTGTCAATAGAGAAACCGTGAAATTGACGTTCGCTGGTGTGCTCTTGGCGACAAAGTGATAGAACGCACTGGATGCAATCGCAAGGGAGATGGAGAAGTAAAAGAGAAACATGGGCTTTTTTAACTCTTGGATTTATGTGGTGGTCGAGTAGTCCCGCACGCTCTTTGCGGGACGCATCGAGACCACATCATGTAATTTCATGTTTTCTGGTTATTGGCGGTCTCGATACGGGCGGAAAGAACGTCCGCCCTACTCGACCACCAGCGTATTTATGAATTTAGAATTCCCAAAATAAACTCAGCCGTTCTCTTCCCGGAACCTGCATCGGTAAAAGTAATCTCATCCTCGACAAACTTGCGGCGTTGGGCGGAATCGATCGCGGGGTCTTTCAAGTACACGTTCAACGCGTCACGCAGTTCGTTTTCATTGGTCGCCACACGCCCCGCCTTTGCATCACGGAAACGTTTGTGGGTGGGCCAATCGCCGATCTCTTTGAGTGACAAAGAGAATTTTCCCTTTTTATTCCAACCACCCGGAGTATCAATCGTTGCGGCGATCATGGGGGTATCGTGGACGGCGGTTTCGACCAGCATCGTCGAATAGACGGTCACCACCACATCTGAATATGCCATCATGGAGGATTTCTCGTCCATGTCTTCGCCGCCGTAGTAGCCGAGCGAGCCGCCCAGCGGCTTGGGCTGAACGACGTGAACGTGCGGATATTTCTTCTCCAGGTCGAATACGCGTGCGCGTTCTTCGGCAAAGATTTTCGGCTTATCCTGAAAGTGACTCGGATGCAGGCGAATCAATAATTGCGAAGGCTCTGCCAATTCGTCGGAAGAGACCAGTTTCGCCAGCGCCTCGATGTTGGGATAGTTCGGCGCAAAGTGGACGAAACTGCTGGCGTATGAAATCAGTTTGCGGTTCGGGTCGAGGCGGTGCAGTTTGAAGTATTCCTCGCGCGGCATGAGCCATTGCTTGCGGAAATATCCGTCATAGGAAGGGATGCCGCCGATGTTCACGTGGTCAGGATTCCAATCGGAACCATAGACCAATTCATCCTTTTGCAGTTGAGACCAGCAGGTTGCCCATTGCACGTCGGCGCCGGAGATGTTGTAGGACGATGAATTGTCCCAGCCGACGATGACGGTCATGTTCGGGATGCCGCGGCGAGCCGATTCGCGCAGGAGGTAGCGGTCCATGCGCCAGCCGGGGGTGGAGGCGATGACCAAATCGGGTTGGTATTTGTCGAAGAGGTCGGTGTAAATTCCCGGGTCGGGGGTGAAGCGGTTTTGCATCCGCACGAGGAGTTTGCGCGCCCAGGCGAAATTCCGCAGCAGGAGAATCATGAGCGTGGAGGGAATCCAAATCCCCACGCGAAACTTCCACGAGTTTTCCGCCCACACTTCCCAGATGTGGCTGTCCATGGCTTCGGTGTTGATGCGGCGCGAGCCGCCCACGCGGCGCAGGTAGGCGAGCAACCATTGGAGACGAGGTTGTACTTTTTTGGCGTAGTCATTCGCCTGTTGGAGGCGCAGCCCTTCAAAGGTGAGCCCGGGACGCGCGAAACGCTGCGCGATTTTGTCTTTGGTTTCGTCGTCAGTGAGGAGGACGATTTCGACGCCCGCTTCGAGCAGCGTCGGGACGACGTCGCTTTGCAGGAAGTAGATGATCGCCGTGCCGTGATCGGCGGAGATGAAGATGCGTTTGGTCATGCAGGATTATGGTTTCCTAAGCACCAGGTGATACCCGATCGCAGCGGGATTCTTTGCAGATTCAGGCGATTTCACATATCCGCCGCCGATGAGCGGTCTCATCAGGGTGAGCAAGCCTTCGATGAAGATCAATATTCCACGGGCAAGCCAGCGCGAGAGGCGTGGGAGTTTGGGGAGGACCCAAAAGCGCAGGTTGCGCGTCCCTTCGCCGACGAAGAAGATCGGGTCGTAATAACCTTCGAGCAGAGCGATCTCGAATCCGTGCTGGCGCGCCATGCGTTCGAGCGAGTAATGGGTGTAGCGTTGAAAATCGAACGGCGCCTGATGCACCTTGATCATGAACGGCACGGCAATCACCAGCGAGCCGCCGGGTTTGAGCAGATAATATAAGGCATCGAGCAGTTCGTGAAAATGATAGACATGTTCCAGAACGTTCATCAATACAAGCATATCGAACGTTCCTTCTTTGAACGGGACACATTCGCCGAGGTCACATGCCAGGTCCACTTCGGGGTATGGGACGACGTCCACTGAAAGATATTTTCTTCCCGAGAAGATTTGGGCGAAGTCTCCATGCCCCGCGCCGACATCGAGGATCAACGCTTCTTTGTCCTGACCCTCAGCCTGCTCCTGCAAAAATTTCCAATTCGCCCGCCGCCACGGAGTCCCCTGATCGGATCCGCGTTCGATGCGCTCGTAAACGTGCGCCGTCTTCGGCATGGGCGTGAAGACGGGCTTCCCCTCGTAAATACGGACTTCGCGCCCATCATTCGAGCAGCGCCAGAAATTTTCCTCCTTGATGGAGAACGGTTGTTGGCAATCGGGGCAGACGATGAGGGAGTGGATCAATTCGTTCATTTGTAGTAGAGATTGAAGATGGCGTTATACAACGCCATGAGCGGTTTCCTGATGGGAGGCAATTCCCAGAATCGCTTGAGGCGAGAATCCCGTTTGGGGGTCGGCGGACCAGCCCGAAGTCCGGGAGGAAGCGTGTTGCTCATGTTTTGCGCGTAACGCTCCACGGGCATCAGTCTCAGGTAGCCGGCTGCGTCCATGCGTTCATCCAGTTGACGAACCTGCCCCATCGGCTTGTCCATGTCGAAGGGAAGGAACTGCGCCAGCACGGATTTGTAGGCGGTGAACTGCCAATGGCTCGCGCCGAGATAGGCGGGGAGATTTTTGTAGGTGACGCGGTAGTCGGTGGTTTCGCTGTAGATTTTTTTTAACTCGTCATCGGAAAAACCGAGCGTGGTGGAGAATTCGTAGAACCATTCATAGGGCAGGATGTCGCCCTGTTCGAGTTGGGCATTTTGCTTCGCCCATGCGATGGAACTTTGCAGGAAATTTTCAGGTGTGCGGAACGGACGCGCCGTGACCATGCCGACGTTCGGATAGGTTTCGAGTAGTTCGACAGATTTTTTCAACCACTGCGGATGGAATAGCACATCGCTGTCCGTGTACGAAATAATCTCGCCCGGCGCGCCGCCGAAGATGACGTTCCATGCTCCGCCTTTGCCCACGTTTTTCTCGGAGAGAATCAAATATTGGATTCGCCCCTCTTCTTTTTCTTTCACGAGAAAGTCACGCACTTCAACACACGAACCGTTATCGAAGACCATCAAATCGAAGGGGAGTCCTGCATCATTGCGCATGGATTCCATGCACACTTTCAGCACGTCGAGCGTCTCGGCGTAGAATCCGCTCAGGAAGGGGATGTAATTCAGCAGGGCGACAGTGATGCGCTGGGGACGTGCAACATCTTTGACAAACTTGGCGGGGTTTTGACCTTTTCTCATCGGGTGTCTGGTTCCAGGTATCAAGTTTGGGTCGAAGGTCAAAAGTCGAAAGTCCCGCGACCTTTGACCTTCGACTTTCGACTCACTTAAACAGCTTCTTGAATCTTTTTTGCCAACGTTTTGGGCGGGCGATATTTTCAATCACGTTTTCAGGCAGGAAGAAGAAGATGGCGCGAAGAAACAATTCCAGTTTCCGCATGAAGCGGGCGGATGTCATCCTGGGGCGAATAAGTTTACCACCCACCAATTGATGCGTCGCATCCAAAATCGTGTAGCGGATGTTCGCCTGTCCGCCGGCGAGGCGGATGTTTTCGTTCGTTTCGGGGTGTTCGTAGTGAGGTTTGCCACCGGGCAGGTGGGAGTAATCGTGGTTTTGATGCACGATCATGACCGACGGCGTGCAATCGATCACCGCCCAGCCTTCTCGACGGGCTTTGTAAATCATCCAGTTATCCCAGCCCGCGCGGCCGATAGTAAAGGGAGGGATTTCCTGGAAAGCGGAAAGCGGAAAGACGAAGAAGTCGGAGCCGGCGGGACGGTGAAGCGTACCTTGACTACGGACGATGGACGATAGACGGTTTTGCCAGCCTTCGGTGAATTCGATAGGGCGAGTAACGTCCCAATCCCAGCGTTGGCTGAGAAGAATGAACTTATTTTTGAGGTTGACAACTTGTTTCACCGCTTCTATAAAGTCGGGCATGAGGAGGATGTCGGCGTTGATGATGCAGAGGAAATCGCTGTTGGAATTTTCGCGGGCAAGTTGAAACATGGACGAGATGAGCGGCGTGCCGTTTTCGCTGCGCTTCACATTTGGAATGTGTGTAACGCCCAGTTCGCGCGCGGCTTCGGCGAGACCTGCCTCATCGCCAAGCAGGATGACTTCGACATCGGGAAGGAGTGTCCACGAGCGAATCGCGTTGCGTTGAATCAGCGCGATGTGCGGGTCGGTGAAGGGCTTGGGGGCAGAGAATAAAGTGATCAGCGGCACAGTAATCAGTAATCAGTGAGCAGTGAGCAGTTATCAGTGACCAGCGGCGCGCTGGTCAATATCCTTGATGGTTTTGTGCTGGACGCCAGCATTGATCTTCATCAATTCGGGGTTTTCGTGGACTAAATTCAGAACGTCCTTCCACGAAAAATCATCACGTCCATCGAAGCGGGCATAGACCTGACGGATGAATTCCAGGTCTTCGGCGGTGTCCACCGTCCAGCGGTATTCGCCGAAGTCGGTGGGGTGATGGAGCAGGGCGATTCTAAATCCGCGAGGAGATGTGCCGTATTCAAGGTCAAAGGTC
>JABWAU010000054.1 GCA_013360875.1 Anaerolineales bacterium | reverse complement strand
GCGAGTTCCTTCACCAATGCATATTGCGCAAGGTTCGTATCTTGAAATTCATCCACCAGCACGTGGCGGAACCGCTGTGCATACTTATCGCGAACGGATGGATTGTCCTCCAGCAGTTTCGCGGTGTACAAGAGCATGTCGTCGAAGTCCACGGCGTTACTGGCGACGAGTCGCTTTTGGTATTCGGCGTACACGCGCTTCACCATTTCATCGCGATACGTGGTTGTCGGGTAATGTTCGACGTAAATCAGTTCGTTCTTGGCGCGCGAGATGGCAGCATGAACGCTGGCGGGGCGATACAGCTTCTCGTTGATGTTCAATTCACGGATCACGCTTTTGACGACGCGCTCCTGGTCGTCGGTGTCGAAGATGACAAAGTTGGATTGGATCGGCAAATGCTCCGCTTCCCGCCTCAAAATGCGTCCGCAGATCGAGTGGAACGTACCGAGCATGATGCCTTCGATGGCTTGATCTGGGAGCAGGCGTTTGACGCGTTCCTGCATTTCCTTTGCGGCTTTGTTGGTGAAGGTGACCGCAAGGATCTGCCACGGGCGGACCCCCTCCTCCGCGATGAGATAAGCGATGCGTTGAGTCAACACCCGGGTCTTGCCGGACCCCGGTCCTGCCACGACCAAAATGGGCCCATTCCCCGCTGTGACCGCGGCGCGCTGTTGTTTGTTGAGTTTATCGAGAAAATCCATGAGGAGAGTGGAGTGTGGAAAGCAGAAAGTGAAAAGTGGAAAGTTAATCGTCCCACAGGTTATTGGAAACCAAACCCTGCGGGACGATTGTACCTGTTTACTTGTGTACCTGTCTACAACTGCGAAGTGCAGTTCGGACAGCGTGTCGCTTTGATCGGGATCGTACTGAAACAATACGGGCATGTTTTTGTGGTGGGCTCAGCCGCCGGTTCCGGCTTCTTCATGCGGTTCATCGTCCGCACGAGCATGAAAATGACGAAGGCAACGATGAGAAAGTCCACCACGGATTGGACGAACAAACCATAGTTGATGGACGCGTCGCGCACCGTGATCGCAAGCCCGCTGAAATCGAGTCCGCCGAGCAGAAGCCCAATGAGCGGCATCAACACGTCGTTGACGAGCGAAGCGATGATCTTCCCGAACGCTCCGCCGATGATCACCGCAATCGCCAGGTCCATGACGTTGCCGCGCATGGCGAAATCCTTGAATTCTTTTAACATACCAGCCTCCGTGTGAGATGAGTACGAACGGAGGTATTCTACTGCTTGGGGAGGGCGATGTCAACGAAAAGGAGGATCTATGAATTCCAAGCCGCCCGGCGGGTCGTGCAATTCCCAAGTATGGTTTTATATAGTTCCAGGGAACTGTTTTTATCCGGAACAATATTACCTGCCCGAACCGCCTTATTGTATGAGACTGCTCACGCCGTTGACGCTCCTGTGGAATTGGTTATAATACCATTCCATGTGACGGATGACCCCTTGATCAAGTGATGAAATTCAGAGGCAAGGGCTGTCGCCTGAAGCTCTGAACCAGAAAGGAGGTTCGGAAGGGAAAAAATATTCCACTGAGAATGCAAAAGACCAACCTTACGTTTCAATTAAAACTCTCTAAGGAGGAGGATTCTCATGAAGAATCGAATAATGATGGTTCTCGGTTTGTTGGTCACGGTGAGCATGGCGCTGGCAGCTTGCGGACCCGCGCCCACTGCCCCGCCCGCCGAGCAGGTAGTGGTCACCCAAGAAGTGATTGTGACCCAGGAAGTCGAAGTAGAGGTCGAGCGCGAAGCCTTCACCACGCCGCACCCGATCCTGAGTGACCTGCGCGTCCGCCAGGCTATAGCACACTGCACGAACAAACCCGACCTGATCAAGTCGGTTTACCCGCTTCTCGACGAAGAGGAGCAGGCAAGCCTGGTCATGCACACATTCATCCCGCGCGCTCACTGGGCTTACGCGGGCGATGAAAACATTACCATCTACGACTTCGATCCCGCGAAGGGCGCCGCCCTGCTCGACGAAGCCGGGTGGACGCTTGCTGAAGGCGCCACCTTCCGCACGAACGCCAACGGTGACGAACTCTCTCTGAAATTCACAACTACAAGCGCCGCGTTCCGCCAGACCTGGGCGGCGATCTTTGAACAGCAGATGGCTGCATGCGGTATCCGCATCGTTCGTCTGCATGCTCCCGCCTCCTGGTGGTTCGGCGACACCACGGGTCTCGCCCGCCGCGACTTCGAACTGGGCGCTTTTGCCTGGGTCGGTCAGGCTGACCCCGGTGGACAGACCTTGTGGGCTTGCGACCAGATCCCCACTCCCGCCAACGGCTGGGAAGGTCAGAACTACATGGGCTGGTGTAACGAGGAGGCCAGTAGAAACATCAAGATCGCCAACAATACACTGGTCCAGGATGAGCGCATTGCCGCTTATAGAGTGGTTCAGCAGGAATACACGAAGGATGTTCCCGCCATCCCGCTCTTCAACCGCACTGAGACCTTCGCGGCTGCCGCCGACATCACCGGCTTCCAACCCGTACCTGGACAGGAATACTACAACTACAACGTTCAAGAATGGGAGAAGGCCGGGTCCAATACGATCGTCCTTGGCTTTACGCAGGAACCCGCCTCCCTGTTCACACTGGTGGAAGATGCCTTCGTAGCCAACATTGCCTACCAGATCATCCGTCCGGCGCAGGAATGGCACCTGAACTACGAATTTACGAATTCGCCGGTTACCAAGGAACTGCCCACGCTTGAGAATGGCGGCACCACCAACAACGACGTCGAGGTCAAGGAAGGCGACAAGGTCGTGGACGCCAATGGCGACGTGGTTGATCTTGCCCCCGGTGTGAGCGTCATCAATGCCGCTGGTGAAACCGTCGAATTCAGCGGCGGAACCGTCACGATGAAGCAGTTGGTTTCCAGATTCGAACTCGCTGACGGACTCACCTGGGAAGATGGCACGCCCGTTTCCAGCGCGGACCTCGAACTTGGTCACAGAATTTCCTGCGATCCCGAATCCGGAGCGACGACTTTCATCACCTGCGACAAGACTGCCAACGTCGAGTTCCTCACCGATGCGGTCGGTTACATCCAGACCTGGCTGCCCGGTGTTCAGGACCCGCTCTACTTCGTCCCGGTGTGGCCCATCTACCCGGCTCACCAACTGGGCGACCTGCCCGCCGCGCAGTGGGCGACCGATCCCCGCGTGGCTGAGCAGCCTCTGGCTTACGGGCCCTATAAACTGGTCCAGTGGGAAAAGGGTCAGTTCATGCGATTTGAAGCCAACGAACACTGGCTGGGTGAGCCTCCCAAGACCCCGAACTTCGTCATCCAGTTTGTTACTGCCGAGAGCGCAGAGAGCCTGCTGTTGAGCGGCGAGGTTGACATTCTCGCCTCTGAAACTCTGGCAGGCCTTTCCCAGGCTCTGGCGGATGCCGAGGCCGCGGGTACGATCAAGACGTTCGTGGAAGCCGGCGCCACCTGGGAGCATATTGATTTCTCGCTCTTCATCCGGTAACCGTGATCCATCCACGAAATTGAGCATCGAGTAAGCAAAGGGTAGGTGTAGCCTCCGGGTTGCACCTACCCTTGTAACTAGGTTTGTTTTTATTATTTTGGATCGGAGAGAATGATATGACTGCTTATCTGATAAGACGCGTATTTCAGATGATCATAGTGGTACTGGTTTCAGCGGTTGCCACTTATGGGCTCTTGAACCTTGCGCCTGGGGGACCGCTGGCGGGACTGCGCCAGATCCAACAGAGCAGTCGCTTTCAGATCACGGAAGAAGACATTGCCCGCATCCGTGCCTATTTCGAACTGGACTTATACCTTCCGTATCGTTTTTCGCGCTGGTTGATTGGCGAGCCGCGCGGCCCGGTCGTGATCGGCGGCAGGGAATTTCTGTCGGACATGGTGGTGGGATGCAGGAAACCCGTTGAAACCGAGGTGTTGAACAACCGCGGCGTATATGAGTTCAAGGTGACGGGATGCAACGAATACGTTTACCTGAAGGATCTGGTGGGACGCCGCACGAGCCGCGGCATCCTGTTTGGCGATTTTGGATTGTCATGGCGGTTGCTGCGCGACCGTCCCGTTTCGGAACTCCTCCTCAGCCGCCTGCCCAAGACCGTCCAATTGATCGGGCTTTCGACACTCTTCTCGATCCTGATCGGCATTCCGCTTGGCGTGTATTCGGCAGTCAAGCAATATACGAGGTTCGATTACTTCTTCACCTCGCTGGCGTTCATGGGGTCAGCCATGCCCACTTTTTTCTTCGGTATCCTGATGATCCTGGCGTTTTCGCTTATACCCAAAAACGCTGGGTTGCCTTACGTTCCGGCTGGCTTGTCCGAATCTGTGCGCGACTACGCCATACCATTGATCGGGGATGTGGCGGCAGGTTCGCTGAAGGATAGGGTCCTTCACCTCGTCCTGCCGGTTTCGGTCCTGACGCTGGTGAACATCTCGTTCTGGACGCGTTTCATTCGCTCCAGCATGTTGGAGGTGTTGCGGCAGGATTACGTCCGTACAGCCCGCGCCAAGGGACTTGGGGAAAGGATCGTCATCATGAAACACGCCCTTCGCAACGCATTGATCCCCTTTGTGACGATCGTGGTGTTCACCCTGCCCGGCTTGTTCAGCGGGGCGATCATCACCGAAAGTATTTTCGCCTGGCCCGGCATGGGACGCCTGTACCTCCTCGCGCTGGGCGATTACGATTACCCGGTCGCGATGTCCATCTTTTTCATCATTGCCATTCTCACGGTGATCGCCACGCTGCTCAGGGATATCCTCTACACGATCGTGGATCCCCGCATTCGTTTGTCATAGAGAGGAAATTGATCATGTCTGTCGCCCAAGTCGCCGAACTCCCGGCTGATACCGTCTCTACGATCGAAGAACGCACGCCGTTCCAGATCGTAATGATGCGCTTCAGGCGCCATCGTCTCGCCATGGTTTCCCTGATTTTGATGACGGCGATCTTTATCATTACGATCTTTGCCCCTGTGATCGCCCCCTTCGAAGTTCAGGAACTTTCCGTCAACAAGTATTTTGTCCCGTGGGGAACCGTGGATGAAGCTACAGGACGCGTCCACTATCTTGGCACCGATCACATTGGGCGGGATTATTTCTCGCGCCTGATCTACGCCGGGCGCATCTCGTTGACTGTCGCCCTGCTTTCCATATTCATTGCCGAGGTGGTCGGTATTGTCGTCGGTTCCATCTCGGGGTTTTTTGGCGGCTGGTTGGATGCTGTGCTGATGCGCTTCGTAGAGTTCATGCTAACCATCCCGACCCTGCCGTTACTATTGATCCTCTCTTCTATGCTTTTGCGGAACGAGGAATTGATCCCCATACCGGATGTCGTGTTGAAATTTCTGGGGAACATCATGCTTCTCAGTCCGCGCGACGCGCGTAATGCGGTGATGATCGTCCTGATCCTTGCGGGATTGGGCTGGCTCCAATCCGCGCAATTGATGCGGGGTATGGTGCTTTCCCTGCGGGAACAAACCTTCGTCGAGGCGTCCCGTTCTCTGGGCGCGTCGAATTTCCGCATCATCACACGCGACATGATCCCCAACGCCATGGCGCCCATCATCGTGGACGCGTCGCTGGGACTGGCGGGCTTTATCGTGCTGGAGGCGGCGCTCGCCTTTTTGGGATTCGGCATTCAGGACCCCATTCCAACCTGGGGGAACATGCTCGCGGCAACCCAGGCGCACATGCTGAGTCGCCCCTGGCTTCCGTTGGTGCCGGGCTTGCCCATCTTTATCTGCTCGCTGGCGTTCAACTACATCGGCGACGGCTTACGCGACGCCCTCGATCCGCGCCTGAAATTATAGACACGCCGGACATCCCATAATGGAGATCACTCGTGGCAGAAGAAAACAATACCAAACCGCTTCTCGAAATACGGAACCTCAAAACCTACTTTTTTACCGAAGACGGCATCGTGAAAGCCGTGGACGGCGTGGATATCGAAGTGTACCCCGGCGAAGTGCTGGGACTGGTGGGCGAATCCGGCTGCGGAAAGAGCGTCACCTCTCTTTCGATCATGCGCCTGATCGGACAGCCCGGCAAGGTCGTGGACGGTGAGATCGTTTTCGACGGGAAGGACCTGTTGAAACTCCCCGAGGTCGAAATGATGGCGGTGCGCGGCAACCGCATTTCGATGATCTTTCAACAACCGCAGACCTCGCTAAATCCCGTGTTTCGCATCGGCGACCAGATCGGCGAGGTCTTGAACATTCACCAGGATTTCGGGAAGGAAGCCGCCCGCAAGCGAGCCGTGGAACTGCTCAAACTGGTGGGTATACCCGAGGCAGAACGCCGGGCAGAAGCATTCCCGCACGAACTTTCCGGCGGCATGGCGCAGCGCGTGATGATTGCCATGGCGCTGGCATGCGTTCCCGACCTTTTGATCGCAGACGAGCCGACAACCGCTCTCGACGTCACGATCCAGGCGCAAATCCTGGACCTGATGCGCAACATGCGAACCCAGTTCGGAACCACGGTTATCCTTATCACACACGACCTGGGCGTGGTTGCAGAGATGGCGGACAGGGTTGCCGTCATGTACGCCGGTCAGATCGTCGAGCAGACCGACGTCCGCACTCTTTTCAGGGAACCGCTGCATCCCTACACCCTGGGTTTGATCGGATCCACGCCGGTGCTTGGAAGGGTGCGCGATAAACTGGACGTTATCCCGGGGAATGTGCCAAACCTGGTCAACCTTCCCGTAGGTTGTCGTTTTGCGCCGAGATGCCAGGCTCGCATCAACCATGGATTATCGGTATGCACGGAAAAGGAACCCGACCTGATTCAGATCGCGGAGGGTCATAAAATCCGCTGCTGGCTGTATCAAGACACTGACCAGCACGACGCGCCGCTCAAACGCAAACTCAACGAAAAGTGATCCAGCCATGCAAATAAACCCATCCAAAGATAATTATGATCTTGTCGTTGTGAAGGACCTGGTCAAGTATTTTCCCGTTCGTTCCGGCGTGTTCCAGCGCATCACCGCCTGGGTGCAGGCGGTGGATAAGGTCAGTTTTACCGTGAAGGAAGGCGAGACGCTTGGACTGGTGGGCGAGTCCGGATGCGGAAAGACGACTGTCGGGCGTTCGATATTGCGCCTGATCGAACCGACCTCCGGCTCGGTATTCATCAACGGGGAAGACGTCATGCAAATGCGGGCGCAGTCGCTCAAAGCCGCGCGCCGCAACATGCAGATCATCTTCCAGGACCCCTACGCCTCCCTCAACCCTCGCGTACCCATCGGCGAATCGGTGATGGAAGGCTTGCACATTCATAACGTGGGTCATCCCAAGGAACGCTGGGATATCGCCATAAGAATGTTGAAAAAAGTGGGATTAGAGGATTACCATGCCCGCCGTTACCCCCACGAATTTTCGGGCGGGCAACGCCAGCGCATCGGCATCGCGCGCGCTCTCGCCCTGCAGCCCAAATTCATCGTCTGCGACGAGCCGGTCTCGGCGCTGGACGTTTCCATCCAATCGCAGGTGCTGAACATTCTAAAGGACCTGCAAGCTGAATTCGGGCTTACCTACCTGTTCATCGCGCATAACATGAGCGTGGTCGAGCATATATCCAACCGCGTCGCCGTCATGTACCTGGGCAAGGTGGTCGAATTGGCAAATCGCGAAGAACTCTTCCGCCAGCCCCTGCATCCCTACACCAAGGCGTTGATGTCCGCCATCCCCATTCCCGATCCCATGATAAAACGCGAACGCATCATCTTGAAGGGCGACGTGCCAAGTCCCTTGAACCCTCCGAAGGGATGCCGCTTCCACCCGCGTTGTCCGGTTGCGATCGATATCTGTTCGCGGGAGGAACCGCAATTCAAGGAGTTGCAGCCGAACCACTGGGTTGCCTGCTGGGTTGCAGAACAACAACAATGAAGACGGAATAATGATTGCGGGACTCGGAGAGATCCGGGTCCTGTTTTTTTGGGGAAGGACCTCCGGTTCTTTCCACGCCGATGCCTGATCCCGGAAGCCCGGGCTTTGACCCAAACCCCATGGACAGGATCAACCGTCCCCAGTGAATGAGGCGATCCTCGGGGCGTTCGCGTCGTCGGAAGAGAAAGTCCCGGGAATGTCGCGTCGAAGCGGGCATCCTACTGGAGTATTGGCGATTGGGGGTACTGTGGAATGGTTTTTCCCGCACATTGACGCCTTGCCTGGCGCGCTCTGATTGACTCGCTTTAATAATTGAGTATAATTCCGTTGCCAGTTTTCCGGACCTTATGATCCGATATTCCACTGATGTAAGGGAATTGAATAATGCCCGATATCATTCTTGATGTGCAAGGGCTGGAGACCGTGTTTAAAACACCGGAAGGTTTGGTGCACGCGGTCAATGGCGTATCGTTCGAATTGAAGGAGGGAGAGACGCTCGGCGTGGTTGGCGAAAGCGGATGCGGCAAGAGCGTCACGATGCTTTCAGTATTGGGGCTGATCCCGACCCCGCCCGGAAGGATCGTCGCCGGGAAAGCCCGTTTTAATGGGCGCGACCTGTTGAAGATGTCCGGCGAAGAGATCCGCCATGTGCGCGGCGCGCAGATCAGCATGGTCTTCCAGGACCCGATGACCTCCCTGAACCCGGTGCTCACCATCGGGCGCCAATTGCAGGAACCCCTGATGATGCACATTGGCATGACCAGAAAGCAGGCGCAGGAAAGGGCGGCTGAGTTGCTGGAAATGGTGGGAATTCCCAATGCAAAAGATCGTCTGAGCGATTATCCCCACCAGTATTCCGGCGGTATGCGACAACGCGTTATGATTGCCATGGCGCTTTCGTGCAGCCCCCAAATCCTGATCGCGGACGAGCCGACCACCGCCCTGGATGTGACCATCCAGGCGCAGATCGTGGACCTGGTCAAGCGACTGCGCGATGAACTGGGCATGGCGATCATCTGGATCACGCACGATCTCGGCGTCGTGGCGGGACTGGCGCAGCGCGTGATCGTAATGTACGGGGGATATATCATTGAAGAGGCGGCGGTCGGGGAATTGTATACCGACCCGCAGCATCCCTATACGATCGGCTTGCTCGGCAGCCTGCCGCGCGTGGATGAGAGGAAACAAAGCAAACTCTATTCCATCGAGGGATTGCCGCCCGTCCTGTATCAAAAACCGCAGTCCTGTCCGTTTGCGCCGCGTTGCAAGTGGGTGATGGAGCGCTGCTGGAACGAAAATCCCCCGCTCGAGACCATCAGCCCCGATCATCGTGTGGCTTGCTGGGTGGACACTAAAACCGGGAGGTCCCGTTCATGAACGCCGGTAACGACAATACCCTTTTGCAGGTCAACGATCTTGTCATGCACTTCCCCATTTTCCGCGGGGTAATCCAGCGCCAGGTGGGCGCGGTGCGCGCGGTGGACGGGGTGTCCTTCGACATCAGACGCGGCGAGACGCTGGGTTTGGTCGGGGAATCGGGCTGCGGCAAGTCCACGACCGGGCGCGCCATCCTGCAGCTTTATCGCCCCACCTCCGGCGCCGTCCATTTCGAGGGCGTTGACCTCGTTCATTTGAAGGGCGAGGAACTCCGCAGGATGCGGCGCAAGATGCAAATGATCTTCCAGGATCCGTACGCCAGTTTGAACCCACGCATGACCATTGCCGACATTGTCGGCGAGCCGCTCATCGTCCATAACGTCGCCACAGGCAGGGAGGTGGAGGAACGCGTTCAACATTTGCTCGAACTGGTGAACCTCAACCCGTCGTTCGCAAGCCGTTACCCGCACGAGTTTTCGGGCGGTCAGCGGCAGCGCATCGGCGTGGCGCGCGCCCTGGCTTTGCAGCCCTCCTTCATCATCTGCGACGAGCCAATTTCCGCGCTGGATGTGTCCATTCAGGCGCAGGTGATCAACCTGCTGGAGGAACTGCAGGATGAGTTCAACCTGACCTATCTCTTTATCGCGCACGATCTTTCGGTCGTGCGTCACATCAGCGATCGCGTCGCTGTCATGTACTTGGGCGTCATCGTGGAACTGGCTGACCGCGACGATCTATACCTGAACCCGCTTCATCCATATACCCAGGCGTTGCTGTCGGCTGTGCCGATCCCGGACCCGATCGCGGACGCAAAGCGGCAGAGGATCATTCTCAAAGGCGACGTTCCGTCGCCCGTTAACCCGCCGTCCGGGTGCCGGTTCCGCACGCGTTGCCCCATTGCAGAGTCCATTTGCGCGGAGGCAAGACCGGAATTCCGCGAAGTGAAACCGGGTCACTTTGTGGCCTGTCATTTGGTCAAGTGAGCGATTTCGAAAGGAGGTGGTTGCCCGCCAGCGATACATGCAAACGAACGATGTGTTCTAACAACCGTAACGAACGTAAGTTTCAAATCAAAATCCTGCAACAACTTGTGAGGAGAAGAAAGATGCGTAAACTGTTTGCTTTACTCAGCCTGCTGGTCGTTGCCAGCATGGTGTTGGCTGCCTGCGGCGGCGGCGCGACGACCCAAGCGCCTGCCGGACCAAGCGAGCCTGCTCCTGGTGGTGAGGAACCCATGATGGAATACAAGTCCAACGATCCGACCACCTATTTCAGGCCCACCTTCGGCGAACCCGAGACGCTGGATCCGGCGCTCGATTACGAAACCGCCGGCGGCGAGATCGTTTCCAACATCTACGAAACCCTCGTGTGGTACAACCGCCAGAAAGCGGATGAATTCCTCCCGCAATTGGCGACTGACTGGACGGTCTCCGATGATGGCACGGTGTACACCTTCACCATCCGCCAGGGCGTGAAGTTCCACGAAGGCGGCGATCTGACTCCCGAGGACGTCGCTTACACCTTCCAGCGCGGTTTGCTGCAGGGCGGTTATGCCTCCCCGCAGTGGCTGTTGGCTGAACCGTTCTTCGGTGTCGGCGTTGACGACATCTCCATCGTCACAGCTGAAGAAGAAATTAAGAGACTCAGCGAAATAATTGCTGCGGGAGGAGAACTAACTGAGGCAAGTTTGGGCATGGATGCGGCTACATTCGCTGCATTCCAGGAAGCCCTGACAGCAGGTGAAGTTGATGTTACAGATCTAGAAGCAGTTGCTGCTGTGCTGCCGGATGTGGTCTCTGCTCCCTCAGATGACCGTGAAGCCTTGAGCGCTTTCAATGCCGATTCGCTTAAAGCTTCTTGCGAAAAAGTCCAATCTGCTATCGTCGCAGACGATGCCGCCGGCACCGTCACCATGACCCTGGCTCAGTCCTGGGGTCCCTTCCTGGCGACCATCGCCAACAACTGGGGCTCCATCATGGACAAGGAATGGGTCATCGAGAACGGCGGCTGGGATGGTTCCTGCGATACCTGGCAGAACTACTACGCCATGACCTCCGAGGAAAACCCCTTCACGCCCATTGCCAACGGCACCGGTCCCTTCAAACTCGATCACTGGACGAGGGGCCAGGAGATCGTGCTGGTGCGCAACGATAACTACTGGCGCACCGAACCCGCCTGGGAAGGCGGACCCAGCGGTCCCGCCGCGCTCGAGCGTGTCGTCATCCAGAAAGTGGATGAGTTCGGCACCCGCTTTGCCATGTTCCAGGCTGGCGACGCCGACAACCTAGTCGTTGGTTCACAGGCGGACTATGCCCAGGTGGACCCGCTGGTCGGCGAGGAATGCCTCTACAACGGCGAGACCGCTGACTTTGACTGCGCCCCTGTGGGTGATGGGAGCGGACCGATCCGCGTCTACAAGGGTTATCCCCAGGTTCTTCATACCGACGTGTTCCTGAACTTCGGTATCACCAACAATCAATACATCGGTTCCGGTCAGTTGGACGGCAACGGCATCCCGCCTGACTTCTTCTCGGATATCCACATCCGCAAAGCCTTCAACTACTGCTTCGACTGGGACATCTACATCCAGGACGTGATGGTCGGCGAGGGCGTTCAGACCCTGACCATTCCGGTGGCGGGCATGCCCGGTTACGACCTCAACGCGTCTCACTATTCGTACGATCCAGCCAAGTGCGAGGAAGAATTCAAACTGGCTGACGTGGACAAGGACGGCATCCCTGCCGGTGAAGATGAGGACGATGTTTGGAACGTCGGCTTCCGCTTTGCCGCCACGTATAACCAGGGTAACACCGCCCGCCAGAGCGTGGCTGAAATCCTGGCGTCCAATCTGGGAAGCGTCAATGAGAAATTCCTGGTCGAGGTTCTGGGCTTGCCGTGGCCCGCTTTCCTCCAGTCGCAGCGCGACCGCTCACTCCCGCTCTTCATCAGCGGCTGGCTGGAAGACATCCACGACCCGCACAACTGGTATCAGCCGTACATCATTGGTACGTACGGCCGCCGCCAGTCGTTGCCGGCTGACCTGACAGCCCAGTTCCAGGACCTGCTCAACCAGGGCGTGTCCGAGACCGATCCCGCCAAGCGCGCCGAGATCTATGCCCAGGTGAATCAGTTGTACTACGACTATGCACCGGGTATCCTCCTGGCGACCGCTACGGGCCGCCGCTACGAACAGCGCTGGGTGAGCGGCTGGTACTACAACCCAATTTATTCGGGCATGTACTACTACGCGATCTCCAAGCAGTAATCGCCCGCCCGAATGAACAATGATATATTGGGAGCCTGGCAACAGGCTCCCAATATCCGCCGATAATTTTGCCATGCGGAGCGTCTTGAAAGGCGATTTTCAAGACACTCCAGATGGCACGATCCGATTGCTCGAACGAGGTTTCAAGATGACCACCTATATTATTCGCCGTTTGCTCATGGTGCCGGTATTGCTGTTTGGGGTCACCGTTTTGATCTTCGGGATGCTGCAATTCCTGACCCCGATCCAGCGTTCCGCCCTGTACATTCGGTCCGAACCGAAAACGGACAAGGCTGTGGAGGGCGTCATCAGGCAATATGGCTTGGACAAGCCGCTCTACGTCCAGTATTGGAACTGGCTCGTCGGCGTCGTGGACAATAACGGAGAACGCAAGGGCGGGATCCTGTTCGGCGATTTTGGTTATTCGCGCGTCGCCTCCCAGCCGGTCGCCGACCTGATCCGCACCCGCTTCCCCAACACCCTCGATCTAACGTTATGGGCGGTGGCGCCCGTCATCCTGGTGGGGATCTGGCTGGGGGTGCAAGCCGCTGTCCACCAGAACGGGATCATAGATCAAGCCGCCCGCGTCTTCAGCATTGTCGGCACTTCGTTCCCGACCTTTGTGTTCGGGCTGCTGGTGCTTATGATCTTCTACGCCAACCTGCAATGGTTCCCTCCCGGCCGCCTCTCGGACTGGGCGAACCGGGTGGTGCTTTCCGATGAATTTACCCGTTACACCTCCCTGCTCACCTTCGACGCGTTGTTGAACGGGCGCTTCGACATCTTCCTAGACGCCCTGCGCCACATGTTCCTGCCCATCCTGACCCTTTCCTACATCAACTGGGCGACCTTCCTGCGCGTGACGCGTTCCTCCATGCTGGAGACTTTGCGCATGGAATACGTCACC
The DNA here is from genome assembly GCA_013360875.1 of Anaerolineales bacterium. GTDB lineage: Bacteria > Chloroflexota > Anaerolineae > Anaerolineales > Villigracilaceae > Defluviilinea. The sequence goes on along the minus strand of JABWAU010000054.1, from coordinate 10,598 downwards.
ACAGCGCGCGCCAAGGGTCTGCCGGAACGGGACGTGATCTTCAAGCATGCCCGCCCGAACGCCATGATCCCGGTCATCACCCTGGCGGGCTTTCAGGTTGTGGGATTGTTGGGCGGTGTGGTCATTACCGAGACCGTCTTTACCTATCCGGGCATCGGGCAGGCTGCCGCGACCGCCGCCGCGCAGTTGGATGTGGTCACCGTGCTTGGATTTGCCCTGTTCAATGGGTTCATTTTGATCGTAGCAAATCTGGCGGTTGACGTTCTCTACGCCTTCGTTGATCCGCGCGTGCGGCTGAGTTAGGAGAGATGACATGGCTGAATCAGTTCCTTCCGGTGATAACACCCTGCTTCGTGAAACCGTGTCTTTGCGTGAGATCGGCTGGTTCGAACGCTTCCTGGGACCCGAAAACTACCGCATCGTTACAGGTTTGCTCAAAACCCCAGCCTCCATTATGGGGTTTATCCTGATTGGATTGTTCATTTTGATCGCCATTGCGGCGCCGGTCATCATCCCGCCGGTCACACCCAACGACCCCTACAAGATGCCGCGCGACGGCTTCAGTCCGAATCCACAACCGCCAGGTTCGGAATGGAGACGCAACGTCCCGCCGGTGCCTTTCTGGTATGAGCCGGTCATGGGAACCGACAAATGGACGCACATTCTTGGCACCTCCACCGGTCAATATGATATCTTTTACGGCATCGTCTGGGGCACCCGCACAGCCTTTCGAACCGGTTTCGTTGTCGTCCTTACCACGTTTCTGATCGGCATCATCGTCGGCTCGGTCTCCGCGTACTATGGGGGCGTGGTGGACAACATCATCATGCGCATCGTGGACATCTTCCTGACATTGCCCTTCATCCTTGCGGCGCTGATCCTTGCGGCGGTGATCACGCCGCGCTTTGGGAAAAGTTTGTACCCGGCGATCATCGCCCTCATCACCTTTGGCTGGATGGGATACGCGCGCATCATCCGCGGCGACATCCTCTCCATCAAGGAGCGGGATTACATCATGGCGGCGCGGGTGATCGGCGTCAGAGACAGCCGCATCCTCTTCCGGCACATCATCCCGAACGCCATTTTCCCGACCCTGGTTCTGGCGTCGTTGGCGATCGGCGACGTCGTCCTCTCCTTTGCCGCGCTGTCCTTCCTGGGAATCGGTACAGAACTCGGCTACGCCGACTGGGGACAGGTGCTTAGTTTTGCCCGAAACTGGATCACCAGCCTGAACACCTACTGGTACATCATCGTCTGGCCCGGCTTGACGCTGGTGTTGTTCGTCATGGGTTGGAATCTCGTAGGCGACGCGTTGCGCGACGTTCTCGATCCTCGCATGCGCGGCAAGACGTAACCTCCGTGAACAACAGATTTCTGTTCAGGACCCTTTCGTCCGCTCTTGGAATAGCCCTGCTTATGGCAGGGTTATTTTTCAATGGAGGTCATGCGGTCTCTTCAGATATGCAGATTGCAACCACCTCCACGCCGGACCGCCTGGCGAAGCCGACCCTCCCCGCGGCGCCTTCGCAGGCGGACCTTGGCGCGCAGGAGTACTGGCTCTACTGCCTTCCCTGCCATGGCGACAGAGGACAGGGACTCACGGATGAATTCCGGCAGGCTTATCCGCCCGAGGAACAATATTGCTGGGAGCGCGGTTGTCACGGCGAAAGACCCTACGAAAGCGGTTTTACCCTTCCCACGTTCATCCCCGGCGTGATCGGACCGAACGCGGTCGGCAAATTCGCCGATGCCGCGCAGCTCAATTCCTACATCCGCGCGGCGATGCCGTATTGGAAACCCGGCAGCCTGACCGAGGCGGAAGCCTGGCGCGTCACCGCGTTCATCCTGCGCGAAAACGGATTGTGGGACGGTGTCGGCGAGTTGAACGCGTCGAACGCGGCCGGAATCAGAATCCAGCGCGGAACGCAGACTCCGCCTGTGATACCTCAGCAGGTTCAGGTCGAGGAGGGAAGCGGGGCAAATCTGTGGCTCGCGTTTCCCGGCGCGATCGTCGTCTTGTTTCTTTTGTTCTTCGTCCTCAAAAAAGTCAAAAACAAGGCTACAATTTGAGGGAGGTCACATGAAGAAAATATCCATTCCATTTCTGGCATTGATGTTGTTGATCCTTTCCGCCTGTGGACAGCAAACGACCGAAATCCCGGTTGTCCCCGCCGCGCCCACGGAAACCTCCACGCCTCCTCCCGTCCCGACGCCTGCCGCGCGTTCCCTGACGGTGTGCCTCGGCGAGGAGCCGACGACGCTGTATCCCTACGGCGGTTTGAATTCCGCCGCGCGCAGCGTACTCTCCGCCATTTACGACGGCCCCATGGACGTGGTGGATTACGAGTACGAAGCGGTCATCCTCGAGAAGATCCCCGACCTTGAAGACGGCGACGCACAGGTCGTCCCGTTGGGCGTGCGCGCCGGCGACCTCGTGGTCGATTCGAGCGGGGAAGTGGTCGCGCTGGAGACGGGCGCGCGCGTGCGTCCCAGCGGATGCCGCAACGACGACTGCGCCATCCTCTACGACGGCTCCAGCGTAATTCAAATGGATCAGATGGTTGTCACTTTCGTCATGCTCGAAGGGTTGACCTGGTCGGACGGCGAACCGCTTACCGCCAGCGATTCGGTCTATTCGTTCAACCTTGCCTCGAACGACGCGACGCCCGTCAACAAATACCTGCCCGACCGCACGCAGACCTACGAAGCCGCAGACGACATCACCACGCAATGGTGGGGGCTGCCCGGTTTCATTGACCCCGGTTACAAGACCAACTTCTGGATGCCCCTGCCGCAGCACAAATGGGGTCAGTTCTCCGCCTCCGAATTGCTGCAGGTGGACGTTTCCACGCGCGCCCCGCTTGGTTGGGGACCGTACATCGTCGAGAGTTGGAAACCCGGCGAAAACATTCACCTGGTCAAAAACCTGAATTACTTCCGCGCCGACAGCGGACTCCCCAAATTCGACGAACTGACCTTCCTCTTCATGCCCGACGCGAACGCCGCCATGACCGCCCTCGTGGACGGGACGTGCGACGCGCTCGATCCCTCCATCAACCTGGATGGTCAGGCGGCACTGCTTCGGCAAATGGAGACGGACAAACAGGCGCAACTGCTCACCGCGCAGACGGATACCATGGAGTGGCTCGGCTTCGGCATCTCCCCCGCCTCCTACGACGACGGTTATAACTCCACCGGGCGAAACCCGGACCGTCCCGATTTCTTCGGCGACGCGCGCACCCGCAAGGCGATCGCCGTCTGTCTCGACCGCCAGAAGGTGGTGGATACGGTCCTCTTCGGGTTGACGCGCGTGCCGGATGGTTACCTGCCCCTCGATCACCCGCTCCACAACGGCAACCTGCAAACCTACGAATACAATCCCGCTTCGGGGCGCGAGATCCTCGATCAGGTCGGCTGGCGCGATCACGACAACGACCCCTCCACGCCGCGCCAGGCGGTGAGCGTAACGAGAGTCCCGCCCGGAACGCCGTTGATCCTGGGCTACTACACCACCTCCGCCACCCAGCGGCGTCAGGTGGTCGAAATCTTCACGCAATCGCTTGCGGAATGCGGCATCGGCTTGAACCCGGTCTATTATCCAGCCTCCGAATTCTACGCCCAGGGACCGCGCGGTCCCCTGTTCGGGCGTCAATTCGATCTCGCCGAATACGCCATCGGGGTCGCCGCGCTCGAACCTCAATGCAGTTGGTTCACCACGAACCAGATTCCAAAAGAATCCAACAACTGGGTTGGCGTCAACGTCAGCGGATTTTCCAGCGCCGAATTCGATAACGCTTGCGAAAGCGCGCTCCAGGCGCTGCCCGGCGATCCGGAATACGCCCTCCACCAGCGGGCGCAGGAACTCTTCGCCTTCGAACTTCCCTCCATCCCGCTCTACATGCGTCTCAGGATCGCCGCGGCGCGATACGACCTGTGCGGATTCACCCTCGATCCCTCCTCCCGAAACGCCCTCGCAAGCATCGAACTATTCGATTACGGAAGCGGATGCCGATAGGATGACGACGTGCGCCTCCTCCCGCCCCGATGCCTGATCCGGCGCAACGAGCCTCCCCTCGCTGACGGCTGATTCGTTTTTTGCCGCGGGAATATTTGCTATAATGTCCCAAATCCCAAACGTGAGAGCCTCTTCGATGAATAACAACAAACCCCTGCTGGAAGTCAAAGGTCTCAAAACATATTTCTACACCGACGATGGAATCGTCCGCGCGGTGGACGGCGTGGACTTCGAAGTGTATCCCGGCGAGGTGCTGGGCTTGGTCGGCGAATCAGGATGCGGGAAGAGCGTCACGTCGCTCTCGATCATGCGCCTGATCTCCAGACCCGGCCGCGTGGACGCGGGCGAAATTCTGTTGGACGGCGAAGACCTTTTGAAATTCCCGGAAGAGGAAATGATCAAAGTGCGTGGCAACCGCATCTCCATGATCTTCCAGCAGCCGCAGACCGCGCTGAACCCGGTCTTCAGGGTCGGCGACCAACTGGCGGAAGTGCTTAACATCCACCAGAACCTCGGAAAGGAAGCGGGCTGGAAGCGCGCCGTTTCATTGCTCAAAATGGTCGGCGTGCCGGACCCCGAACGCCGCGTCGAAGCGTATCCGCACGAATTATCGGGAGGCATGGCGCAGCGCGTGATGATCGCCATGGCACTGGCTTGCGTGCCGGAATTACTGATCGCAGACGAACCCACCACCGCTCTCGATGTCACCATCCAGGCGCAGATTCTTGACCTGATGCGCGCCATGCGCAAGGAGATGAACACGTCCGTCATCCTCATCACCCACGACCTGGGCGTGGTCGCGGAAATGGCGGAGCGCGTGGCGGTGATGTACGCGGGCGAGATCGTCGAACAGACCGACGTCAACGCGCTTTTCGACGAACCCCTGCATCCCTACACACAGGGATTGATCGGTTCCATTCCCGTCCTCGGCGAGATCAAGGAACGGCTGGACGTGATCCCCGGCTCCGTCCCCAACCTCGTTGACTTGCCGCCCGGCTGCCGCTTCGCCCCGCGTTGCCAGGCGCGCATAAAACACAACCTCACCATTTGCACGGAGCAAAAGCCGGAACTGGCTGAGGCGAAACCGGGACACAAGGTGCGATGCTGGTTGTACCAAAGCGCCGAAGGTCACACTTCTCCGCTGAAAGTCGGTTGATCCATCCCCTCATTGGAGCATGAGAAATGCAGAACAAAGGCAATCATAAAGGGGATACGCTTGTAGAGGTCAGGAATCTGGTCAAATATTTCCCGGTGCGCGCCGGGCTTCTTCAGCGCGTGGTAAATCACGTCAAGGCTGTGGACGACGTCTCCTTTTTCGTGCGCAGGGGGGAGACGCTGGGCTTGGTGGGTGAATCCGGTTGCGGCAAGACCACCGTCGGTCGCACCATGCTCCGCCTGATCGAACCGACCTCCGGCTCGGTGACGGTGGACGGTCAGGATATTTTTTCCCTGAAAGCGCACGAACTGAAACTGGCGCGCCGGCAGATGCAGATCATCTTTCAGGACCCTTATGCCTCCCTCGATCCCCGCGTGCCCATCGGCGAATCGGTGATGGAAGGCTTGAACATCCACAGGATCGGCACCCCGAGGGAACGGACCGAGATCATGTACGAGACGTTGAGGAAGGTGGGTCTCGAAAATTATCACGCGCGCCGTTACCCTCACGAGTTTTCCGGCGGTCAGCGCCAGCGGATCGGGATCGCGCGCGCGCTGGCGTTGCGTCCCAATTTCATCGTCTGCGACGAACCGGTCTCCGCGCTGGACGTTTCCATCCAGTCGCAGGTCTTGAACATCCTGAAGGACCTGCAACAGGAGTTCGGGCTCACGTATTTGTTCATTGCCCATAATCTCTCCGTGGTGGAGCACGTCTCGGACCGCGTGGCGGTGATGTACCTCGGCAAGATGGTCGAGATGACCACGCGCGAGGAACTCTTTCGCAATCCCCTGCATCCGTACACAAAAGCGTTGATGTCCGCCATCCCCATTCCCAACCCGCGTTTGAAGCGGCAGCGCGTCATCCTCAAAGGCGACGTGCCGAGCCCGCTCAATCCTCCGCGCGGGTGCCGTTTCCATCCTCGTTGCCCGGTGGCGGTGGAGAGATGCTCGCAGGAGGAACCGGCCTTCCGCGAAGTCTCCCCCGATCATTGGGTGGCTTGCTGGCTGGTGGAATGACGAGGTTGGACGTATGACCGTTCCCTGTGTTCTCATCGTTGACGACCAGCGCGACATTGTCCGCCTGTTGCATTCGACCCTGCAAACGCTGGGTCATCAGTTGGATATTGTTGACGCGCCGTCCGGCGAGGAGGCTCTGCTCGAGGCGTCGCGCCGCAAGGTGGACATGCTCGTGGCGGATTACCTTCTGCCCGGCATCTCCGGCGTGGAGTTGATGCGCAAGATCAGGGCGCGCAATGCGGAGTTGAAGGTGATCTTCATCTCCGGCATGACCGAACGAAAGGCGCGCGACGAAATGCTGAACGCCGGCGCGATTGCGATCTTCGACAAACCCATTCCGCTCGCCGATTTTCTCGACGCGGTGGAGCGCGGTCTCGGTCTGGTGCGCACGATCTTTCCGATGGAAACCGCCAGGGAGACCGAGGCGCATCGCCAGTCCCTCTCTGAGTTATTGGGCGGCTTCCGCAAGAAGATCAAGGCGGACGCCGTCTTCCTCATCAACGACCGCGGACGCGTCCTGGCGCGCGCCGGCGACCTGTACGACAGCAGCATGGAGGTCTCTCTGCTGGCGGCTCTGATGGGAATCTATTCCGCCGCGTTCAAGGTCTCGCGCATCATCCGCCAGGAGCGCCTGGATAACTTTCACGTCTTTCGCGGCGGCGACCATGACCTGATCCTCATCCCCGTGGATGGTTCGCATGCCCTTCTGCTGGCGGGCAGGGGACTTGCCAATTCGGACCGCATCCTTCAAACGGTGGAAGGCATGTTGTTCGTGCGCGGCGATGTGGATAATATTTTAAAGTCGCTTGGGGTGACGCCCGCGGCTGAGGTCCTGGAACCAGCCGTCCCTGAGGAGGAGCCGATGAAGCACGTCCCGCCGTTCATCCTGGAAAAGGAACCGGAGCCGGAACCCGAAGTGGACGTGGACGCGCTCCTGGCGGCGGCGAGCCGGAAGAAGAAAGTCCAGGATTTGGATGCCTTTTGGGAGGAGGCAGTGGAGAAGGCTGGGAACATTCCGATCAACCCGGATGTCATTACGTTTGCCGACGCGCAAAAACTGGGATTGAAGCCCGGCGAAGCGCCCATCAAGACAACGGGTCCTCTGGGTCCTACGGGGTCGTTGAAAAAGAAGTGATATTTTTCTTATGATACAATAGCGTCCGCACTGGGGCGTGGTGCAAGGGCAGCACACCAGACTTTGGATCTGTTGATCTTGGTTCGAATCCAGGCGCCCCAGCCAATTCCCGCTTTGCGGGGCTTCTTTTCAAAATAGGATTTGTGCCCCGCCGCAAATCCTATTTTTGTTCGAGGTGAGACCATGAAGATAACCGCCGTCCTTCTCGCCGCCGGGCAGGGCACGCGCATGAAGTCCGATCTGCCAAAAGTGTTGCATACCTTGTGCGGAAAGCCTATATTGTGGCACGCGCTCGCGGCGTTGAAATCCGTAGTCACCGAAAAGCCCGTTGTCGTTGTCGGTCACGGCGCGGAGCAGGTCGAAAAGTACGTGGGCGATGCCGCGCAGTGCGTTTTGCAGGAGCCGCAACTCGGCACGGGACACGCGGCGATGCAGGCCGAATCCCTGCTCAGGGGCAAAGCGGATTTCGTCATCGTGACTTATGCGGACATGCCCCTCCTGCGCGGCGAGACCTTTGCGCGCCTTGTGGAGACCCAACGCCTCAACCCCGGACCGATGAGCCTGCTGACCGTCCATGCGGACGACCCGCGCGGCTTCGGCAGAATCCTCCGAAAACCCGATGGGACGGTGGAAGCCATCGTCGAAGAATACGTTGCCGCGCCCGAACAACTTGAGATCAAGGAACTTAACGTCGGCGCGTACTGCTTCAAGGCGGACTGGCTGTGGGACGCGCTGCGCCGCATCGAGAAGAATCCGAAGAAGGGCGAATATTACCTGACGGATGTGGTCGAAATCGCCGTAAGAGACGACCTCCCCGTGCAGGCGGTCGTACACGATGATTTCATCGAGACGATCGGCATCAATACGCGCGTACATTTGAGCGAGGCGGAGGCGGCGATGAGGGCGCGCGTCAACCGCGAACACATGCTGAACGGCGTTTCGATGATGGATCCCGCGTCCACGTACATCGAGGCGGGCGTGAAGATCGGCAGGGATACGACCCTCATGCCGAATACATACATTCACGGCGATACGGTCATCGGCGAGGGGAACGTGATCGGACCGAACACGATCATCCGCGATTCAAGGATCGGGAACCGGTGCAGAATTCTGGCTTCCGTGATGGAGGGCGCGATCCTCGAGGACGACGTGGACATCGGTCCCTTTGCGCGGCTGCGGAAGGGGGCGCACTTGAAGAATCACGTCCACATGGGGAACTTCGGCGAGGTGAAGGATTCCACACTCGGCGAAGGCGTCAAGATGGGACACTTCTCCTACATCGGCAACGCCAACATCGGCGCGCATACGAACATCGGCGCGGGGACGATCACCGCGAATTACGACGGTGAGAAAAAACTTCCCGCGGAGATCGGGGAGGATGTCTTCCTCGGCGTGGACACCATGCTCGTCGCCCCGGTGAAACTCGGAGACGGCGCGCGTACGGGCGCCGGCGCAGTGGTCACGAAGGACGTGCCGGAGGATACGCTTGTGGTCGGCATGCCCGCCCGCGCCATCCGGAAAGTGGAAAGAAGGAAGAAGAGCAGATAGTGCGTTTTTCGTATTGTCAAGGATTGAACCATGACTCTCACCAAACAGGAAAAACAATCCCTTATTGACCTCGCCAACGCCGCGCGGGGACGTGCCTACGTGCCGTATTCCAATTATCCCGTCGGCGCGGCGCTCCGCACGAAGACGGGACGCGTCTACACTGGCGTAAATATCGAAAACGCCGCGTATCCGCAGACCATGTGCGCCGAACGCGTGGCGATTTTCAAAGCCGTTTCGGAGGGGGAGAAGGAGTTCGAGGTGATCTCCGTTGTCACAGATAACGGCGGTTCCCCCTGCGGCGGATGCAGGCAAGTGATGGCTGAATTCGGCCTGGATACAATTGTTTTGTTGGCAGACCGAAACGGCAATCTCCAGAAAGAGATGACGGTGCGCGAACTTCTGCCGGAAGCATTTACGCCGGAGAAGTTGGCGAAATAACATTTCGTTGGTCGAGTAGGCGGCGGAGTCTCGATGCGTCCTTTGACTTCGCTGCGCTTCGCTCAGGACTACTCGACCGCCGCCGTACCGAGACCACCCCATGCCCGACCCCAAATTCCGTTCCGTCCGCGTGGATGCCGTTGTGCTCCGGCACAGTGATTACGGCGAGGCAGACCGCCTGCTGACCATCTATACGCGCCAACTCGGTAAGATGCGCGTCCTCGCGAAGGGCGCGCGCAAGATCGCCTCGCGCAAGGCAGGGCATATCGAACCATTCACACATGTAAAACTTCAACTTGCAAAGGGACGCGACATGTTCCTCGTCACGCAAGCCGATACGGTGAATGCCTATCTGCCTTTGCGCGAAGATTTGATCCTCACGAGTCACGCTTCGTATGTGATCGAATTATTGGATCGTTTCTCTTATGAGGATGAAATCGAAAACTCCTCCACGTTCCGTTTGCTGACGGAAACCCTCGCCCGCCTCGCCTCACTCTCCGACCCCTGGCTTGTCACCCGTTACTATGAGATGCGCCTGCTCGATCAACTGGGATTCCGTCCGCAACTGCGCGAGTGCGCCAACTGCGGACGCGAGATCAAAGCCGAAGACCAGTTCTTCTCGTTCAGCGCGGGAGGCGTGATCTGTCCGCGCTGCGGGAGGGGACTGCCAAATCTGCATCATGTCTCTGTGGATACGCTCAAGTATCTGCGTCACTTCCAACGCTCTAGTTACGCGGAGGCGTCTCGTGCGCGCCCCAAGCCGGAGGTCCAGAAAGAGGCGGAACTCCTCATGCAGGGATATTTCACCTATCTGCTCGAACGTGAGTTGAACACACCGGGCTTTTTGAAGAAGATCAGGGGATGAAATGAAAACGTCCCGAAGGCATGCCTTCGGGACGTTGCGTTAGTCTGTTGTCGCAACAATGGGAACGACCTTTTCACTCCGTCGCCAGAAGAACGCCCAATACATGAAGACCGCGATGCTGTAGAGAATGATCGTGCCGAGGAATGGCAGACCAAATCCATACCTCACCTGCAACCAGCCGCTGATGGTGGGACTGAACGCCCAGCCGAAATTCCACGCCATGTTCGAGAGGCTGGCGACCGTCGCGCGAGAGGACGGTTCGACGTGTTCCATCACGAACGTCTGGTAGACCGGTGAACTCATGTTCATCAGCGCCAGGCGTATGTAGTAACTTGCCGCGCCGACCCAGAAGATGGGCGAAAAGCCGAGCAGGATGAGGAAGGGAATGGAGATGGCTTGCGTGATGACGACAAGTTGAATCTTGC
>JABWAU010000053.1 GCA_013360875.1 Anaerolineales bacterium | reverse complement strand
GGCAATCCACTGTATCTCTATGCCGGTGCGGCATCCGACAACAACGCCTTCCTGTTCTTCGAAGGCGCATGGAACGTCCTGCAGCCCAAGATCGCAGACGGCACCTTTGTCATCAAGAACTCCAGCGAAGCGGTTGCATTGCAGGATAAAGCCACGCTGACCCGTGATGAGATGGGCAAGATCATCGGTCAGATCACCACCAACTGGGACTTCAACACCGCCAAGACGCTCGCCGAATCCAACCTCACCGCCACCACCGCTGCGGACAAGGGCAACGTCTTCATCCTTGCCCCGAACGACGGCACTGCCCGCGCGATCGCGGACGCTTTTGCGGCTGACAGCGACGTTACCAGTTACGTGGTGACCGGACAGGATGCCGAGATCGCCTCCGTCCAATACATTATTGACGGTAAGCAGTCCATGACCGTGTTGAAGGACGTGCGCACGCTGGTTGCGGACGCGATCAGCGCGGCGATCGCCTTCCTCGAAGGCAACACGCCCCCGCAGACCCACACCTACAACAACGGCAAGATTGACGTTCCCGCCAAGCCCTCCGAGGTCATCTCGGTGGACAAGAGCAACGTCAAGGAAGCCATCGTTGACTCCGGATATTGGGATGCCAGCAACTTCACGGGTCTGCCGTAGAAAATAACATGACAGGAAAAGGAATAGTGATGGACTCGTCCATCACTATTCCTGTATAATTGAGTTCAAACCTGAACTTTCGGAGTGACCCATGGCAGCCCCCATTTTGGAAATGAGGAATATCACCAAGGAATTTCCCGGCGTAAAAGCGCTGAACAATGTAAGTTTTCAAGTGGCGGAAGGGGAAATCCACTGCCTGGTCGGGGAAAATGGGGCGGGTAAATCCACTCTTATGAAGGTCCTGAGCGGGGTGTATCCATACGGGGAATACAGCGGCGATATCGTTTATGGGGGAGAGGTGCAGAGATTTTCGGGCATTCGCGACAGCGAAAAGGCGGGCATTGCCATCATCTACCAGGAACTGGCGCTCGTTCCTGAAATGACCGTCTTTGAAAACATCTTTCTTGGTCACGAAATAAGCAACGGTCCCATCATAGACTGGAACGAAACGATCAAACGCGCAGGGGAAATGTTGAGGAAGGTCCGGCTCAACGTCAACCCTGAGACGAAGGTCAGGGAACTGGGGGTGGGAAAACAGCAGCTGGTGGAGATCGCGAAGGCGTTGAGCAGGGACGTCAAATTGCTGATCCTAGACGAACCCACCTCCGCGCTGAATGAAGACGACTGTGACAACCTCTTTGACCTGTTGCGCGATCTGAAGAACAACGGCGTGACCTGCGTTCTGATCTCGCACAAATTGAAGGAGGTGATCTCCATCGCCGATTCCGTTACGGTCCTGCGGGACGGTCAGACCATCTGTACGCTGGATGCGAAAAAGGGCGAGGTCACCGAAACGGCATTGATCAGGAACATGGTGGGGCGGGAGATCGAGAACATTTATCCAAAGAGGGTGCGCAGGACATCCGACGAGGTGTTGCTTGAAGTCAGGAATTGGAGCGGTTACTCGCCAGCCCTCGGAAGGACCGTCCTTCAGGGCGTGAATTTCCACGTGAAGAAGGGCGAGATCGTGGGCTTCGCGGGGCTGATGGGTTCGGGGCGCACGGAACTTGCCTTGAGTATTTTCGGGAACCCGGACGGCTATAAACTCAACGGCGAGTTGTTCGTCAGGGGCGAGCGGAAGCAGTTCAATCATCCGCAGAATGCGATCCGGAACGGCATTGCTTACGTTACCGAGGACAGAAAGCGCGACGGGCTGATCCTCATCCAGGACGTGAAGCAAAACATCACCCTTGCGAATTTGCGGGAAATATCGAAAAGGTTTGTGGTCAACGGCAACGCGGAGGTCACGGTCGCCAACGAGTACAAAACGTCGCTCAACATCAAAACGCCCAGCATCGAGCAAAAAGTGGTCAACCTGAGCGGCGGAAACCAGCAAAAGGTGTCGGTGGCGAAATCGTTGTTCGTCAATCCCAATGTCCTGATCCTGGATGAGCCGACGCGCGGCATAGACGTGGGGGCGAAGTTCGAAATTTACACCATCATGAACCGGCTCGTGGAACGAGGCATGAGCATCGTTATGATTTCCTCCGAATTGCCCGAGATCCTCGGGATGAGCGATAGAGTGTACATTCTTTCCTCCGGCAGGATAACCGGCGAACTGCCCATCGAGGAAGCGACGCAGGAAAAGATCATGCACCTTGCCACGAATTGAGGAGACGAAACATGTCGTTCGTAACGGATCTACAAAGAGTATTGCGACAGAACATTCGCGAATACGGAATGTTCATCGCCCTTTTTGTCATCATGGCTTACTTCACGGTCACGACGGATGGGCTTTTCATTTCGTCGCGCAACATCAGCAACCTGATCAATCAGACCGGTTACATCGCCGTGCTGGCGGTTGGCATGACGCTCGTGATCGTCATCCGGCACATTGACCTTTCGGTGGGTTTCCTCGCCGGTTTCCTGGGCGCGGTCGCCGCGATCGCCATGGTATTCTGGAAACTGCCGGTGTTCGCCGCGATCGGACTGGTGCTTGTATTCGGCATCCTTTCGGGGTTGTTGACCGCCTTCCTGGTCGCACAGATGAAGATCCCCGCCTTCGTTGCCACGCTTGCGGGCTGGCTGGGGTATCGCGGCGCCCTCCTCCTGGCGACGGTCAGCACAGGCACGATCATCATCCCGGATGCGACTTTCAACGCCATTGGCAACGGCTTCATTCCCGATATTCCCGGCATCAACATCCTGCCCGAAATACACAAACTCACCCTGCTGTTGGGTTTGTTGACCATTGCGATCTTCATCGTCAACGCCATCAACAGCCGCCGGAAAAAGCAGGCATACAACTTCGAAGTTTTGCCGATGAATTTGTTCATCATCCAGTTGTTGTTCGTCTCGGCGATCATTGGTTCGATCACCTGGGTGCTGGCAGGGTACAGGGGACTATCCTGGACCGCAGTGATCGTACTGGCTGTAACGCTGGTCTATGATTTCATGACCAATCAAACAGTGCTTGGACGGCACATCTATGCGATCGGAGGAAACCCGGAAGCGGCTGAATTGAGCGGCATCAGCGTCAAGAAGATCACCTACGTGGTCTTCGGTTCGATGGGAATGCTTTCGGCTTTGTCCGGCATCCTGTTCGCCTCCCGCCTCCAATCCGCCACGACGACAGCCGGCACTCTCTTCGAACTGGACGCCATCGCCGCGGCTTTCATCGGCGGCGTATCGCCAGCGGGCGGCGTGGGCAAGGTGATGGGATCGCTCGTCGGCGCGCTGGTGATGACCTCCCTGACGAGCGGCATGAACCTGATGGGAATTGACATTTCCCTCCAATACATCGTCCGCGCCGCCGTGCTTGTCGCCGCGGTGATCTTCGACGTGACGACGCGCTCCAGCGGAAAATAACGCCTCATACCGATTCGTTCAGTTGTAATATCCGCACAAACGATCCGGCGCCGCGCGGTGCCGGATCGTTTGTTTGACCAAATCAGCCGCGTCATCGGGTATCATCAGCCAAAAACAAAAGGACACACATGGAAACCATTCTTCTCATCATCCTTATCGGTCTGGCAGGCGGCGTGGCGGTGGGACTGCAAAGCCCGATGGCAAGCATGCTCACACAGCGACTTGGAATCTTCGAAAGCGTGTTCATCGTTCACATCGGCGGGGCGATCATTGCTTTAGTCCCGATGTTGATCTATGGCAGCAGGTTGAGTCAATGGCGAAGCGTACCGTGGTATACGCTTGGGGCGGGAGTCTTTGGCTTGGTGGTCATTGCCGCGATCAGTTTCATGATTCCGCGTGCGGGAGTGGCAACGTCCATCACTGCCATCGTCGCGGGTCAACTGTTGGTAAGCATCATTCTCGACCACTTCGGTTTGTTGGGAACGGCGGTCAAGCCGCTGGATATTACACGGGTGATTGGGATTTCGGTTGTGTTGTTGGGGGTTTGGTTGACGGTGAAATGATCTTCACGCAATGTCATTTCGTGCGATAGCGAGAAATCTTTTGCATGGCACGGTGCAGATTTCTCCTCGCTTCGCTCGTCGAAATGACAAACAATCCCTACTCTTTCGTCACGATCACGTCATGGATCAAATGAGCATAACGGTTCTGCAACCGAATGAAGTGACTTTGGATCGCGTCCGCCTCGGAGCCTTCGGGAGCGAGGAAGCGTCCGCTTTCGACGCCCTGGCGGGCGATCTCGCGGCAGACGGCTTCGGTGATGAGTTCGGCGAGCAGGACTTGTCCCTGCGCGGAGGTGTCGAGGCGATGTTGTCCATCGAGATAACGCTTCACGGATGGAGCGGCGGTGGCAACCACAATCGTTGAGTTGACCCGATCCAGATAGACACGCTGGCGCGGGTCCATGCGGTCGTCGAAGCGGATATCGCTGAAGAGTCCATGATGCTTTTTGGGCTGGGTATCTTCGGGCGACTCTTTCCTCGAGCGGACCTGCACCATCGCCTGCGCCTTTTGATCTCCCGAATAGGCGGTGACCGTTGCTTCGTTGCCGACCTGTTTCCCCTCCACTTGAATATGTGCAATTCCAATTTGCGGATGATCCTTCGACGCTTCGACCTTGACCTTGGGAGTCAACACGTCCACTTCGGGGTTGTCGGAGACGACAAAGACGGTCGCGCCATCGTGAATCTTCGCAGATAAATGTGCTCTTAAAGTCAGGGAGATTTGCTGTCCCGTTTGAACATAATATCGGACGGGAGCAAATTCCAGTCCGGAGGGAGGCGGTTCCAGTTTCCCAGTGGATGGTGCGCGTGGGTCCCTCAATTCCGAAGAGGCGATCACGTTCAACTCACGGATCGTCCTATCCAGTTTCCTGCGCAGTTGTTTGTCGAGTTTGAGTTGTTCGTCCTGGATGGCGCGCACGCGTTCGATCTGGACGAGAGGCTCGATGCGTTCCTCCACAGCCTGTTTCAACGCTTTGGCGAACGGCAGCGACCAGTTGATGCCGTCGCGCGTGGCGGTGAGGACAGGCTCGTCGTTCTTGAGCAGGTCGTGGAGGTAATCGCATTCGAGCGAGCCGTAGAAAAAGGACGCGTACGGGTCGTTCTCGAACTTGAGCATGGTCAGCGCAATGACGGTGCCGCCGCTGATGACGAGCAGACCCGCATCGGCGTAATCGCCCTCTTCGCCGCGCGTGGAGAGTTGCAGGTTGGAACGCAAAAGTTGCAGGTGCGCCGATGCGGGATAGCCTTCGACCTCGAAATGCTCATCGAGTATTTTTTCGCCTTTAGGCGGTTTGTAGGATAGGACGTACTCGTCCTTGACCCTGTCCGCACCTGTGAGGTTGCGCAGAATGATGAGGCGCGCCTGGTCCGCCATGATGGTGCGCAGTTCGAAATGCCTTTGCAGATAATTACGCAGGTTCTCGAAACGCGGCATCTTGATATCTTCACGCGAGATGACGATCTCGATCACGGTGCCGTTGCCTTCGGGAATTCCGTAGGTTGCCCTGATCTCCTCGGTGGCAGGGACAGGCTCATCGAGTTCGAAGGTTGGGACGCCCCCCTTGAGAAGGAGCGAACTGCGATAGAGCATGTCGTTCCGAATCGAATTGACGTAACCGTAGCCCAAACCGAAGATGGCGTCCTTGAGTCCGCGCCCCCACATGCCGCGCACGTGCAGGTCTTCCTTCAAACCGCTAGTGGCTTCGCCGTAGGTGCCGACGACGACATCCATGCGGGCGTCGTCCATGCCCTCGGCAAAGTCTCGCACGCGGATGACGGAATTCTTGTGCTTTCTCCAAACGTCAATGATGATCTCGCCGCTGACCTGAACGCCTTTGTCCTCCAGGCGTGAATAACTGTCGTTGCTGTTGGTGATGATCTCAACCAGCGCGCGCAAAACGTCCTTGCGAATGGCTTGATCCGCCTGTTGCAGGGCGACCCTGTCAGCATATTGGAGTTTGCGGCTGATCGGCATTACATTCCTTTCAAAAACATCCCGTTGGTTGAGTAGGCGGTGATCGTCCGCCGTATCGAAACCAACAGGTTTCAAGAGTATTTTTGTAACAAGGGTTGTTTTGTTTAGTGGTGGTTTCGATACGGGGCGGGAAAACCCCACCCCTACTCGACCACCGATATATTTCTATTTCTTTTTTGTTCCAAGCAAAGATGAAAACTTTCCTTCGCAAAATTCCAAAAAGGATAATAAATCCTTCCGTTCGTGGATGTTGACATATTCCTTGAACTGATCGAGATTCCGCGCCAGCGTGGTCGGCGGGGATTCCATGGTGCAGAGCAGCATGCTTCTGAAATCGAACTCGTTGAGCGGGGCGCCTTTTTTGAAGCGCCTGTACGCATCGGACATTTCAATCGTGCGGACGTATTTCTTTGCGTGCCTCTTGAGTTCGGGATGAACCGCCTCTTTCGCAGGGACGGCTGCTGGTCCATCCGCTTTCCCCTTCGGGGACGATGTGGGCTTTGCCGCACGGACAGGTTTCAACGGCTTGCCAAGCGCCTTCCCGACCTTCTCCGCCCGCCTGATCCCGCGCGCCGTGATCTGGAAACCTTTCGTGGCATTACCCTTCAAGTAGCCTTTGCTTTTACAGTCGCCCCAACGTCTGCTGACGATGCCCGAATCGGGGTACTGCGGGTACTTCCGCATCGAGAAGCGTTTCGGGAATAATACAAAACAGGCAGAGATGATGTCCTCGGATGTGACAGCATGTCCCTGTTTGTGGAGGTAGTAGACGGAATAGACCACCAGATCGTTCAGAGTGATCTTTGTGTAATTGTTCGGATCGAATCGGGGAGGGGCGGATTTTCTGGTCACGGGCGGTCTCCTCGGTGAAATCTTACCGCATTTTTTCCACATCGAAAAATAATCGTATAATCACACAGAGGTGTCTTATGATGAACAACCGTCAACTGGCAGATACGTTCACGCTCATCGCCAATTTACTGGAGATCAAGGGCGAGATCATTTACAAAACGCTTGCCTATCGCAAAGCATCGGAGAGTCTCATGGGGCTGGGACGTGAGGCTTCGGAATACTGGAAGGAGGGAAAACTCGAAGACATTCCCGGTGTAGGCAAAGCCATTGCGGAAAAGATTGACGAATTACTCCGCACCGGCAAACTCGAATTTCTGGAAAAACTCAAAAAAGAAGTGCCGGAGGAATTAGCCGCGTGGCTGGCTGTCCCGTCGTTGGGACCGAAGAAGATCGCCATGATCTGGAAGACGCTCGGTATCACGGCTCTGACTCAACTCGAGGCTGCCGCGAAGGAAGGGAAGTTGCGCGACCTCCCCGGCATGGGCGCCAAGTCCGAGAGCGCCATCCTCGAAGGGATCGCCTCCCTATCCCGCAGGTCGGGACGAATCCCGTTGGGACGCGCCTATCCGCTGGCGCAGGAGATCATCAGGACACTCAAAAAGGTGAAGGGAGTCGTGGATGCCGCGCCAGCCGGAAGTCTGAGAAGGATGCGTTCGACCGTCGGTGACCTGGACATCCTCGTCGCGGCAAAGGATTCGGCTCCTGTCATGGAAGCCGTCGTCAATCTTCTGGGTGTCTCGCGCGTGCTGGGCAAGGGCGAAACGAAATCGTCCATCGAATTCACGGATGGAGTCCGCGCGCAGGTCTGGGTGCATCCGCCGGAGAAGTTTGGGACGGCGTTGCAATACGCGACCGGCTCGAAAGACCACAACGTGCAGTTGCGTCAACTCGCGCTCGACAAGGGATTATCCCTTTCGGAACATTCGTTTGCAAAGGTGAAGGGCGGCAAGGAAATCTTCTGCGCGACCGAAGAGGAAGTGTATGAAACGCTCGGCTTGCCGTGGATTCCGCCCGAACTGCGCGAAGACCGCGGCGAGGTACAGGCGGCAAAGGCAAATAAACTCCCAAAGTTGATCGAACTCAAAGACATCAAAGCGGATTTACAGGTGCATTCGACCTGGAGCGATGGCAAACTCTCGATGTTGGAGATGGCGCGCGCCGCGGCGAAACGAGGCATCAAGGTCATCGCGTTCACCGACCACTCGGTCAGCCTCGGCGTCACAGGCGGGTTAAGCATCGAAAAGCACAAGAAGCAAGCCGCCGAGATCAGGAAGATCCAGAAGCAGCTCGGCGACGAGATTCTGGTTTTGCACGCCAGCGAAGTGGAGATCAAAGCCGACGGCTCCCTCGATTATCCCGATGAATTTCTCGCAAGCCTCGACCTGGTACTGGCTTCGATGCACACGTCGCTGAGACAGCCGCGCGAAAAAGTGACCGAGCGCATGATAAAAGCGATCCGCAACCCGCACGTGCATATCATCGGTCACCCCACGGGACGCCTGATCCCCGACCGAGAAGGCGCGGACCTGGACATGGACGCAATCCTCAACGCGGCGGCCGAAACGGGCGTCGCGTTGGAGATCAATGCCCATCCCTCCCGCCTCGACCTGGACGATATGTATGCCCGCCGCGCAAAAGAGCTGGGCATCCCCATCAGCATCAACACAGACTCGCACTCCGAAGAGGATTTCGACAACCTGTTTTACGGCGTCGCCATCGCAAGGCGCGCGTGGCTGACGAAGAACGATGTCATCAATGCATGGTCAACGAAGAAACTGCTGGATTGGTTGAAGAAGCGCGGGAAATGAGTACAAAAGCGCAGGCTAAAAAGGAATGGATCATCGGAGAGATGCAGAGGGTCCGTTCCGAACTCCTGACCGAGGTTGCCGGGCTGTCCCGCAGGGAACGTGATACGGTCTTCCTGGGCATCTGGTCGGTCAGGGATCTGCTCGCGCACCTGGCGGGCTGGGATTTTGCGAACCTCGATGCGGCAAAAAGCATCATTGCAGGCAGGCTGCCATCCTTCTATGAACATCACGACCGCGACTGGCAAACGTATAATGCAATGCTTGTAAGGAAATACAGAAGGAACACCTTTCGGGAAATCCGGGCAATTTTAAAGGGATCCCAGCAGAAGCTGGTCGATCATCTGCAAACCATCCCTCCTGAAGATTTCAACAGGGATTTCGGCGTCCGTTTCCGCGGCTACAAAGTGACCATTGAACGCCTGCTCGAAGCCGATGTCAAGGATGTGCGGATTCATCGTCAGCAGATCGTTGACTTTTTCAGCAAGCAAAAATAACCGTTCTCAAAACCTGACTGGAAAGCGAAACAACATGAACTCGCACCCCAACAAACGCAACATCCTTATCATTGTCAGCGCCGTGGACGCCCTCTTGGGCGGCATCGTGTTGTTGATCTATTTTGGGTTTCTGCCTGTGGATATTTCCAGTTGGGGCATCCCGCGTTGGATCATCGGTTTGATTGGGGGAGTGTGGTTCCTGTCGGCGATCGCGATCCTCGCTTATCAATTGGCGAAGACCGATAGTCCCGATTAACGAAACCACCCCTTCACAAGAACCCAGGGTCGAAGAACCGCGGACGATGAAACGCGGAAGGAGGGAACGATGGAAATCTTATGAGTTACGTCACTGGCATCGGGCATGGGTCGTCGCTATAATGAAGATGACGTATCCGACCATCACATGCAACGGAGGGCAGTATGGAGGTCTCGAACTTCGAAGCGCTTGAATCGGGGGTGGGCGAACTGATCCAGCCGTTCGACCTGGACGAGTTCCGCGAATGGAACCGGGCGAAGAAATCCCGCAAACTGGAAGACAAACTCATGTCCGAGCAGGAGGCGGTCAGCCGCTTCGTGTACGACGGCTGTTACATCGGCACGGAACTGTACGGCACGGTGCGCTGTCCGATGTCGCTGGCGCGCGAGGTGGTACGCCAGAACAAAAAGGACCTGCGCGTCTGTGGACAGGGCGTGCTTGAACTGGACCTGTGGCTGGCGGCGGGACTGGTCAAAAAGCTGGACATCACCTACATCGGGTTGGAGGTGTACGGCACGTCGTCCGCGCTGAGGCGGGCGGTCGAATCGGGGCAGGTCGAGAAGTGCGTCGAGTGGTCGAACGGAGCCATCACGTGGCGGATGAAAGCGGCAGCCATGGGAGTCCCATTCCTGCCGACCCGCTCGATGCTCGGCACGGACACGCTCAAGTACAGCGCCGCGAAAGTTGTCGAGGATCCCTTCACAGGCATGAAGGTCGCACTGCTTCCCGCGCTCGTCCTGGATGTCGCTCTCATCCACGTTCACCGCGCCGACAAACACGGCAACGCCCAGATCGAAGGCATCAGTGGGTTTGGAGCAGAAATGGCACGCGCGGCGAAGCGGGTCATCATCAGCGCCGAGGAGATCGTCCCGACGGAGGAGATCCGCAAATATCCCGACCGCACGATCATCCCATATTATCTGGTGGACGCGGTCGTTCACGCGCCGTTCGGCTCGCATCCCGGCGAGATGGCATACGCCTACGGGCGCGATGAAGCCGAGATCAAAGCCTGGGTGGAGGCCAGCAAGACCGCCGAAGGCGCGCAAGCGTATCTTGATAAATATGTCCACGGAACAAAGAACCATGACGATTACCTGAAACTCATCGGCGAGGAACGCCTGAACCAATGCGTGGACTTGCGCGAAAGGAGGCAGGCATGACCGAAGAGACCTACTCCAAAACCGAGTTGATGATCTGCGTGGCGGCGCGTCTTTTCGAGGACGCCTCAACCTGCTTCATCGGCACCGGCATTCCCATGCTGGCAGCGATGCTTGCATCAAAGACGACCGCCCCCAACCTTGTGCCGGTCTTCGAGTTCGGCGGGATGGGCGCAATTCTCGAGGATTTGCCGCGCGCTGTTGGCGAGGCTCGCACCTTCCACAAGGGACTTGCCGCCTCCGGCATCTGCGACACGATGGAGACCGCCCAGCGCGGCTTCATTGACTACGGGTTCCTGGGCGGGGCGCAAATAGATCCGTATGGCAACCTGAACAGCATCGTCATCGGCGACCACGACCACCCGAAGGCGCGCCTGCCCGGCTCCGGCGGCGGCAATGACGTCGGCTCGCACTGCTGGAGAACCGTGGCAATCATGCAGCATGACGCGCGCCGCTTCGTCTCCAAAGTGGATTGCGTCACCACCCCCGGCTATCTGACCGGACCTGGTGCACGAGAGTCCGCTGGTTTGCCGCGCGGCACGGGACCGGCTTATGTTGTCTCAACCCTTGCACTGATGGATTACGATCCCGATACCTGCCGGATGCGTCTCAAAGCGACTCATCCCGGCGTGACGGTCGAAGAGGTGATTGCCAGCACAGGCTTTGAGTTGATCGTCCCGCAGGAGGTCGGTCAGAACGAGCGGCCCAGCATGGAAGAGTTGCGCTTATTGCGCGAGGAGATTGACCCGGAGAGGCTGTATATTTGACAAGGCGACAGTTGCCTGCGCGAAACGCTCCCGAAGGGAGGCGGGTGACTGTCGCTTTGTAGGGACTCAGAGAGTGTCTTCTGAAAACTTTCGGAAAAGACCCTAAAGGTTTCCTTTGGTTTCAAATTGGTTGACTAAACGAGAATTCTGTTGCGTAATTTGCATCTGGTTTGCGATAGAAACCTTTAGGGTCTGTCTTTTCAGACACTTTCTCAAAGATGAGTGAGTCCATTGTCAACAGATCGTTGATTTTTTAGAGGTAAAAAATGACCGCCCTCAAATCCCTGTTCTTCTTCATCCTTGCGCCCGGGTTGTTGATGGGTTATTTCCCATACCTGATATCAACAATGGATGCCGAGCTGTTTAATCCCGGTGTTGTCGGTTATCTTGCCTTTCCCTTATGGTTCGTTGGCTGGACGGTTATGATCTGGTGTTTCTGGATCTTCATCGCCAATGGAAGAGGCACGCCTGCGCCGGTTGATCCTCCCAGAGAATTGGTCATTGTCGGACCGTATCGCTTCGTCCGCAACCCGATGTACGCGGCGGGGATCATTGCCCTGCTTGGCTGGATATTCTGGTCGCCGTCGATTCCGCTGATCGCCGCGCCGTTCCTGTTCTTCCTAGCAGCGTATTTGTTCGTCATCTTTTACGAGGAACCGACGTTGAAGAATAAGTTCGGCGCGGCTTATGATGAATACGCCAGGCGTGTGCCTCGCTGGATGCCAAAATTGAGGGATCGTTGAAATGCTTTTCATTCCCTGCAGGCCGGGGTAAGATGCAGGCATCCAATCCTTTTTTTCGTGAGGCAGCCGGAATGACCCATTCTTCAATTCCCGCAGAGGAAGTCCGTTTTTTCAGCGGCAGTTCGAACAAGACGCTGGCAGAGAACATTGCGCGCAACCTCGGCGTCCCGCTCGACGACACGCGCATTTCCCGTTTCAGCAACGACAACCTCTACATCCAGCTTGGCGCGACGGTGCGCTACCGTCGCGTGTACATCGTGCAGTCGCTGTCGCAGCCGGTCAACGACCACTTGATGGAACTGTTGATGATGCTCGACATTGCGCGGGGCGCGGCGGCTTCGGAGATTCACGCCATCATCCCGTATTACTCGTTCGGGCGTTCGGATAAAAAGGATGCGGCGCGCATCTCGATCACCGCCCGCCTCGTCGCGGACCTGATCCAGACCGCGGGAGCGACGCACGTGATGAGCATGATGTTCCACTCGCCGCAGGTGCATGGATTCTTCGCCGTGCCGACCGACCCGCTCAGCGCGCGTCCCGTCTTCAAGAAATATCTCGTGGAGCGCGACCTGGACGATCACATCGTCGTCGCGCCGGACATGGGATCGGCGAAATCCGCCGCCCGCTTTGCCAAAAGCCTGAACCTGCCCATCGCCGCCGGGAACAAGGAGCGCATCTCGGACACGGAAGTAAAGATCAGCGGACTGGTCGGCAGTCCGGTGCGCGGACACAGGCGCGCCCTGGTCTACGACGACGAGATCGCCACCGGCGGTTCCATTGCGGAGTTGAGTCGCGTGCTGATCAACGAAGGCGTGGAGGAGATCACGGTCGTCTGCACGCACGGCGTTTTCACGCGCGGCGGGTTGGAACGGCTGGCTGACATCAATGAGATCAGGGAGATCATCACCACCGATACGGTTTACATGCCGCCCGAAAAACGACACCCGAAACTGACGATACTATCCGTTGCGCCGGTGTTCGCCAGCGCGATCTATAGCAACCTGCATCACGAATCCATCAATGAGTTGTTCGTGTTTGGAGAAGGGTGACGTTCGTACTGCGACCCTTTGGTGAATTCAGGGCAGGTATTCATCTCGCCCTGCCGATTGGGCGGCGAAAAGAACGCTGGCGAGATCAATCTCGCGGTACGTCATGTTCGAAAAATCGAAATCCCGCGCCCGCGCATTGAAGAACGAAGCCTTTGCTGTGTACCTCGCGGCGAAGGACCCGCGCACGCCCTGGTACGCGAAGGCGTTGATCTTTTTCGTCGTCGCGCACACGTTCAGCCCCATTGACCTGATCCCCGATTTCATTCCAGTGTTGGGCTATCTCGATGATTTGATCGTCACGCCGGGCGGATTGTGGCTGGCGATTCGGCTGATCCCGGCCGAGGCGTTGGCGGAGGCTCGGGAAACAGTAGCAGGCCGCGGCGCTGCGGGAAGCGTGGGCTGCGGAGCGGTCGGCGCGGCGATCATTGTCCTGTTGTGGCTCGTCATCCTGGGCGGCGTTGTTTATCTTATAATTGGGGCAAGGAGGCTCCCATGATCGGAAAAGCAATGGAAGACGCAATGAACGAACAGATCAACAAGGAACTGTTCTCGTCGTATCTGTACCTTTCGATGGCGGCGTACTTCGAGGCGAAAAACCTGCCCGGCTTCGCTCATTGGATGCGCATGCAGGCGGACGAGGAGCGCGAACACGCCATGAAGTTCTACGACTTCATCCTGGATCGCGGCGGCAGGGTGGAACTCAAAGCCATCGAGGCGCCAAAGACGGATTGGAACTCGAACCTCGAGGTCGCGGAGGAGGTCGCCGCGCACGAAGCAAAGGTGACCGCATCCATCAACGCGCTGTATGAACTGGCGTTGAAGGAAAAGGATTACGCCGCGCAGGTGATGCTGCAATGGTTCATTACCGAACAGATCGAGGAGGAGAAGAGCGCAGCGGAGATCGTCGCGGACCTCAAACTGATCGAAGAGCGCGGTACGGCTGTGTTGATGCTCGATCATCGGCTTGGCAAGCGTAAAGGCGGGTAGTTTTGTAATTAGAGAGTGTTTTGAAATTCAGACCCTAAAGGTTTTTCTGGCGAATCGGGTTCAAAATTTGCACAGGAAGCCTGCTTGGAATGCTTTTTGCTTGCAATAGAAACCTTTAGGGTCTCTGTCTTATATTTTCTTAGACCTCAAGGACTTTTTGAAGACTGATGCGCAGGCGACGTTCTCCCCTGGCGCCGCCGCCACATCGTCCCCGAAGCGAAGCGGGAGGGCAGGCGTAACGTCGCCCCTGCGCTGGAGAGCGCAGATTACGCTCGACAAGTGATAAAAACGGAATTTTCAGACGCTCTCGAAAAAAGGTTTCCGAAAACTTTTGGTCTTGTTATTTGGAGTTCCATGAGTTATACGATTCGACGCGCAACACCGGAAGACAAACCCGAATGGCTCCGCATGAGACAGGAACTGTGGCCCGACGCGCCGGTCGAATACCTGGATTACGACCTGGATGAGATCCTCGCGGACCCCGAACAGGCGGTCTTTGTCGCTTCACGCGCGGAGGGGAAACTGGTCGCGTTCATCGAGGCGAGCCTGCGCGAGTACGCCGAAGCCTGCGAAACCAGCCCGGTCGGGTATATCGAAGCCTGGTACGTGGACCCGCACGTGCGCGGCCAGAAACTCGGACGGGAGATGGTTCATGCTGCCGAGCAATGGGCGCGCGAAAAAGGGATGACCGAAATGGCGTCGGATACGTGGCTGGAAAACGAGGTGAGCATTGCCGCGCATTTGAAGATGGGATACGAGGAAGTCGAACGGCTGGTTCATTTTGTGAAAAGGTTGTAACCGCCCTGAGCGGAACGTAGTGAAGGCGAAGGGCGCTTCGGCTACGTTCGGGCAAAGTTCATGCCCTCACTCCGCTCAGCGCGAGAGAATAATATGAAAACCTTCCTCATCTATGGTTCCTACGGGTACACCGGTCAACTCATTGTGGAGCGCGCGGCGAGGGAGGGAATGCGCCCCATCCTCGCCGGGCGCAATGAAAGGAAACTGCGCGCGCAGGCGGAGAAACACAATCTCGAATACCGCGCCTTTTCTCTGGATGAAACCGCAAAACTGGATTCCGCATTGCTCGAGGCGGACGCCGTCCTGCATTGCGCCGGTCCGTTCGTATTGACGTTTCGCCAGATGGCGGAGGCGTGCCTGCGGGCGAAGCGTCATTACGTGGACATCAGCGGAGAGATCGAAGGCTTCGAAGCGCTGGCAAAGTTGAACGACGAAGCGAAGAAAGCAAACGTCATGCTCCTGCCCGGCGGCGGGTTCGACGTGGTTCCGTCCGATTGCCTCGCGGCATATTTGAAACAGAGATTGCCCACCGCCACTCATTTCCGTTTGTTTTTGCGCGGTGTGGGAGGCGGCGTCTCGCGCGGGACGGCGCGTTCCGCCATCGAGAACATTCACCGGCAGGGACGCATCCGCAGGGAGGGGCAGATCGTTCAAGTCCCTCCGGCATGGCAGGTGTTGGAACAGGATTTCGGGCGCGGACCGGTCAAGGTCGTCTCTGTCGGTTGGGGAGACGTGTCCACGGCGTATTACAGCACGGGGGTCCCCAACGTCGAAACGTATTTCGCCTTTCCGCGTGTTGCAATTCATTTTCTGAAACTTTCACGAACCATCGGACCGTTGGTCTATTCCCGTCCCATGCGGAGTCTGCTAAAGTGGCTCATCGGTTTTGCGATCCCGCCCGGACCGACGCGCAGGCAAAACGAAGCAGGATTCAGCCTGATGGTTGGGGAGATGCGGAGCGAAGGTCAAATCGCGCGCGCGAAGTTGCGGAGTCCCGAAGGGTATCGCTGCACCGCGCTGACTGCGGTCGAGATCATGAAACGAATTTTGGAGGATAATTATCGAGCCGGTTTCCAAACCCCATCGCTTGCCTACGGCGCAGACTTCATCCTGCAGTTCGATGGAGTGGAAAGAGAGGATTTGTTATGAAACGATCCCTGTTGTATTTTTCGCTTGCAGTCGTTTTATCCTCGGCGTGCGCGCCGTCCGCGGCTGCGACGGAACAAACCATATCCGATCCACTGGCAATGGAGGAAGCCATGTCCATTGAAATCACAAGCAATGCCTTTGCGCAGGGTCAACCCATCCCCGCGAAATATTCCTGCAACGGCGAAGACGTGTCCCCCGCGCTCTCGTGGGGGGAACCACCCGCAGGCACACAGTCCTTCGCGCTCATCATGGACGACCCCGACGCGCCCGTCGGCACGTGGGTGCATTGGGTGTTGTTCAACATCCCCGCCTCCGCACGCGGTCTGCCGGAAGCCTTTCCCGCAGACGCGACGCTCCCCGATGGAAGCCTGAGCGGGAAGAACAGTTGGGGCAACACGGGTTACGGCGGTCCCTGCCCGCCGGGCGGCACGCACCGCTACTTCTTCAAACTCTACGCGCTCGATGAAACGCTCGCCATCTCCGCGGGCGCAACCAAAGGCGAACTCGAAAAGGCAATGGTCGGTCACATCCTCGCACAGGGCGAGTTGATGGGTACCTTCAGCCGATGACCGTCTCGGATTCGATCAT
Source organism: Anaerolineales bacterium (assembly GCA_013360875.1). GTDB lineage: Bacteria > Chloroflexota > Anaerolineae > Anaerolineales > Villigracilaceae > Defluviilinea. The sequence goes on along the minus strand of JABWAU010000053.1, from coordinate 7,479 downwards.
CCGCCGCGCGCTCAAATCCGGTAATCCCGTCATCCACGGTGACCGCGCCTATTTTATCTGGGAGGGCGAGTCCGCGCCGCGCCTGACCGGAGACTTCAACCACTGGGACGACAAACCCAGACCTATCAAACGCGTCTCTCCTCGACTTGTACCTGATTCCTCCAAAGCGATCTGGTACGCCGCCCTGACCTTTCCCCGCGACGCGTACGTCGAATACGCCTTCCACGACCCCGTCACACAGAAGAACTTCCTCGACCCGTTGAACAAAAGGAGCGTGAACAACGGCATGGGCGGACGCAACAACTTCTTCTACATGCCCGAGACCATGCCCTCGCCGTTCCCCCTCCGCCGCGCGGATGTGACTCCCGGAACGTTGAGCAGTCACCGCGTGGATACGAAATGGCTGCGCGAAGATTACGAACGCGAGATCTTTTTATATCGCCCGTCCGTCAAGGGACCCGTTCCACTGCTGGTCGTTTACGACGGGCAGGATTACCTGAACCGCGGCAAACTGGCGGTCATTGTGGACAACCTGATCGCGGAGGGACGCATTCAGCCGATTGCGATGGCATTCCTCCCCGGCGGCGGTCGCTGGCGTGATGTGGAATATTCCTGCTCTGATGCAACCATCTTATGGCTCGATGAGATCATCCTGCCGTTGGCAACCGAAAAGTTGAACCTGCTCAATATCAAAAAGAATCCCGGCGCGTACGGTGTGCTGGGCGCGTCGCTGGGAGGGACGATGGCAATGTACACGGGCTTGCGGATGCCGGATGTGTTTGGCAGGGTGTTGAGTCAGGCAGGCGCGTTCACCATTGCAAGCCGCGACTTCGCGGTGGTGGATTTGGCGCGTCACGGGCAGGCGCGCGAGGTGGGGATTTGGATGGACGTTGGGAAACTGGACTTTCTGCTGGAGGATAACCGCAGGATGCACGCGTTATTGCAGGAGAAGGGATACAACGTGAAATACCGCGAATTTTCCGCGGGTCACAACTACACTGCGTGGAGGGATGACGTGTGGAGAGGATTGGAGGCGACCTTCTCACCAGAATCCTGACGAGGTCGCCATGTCATCCCTTCGGGATTTTATACACGTTACACCCATCGTTATAATCCTTCCATTCCTTCGGGATCGGTGAGGCTCAACTCCGAAGAAGTGAAATTCTTATAGCCTACGTTGTATTGAAGCCAAATCCCGACGGAGGTGATGTGAGTCGTCAACTCAACGTAAAATAAGGAAATCCATGATCCTCGCCACCCTTTGCTACGTCAAACACGATGGCAAAACGCTAATGCTTCACCGCAACAAAAAGCCCAATGACATCCACGAAGGGAAGTGGAATGGTTTGGGCGGGAAGTTCGAGGCGGGGGAGACGCCGGAGGAGTGTATTCGGCGCGAGGTCCGTGAGGAGGCGGGGTACATCATCGAGAATCCGCGTTTGCACGGGCTGTTGATGTTCCCGAAGTTCAAGGGGGAGGATTGGTACGTCTTCGTCTTTACGGCAACCGAGTTCGAGGGTGAGTTGGTCGAGTCGTCACCGGAGGGCAGGCTGGAATGGATCGAGGATGAAAAGTTGACGAGCTTGAACCTGTGGGAAAGCGATCACATCTTCCTGCCGTGGATCGCGGAGGGGAAATTCTTCTCGGCAAAATTCGAGTATGAGGGGGACGTGATGCGCGCGTACGACGCGTCGTTCTATTGAACCAGCGTTGCCTCGGCGGCTTGCGGATCGAAGCCTTCGGGCCAGGTCGTGGAGGCGTTGTACCTCGCCTTACTTAAATTCGTTTCGGAGGAAAGGTTCGCGTCCGCCAGGTTTGCGCCGCACAGGTTGGCGGAAAAAAAGGATGTCCCGCGCAGGTCCGCCTTGCCCAGGTTGGCTTCGCTCAAGTCCGCTTCGTTCAAGGTGGCGTTGGTCAGGTTCGCCTCGCTCAAATCCGCGCTTTTCAAACGACCTTTGCTGAGGTTCGCCCCGGGCAGGTTTGCGCGGCTCAAGTCAGCCCTGAGCAGGTTGCCGCCCGCCAGGTTGGCGCCACTCAGGTTGGCTTTGACACATCGGGCATCCTCCAGGTTTGCATCCATCAGGCGGGCTTCGCTGAGGTCGGCGCCCCCCAGGTTGGCACCGTGAAGGTTTGCCCCGCTCAAATTCACGCGGATGAGTTTGGCGCCGCGCAGATTCGTTTCGTGCAGGTTGGCTTCGATGATGCTTGCATGGCTGAGTTTGGCGCTTCCGAGATTGGCTTCGCCCAGGTTCGCCCCTCCCAAGTTCGCCCCACCCAGGTCGGCTTTGACGAGGAGGCTCTTATTCAGGTTGGCTTCCGTCAGATTGCACTCGCTCAAATTGGCGTCGCTCAGGTCGGTCTCGCTCAGGTCGGCGTTGTTCAGGTTGGCTTTGCTCAGATTGGCTCCGGTCAGGATAAAGCGGCGCAGGTTCGCGCCGCGCAGGCTGGCTTCGCTCAGGTCGGCGTTTGCCAGCCACAACGGACCGGGCCGGTTGAGCAGGTCGTAGAGTTCATAATGGGAAAATTTCATTGCGCGCCTCCGATGCCGTCTGTGTTACCTCACAAGGTTATTATAGACTTGGTTCGCGGGCGGGACAAGTTGCAGTTTTTGGTGATTTCCCACATCTCGCGCGTAGGGCGCACGCGCAGCGTCTAATGCGCCCCGCCAGCGTTACACCTGCCCTGGCGGGCGGTGCCCAGGGGAGAACGCTTCCTACGCATTGTAGGTAATCACCAGGCGGTTTTGGTATGGGAAAATGTTCTGGGATTCGATTTCACCGCTGAAAATACAGATGAACCTTTGTTGTGAATTGCACCCATCACGCGGGCTTCAAATATTTCAACCCGGACCCGGTGTTGAACAGCACGATCCTTTCGTCCGGATCGAGCCAGCCTTGCTGGATGAGTTGTTTGAGCGCGGCAAGGGTCGCGGCGCCCTCCGGCGCGGCGAAGATGCCCTCCAGGCGGGCAAGATGACTTTGCGATTCGAGGATCGCCTCGTCGCTGACCGCCACCGCCGTACCGCCGCTTGCATAAATATTCCCGAGGATGAGTCGGTCGGCGAAACTCTTCGGCACGCGCAAACCGGAGGCGATGGTCTGCGCGCCCTGCCAGAACTCGCAGGCTGAGGCGTTCTCTTTGACAGCCTTCACCACTGGCGCGCATCCCTCCGCCTGCACCGCGACCATGCGCGGGCGTTTTGTCTTTTCGAGCCAGCCCAGTTTTTCGAGTTCGTCGAAGGCTTTCCACATTCCCACCAGTCCCGTGCCGCCGCCGGTGGGATAGAGAATCACATCGGGCAACTGCCAGCCGAATTGCTCTGCCAGTTCGAATCCCATCACCTTTTTGCCCTCCACGCGGTACGGCTCCTTGAACGTGGAAACGTCGAACCATCCTTCCGCTGCCGCCTTTTCACCGGCGAGTTTTGCGGCGTCGCTAATCAAACCGTCCACAAGAGTGACCTCCGCACCCACCATGCGGCTTTCCTCCATGTTGGCGTGAGGCGTATCCTTCGGCATGAAGATGTGCGCCTTCATCCCGGCGCGCGCCGCGTACGCCGCCATCGCGCCGCCGGCGTTCCCGGCAGTCGGGATGATGACCTTTTCGACTCCCAGTTCCTTCGCCTTCGAGATCGCGGAAGCCAGCCCGCGCGCCTTGAAGGAACCGGTCGGGTTCATGCTTTCGTCCTTCACGAAGAGATGGGAAAGTCCCAGGTCGCTTCCAAGAAAGGGCAGGGGGAGCAGGGGCATATCTCCTTCGCCGAGAAAGACCTGATTCTCGGGAGTCAGCACAGGCAGGAGTTCGTGCCATCGCCACATCCCCCTTTCCCGACGCGAGACCCGGTCGCGATCCACGCGTCGACGCGCCGACTCCAGGTCGTATCTGGGAAGAAGCGGGGACGTGCATGCGCGGCAATACGTGTGAAGTTCCTCATGGGAATACATCCTGCCGCAGCCGGAACATTCGAGATACGTGATGTAGGAATGGGACATTAAAATCTCCTGCGGAATGGGATGCGCTAAACTTATCATGGATTTCGGAAATCCGCATCCTTCGTATCGGACTCCCCGGAAACTGCCCGGCTTTCGAGGAGCCGCTGTCACTTTTTGGCTTTTTCCGCATCCAACCATTGTAAAGTGATGACGAATCCGATCTCCCGAACAGGGAAACACTCCCGGGCGAAAAGAAAGCCGGTTCCGCCGCGGACAAGCCGAAGGTCCGCGCCCTGCCGCGCCCCGCGTCCCGGACAGAAATGCTCGGTGTGCGGAGAAGGCAGGTTGGAGTACGATGGGCTTCTCCAGTTGAGTTGTCCCGTTTGCGGACAAGTCGCTTTGGGTGGAGGATTCACCTGATAGCCGATTCCCCCGGCGTGACCGGCAATTCTCAAAATAAAGGATTGATCATCGAATGAAGGAAACGACCCCAATCGGTTTTACCGCGCGCCTGAAAACGGATTTCGAGTCCGCCGTCCAGCGCGTGACGGAGGCGCTCAAGGCGGAGGGTTTCGGCGTGTTGACCGAGATTGACGTGCAGGAAACGTTGAAGAAGAAACTCAATGTTGACTTCCGTCCATATAAGATTCTCGGCGCGTGCAATCCGCCTCTCGCGCACCGCGCCTTGACCGCCGACGCCCAGGTGGGGCTGTTGCTGCCGTGCAATGTGGTGGTATCGCAGGGAGAGGAAGGTATGGTCGAAATTTCGCTTGTGGATCCCTTGAGCATGTTGGGAATCGTGACAAATCCCGTCGTCGAACCGGTCGCGCGGGAGGCGCGCGAGCGGTTGGAACGTGTGGCTAGATCACTTCAAAACAATTAATGGAGTATTCGACATGAGTCGCAAAAAGACATCCCGCAAAAACCCATCCCGGAAAACCCCAAAACAAATCTTCAATCCAACCTTGCTTTGGGCGGGATTGGGCATCGTCCTGGTTGTGCTGGCTGGCGTATTCCTTTTCAACCCGAAAGGCGCCGCGACCGCTGAAGTTCTGCCGCGCGAGGTCTCCGTTACTGAAGCCTCCACGCTGCGCGACGAGGGCGCGTTCATCCTGGACGTGCGCGAACCCGAGGAATGGAACGAGAGTCACATCTCCGGCGCGACGTTGATCCCGCTCGGTGAACTGGCTTCGCGTGTTGATGAATTACCAAAGGATCGGGAAATCGTCGTGGTTTGTCGTTCGGGCAACCGCAGCGCGCAGGGACGCGACATCCTGCTTTCGGCTGGGTTCGAGCAGGTCACCAGTATGGCTGGCGGGATCAATCAATGGAAAGCCGCGGGGTTCGAGACGGTGAGCGGACCGTGATAGAGAAACAAAACATCCCGCAGGATTTGCCCTGCGGGATGTTTTACTTTTACATGGAGGAAACTTTACTTCAATACCTGCCTCATCATCCCCTCCACCGCCCGATAGACCGGCGACTCATCCCCCAACTCCACCAGCGGTTTACCTGAAAACTCGAATTCAGCCAGCGCCTCATCCGCAGGGATCGTGCCGAGCAGGGGCACATCCATTTTCTCGGTGAAGGCTTTGAGCGCGTGCGGCATTTCCCCATTCAAGCGGTTAACGATGAGGTATGCGTTCTCGATGTTGATGTCGAGTTCCCTGCGCATGTCGGCGATGCGCTGCGCCGCGACCAGTCCGCGCTGGGTGGGGTCGCTGACGATGAACAGGTGCTGGACGTCGCGCGTCGTGCGGCGGGAAAGGTGTTCCATGCCCGCCTCGTTATCTATCACCACATACGCGTAGTGTCTGCTCATCCCGTCAATCACCTCGCGCAGGTTGTGGTTGACCGCGCAGTAGCATCCCTGTCCTTCGCCGCGTCCCATGGCAATCAAATCGAAGCGCGAACCTTCCGCCAGCGACGAGCGGACATGATACTCGAGGTAATCGCGTTTGCTGGTTCCGCCAGGCATGGTTCCCATCGCCGCGCCTCCGTTGGTGAGCGACGACTTGACCTGCTCCAGCATGTCCTCGCGGATGTCGCCGACCGTCCATTCGAGGTCGAGTCCCAGCACCATGTTGAGGTTGGAGGAGGGATCCGCGTCAATGGCGAGGATACTGCCCGTCTGGTTCTGGGCGAGGTACTTGATGATCATGCCGGCGACGGTGGTCTTGCCCACGCCGCCCTTGCCTGCGAGTGCGAGGGTGGTAGTCATATGGTTCGATAGTCCGTTCGTTCAATGGTTGTCCATAAAATGGACCTTATCGGCAATAAGCCACGAATCTATTTTGGACGCTGATTAACGCAGAAAGCGCGGATTTTTTGAATCAGCCTGCATCCCATTTTTTCGTTGAAGTCTAAAATTATTCGATAATCTCATCGCTTATCAATTCACTCAATGTTGCAATAATCTTGTCTGCCGCAAGTTTCAAACTTGGGACATGGTCATACACGGGGATTCCCAGCCGGTCCGCCTCCTGCACTTTCAAATCGGCGGGGAGATAGCCAAGCAGAGGTAAATCGGGAGTTTCGGATTCGAGGAATTTGGCTTCTTCCTCATTTCGGATTTTGTTCCCGACGAGGTATAGTCGCTGCAAACCAATATCGTTTGCAAGTTTTTTGATTTGCGCAGCAGTACCGAGACTGCGGCGCGTCGGTTCGACGACGACGAGCATGGCATCCACAAAATCCACGGTGGCGCGACCGAGGTGTTCAACGCCTGCGTACATGTCGAGCAGGAGGATGTCATCGTCGCGGAAAAGCAGATGGGTGAAGAGCGTTTTCAGCATCGCTGATTCAGGGCAGATGCAGCCCGAGCCGCCCAGGTCCACGCTGCCCATTTCGAGCAGGCGCACGCCGCGATGCAGGACGCTGAAGCGTTCGGGGATGTCGTCCACGCGGGGGTTGAGGGTGAAGAATCCGCCGACGGTTCCGGGCTTTGCGCCGGTGCGTTCCTCGATGAGCGCGTCCATTTCGGCGATGGGATGCAGTTGCGCGCGCAGTTCGGACGGGAATCCCAGCGCGCCGGCGAGACACGGAGATGGATCGGCATCCACAGCCAACACCTGGCGACCCGCGTCCGCGTAGGATTGGGCGAGCAATGCCGTGAGGGTGGTCTTCCCCACGCCGCCTTTGCCTGTGATCGCAAGTTTCATGGTTGGGTTCCTCATTCGCGATGCGTAGAAGACGTTCTCTAACGTCGCGATAACATTCTATAATCTATCAGTTATGCAGAATAGTGACAGAATTCCTCTTTTTTAGCCCTATTTGTGGTGACATTTCGGCGTTAGAGAACGCCGATTATGCGAGAGAACGCTGATTACGCGAGAGAAAGCCGATTTCGCGAGAGAACGCCGATTATGCGAGAGAACGCTGATTACGCGAGAGAAAGCCGATTATGCGAGAGAACGCTGATTACGCGAGAGAACACTGATTACGCGAGAGAACGCCGATTACGCGAGAGAAAGCCGATTATGCGAGAGAACGCTGATTACGCGAGAGAACACTGATTACGCGAGAGAACGCCGATTACGCGAGAGAA
>JABWAU010000173.1 GCA_013360875.1 Anaerolineales bacterium | reverse complement strand
GGCGCATGATGCCGGTGACAACTCCCGCGTAATTTTTCAATGCTTTTTCGGGACCGAACCCGGCCAGTGAATTTAACTGGGATTCGTTCAACGCGCCGAGTTGGCGCAAAATCTCCAATGTAACGGGAGGACGGACCCGACTGTGGCTTCCCAGATTGTCATCCAGCGAGTTTTTATCGCCGTCCTCGACCTTGAAGGCGATGCCAACGCCTCGTTCGTGAATGCGGCCGGACATGACGCCGATGATCTGGTACCCCTCCGCGCCTCTTTTTGTAACGATCTTGCCCTCGCAAGTTTTCATCAATTCGCAGTCGAATTCGCCAAAATTGCCGACCATCTCGGGATGAGCCGTCATGGCGTTTGTGATTTTATTACAGGCTTCGGCGCGGGCGGAGGGCAGGTCCCGCGGATCGCACAACCTTGCCATACCGAGTGCGGCATTGAAGAGAGGCAGGGCGAAGTTCGGCGCGGAACATCCATCGACTCCAATTTGGATCTTCGCCTCTGTCATCCGGCACATTTCCGCCAGCGTTTTTCGAATTTCGAGTTGGATGGGATGGTTGAAATCGAGGTAATCATCCAATGAAAGCCCGAGCATTTTTACGTACGCTAGCATGGTGGTGTGCTTGCCGGAACAGTTATTGAAGTTGGCGGTGAGCGGGGTGTTCTTTTGAATCACTTCCTTTAATTTGCGCGGATCGCCCGGCAGGTGCGGGCCGCACTGCAAATGATTTTCTTCTATGCCGATCTTATTTTGCATTGTTTGAACGGCGTCAAGATGCATTTGCGAGGATTCGTGAGAAGCGCAGGCGAGAGCGAGTTCGCTTTGTGTGTAGTGGAAATGTTCAACGCCTCCCTGTTCGACGAACGGCAATGCCTGGAAAGGTTTGGCGGAGGAACGCAAAAAGGCGACCGCTTGCGGGTCGCCGTACGAACGGAGGAGCGAGCCGTCTGATGCGACGACAGCGATGGAGCCGCGATGGACCGCTTCGACGATTTCGCCCCTCGTCAGTTCGAGGATGGGAAGAGGCGCAGCCATCAATCTTCGAAGTTGTGGCTGGGGGTATGATACTGACGCGCGTTGTAGTGGAGCAATCCAAAACGCAGGCGCTGGGCGAATTGTTTCTGCCGCGCGGCGGGCGCTTTGAACCATGTCAGCAATGATGTGACCATTTTTTCCACGGTGGCGGGATTGGGTTTTTTGGAGGTCAGCCTGTTCAGTTTGTCGTGGATGTGTTTTAGAAAATCGTATTGGGCTTTGATCGCGCTCGTGGTAACGACCCCGCCCCGACTGCTGATAAATGTATAGCCTTTATATTCCGATTCAAGCAGAAGGTTTAGCGACTCGAGCCAGGCTTTGAGGTTCGACCCGGCGAGGAAAGGCGGCTGGTTCTTCATCACCATGTCGCCAATGAATATGACTTTCTCAACGGGGAGACGCACCCAAATGGAACCGTTCGAAGGACCCGGGTGGTGTTCCAATAAGACGGGTGAACTGCCCCAATGCAGGGTCATCTGGTCGACGAAGGATATCTCAGGCGGAGCCCAGCGCACGCTTCCCAATCCGGGGATGGATTCCCAATCTGCGCCGGTCTCTTCCCCCTGTGCCTTGAACGTGCTTGGGCGGGTGCGAAAGATGAAAGCGGTCTTTTCGTGCGCGATGACGGTGCAATCCATGGCGCGCGCGCCGAGGGTGCGGTCGGGATGGGCATCCATGTTGATCAAAACCCGGTCGATGCCCCCGCCAAGGTTCATGAGCGAAGCGCGCCATGAGCGGGCATCCTCGGGGGAGGGAGGCGCGTCGATCTGGATCAAGCCGCGCGGGGTGACGATCACGCCCAGGGTTACGCCGGGGAATTGGTCTTCGATGTAAATGTTGTTTGTGATTTCCTGCATTCAATTTCCGTCCGAGTTATGGTTTTCTTACGGTACGCTCGCCGTTACTTTGCTTCTCAGTGACGGGTTGTTCCTTGTCCGGTTTGAAGGTAAGGCGCCCGGTCTGGCGTTTGAGAGTGCCGGTGGCTTTACGGGTGGCAACCGGCAGGGCAACCCAGAAAGTTGTGCCTTTATCAACTTCGCTTTCTATCCAAATTTTTCCGCCGTGACCATTCACAGCCAGGCGGCAGAATGCCAGGCCTACGCCCAACCCGCCCGGCCTGTTCCTTCCACGCAGACGGGTGAATTTTTCGAAGATGCGTTCCCGCTCTGAAAGCGGAATGCCGGGTCCGTTATCGCGCACCCAGAAATTGACGAACATACCGTCCTGGGCGGTTTGTGCGCCAATATCGATGCGTCCGCCCACAGGTGTGAACTTGATCGCATTTTCCAGCAGGTTGATCAGCACGCGGTAGATCATATCCACGTCGACCCATACCAATGGCAGGACGCTTGTGGCGCGGTTGGTCAGGATTTGTTGTCTGGCTGCAACAGAAGGCTCTACATCTCGAATCGCTTCGCGTATCAGCGCGACAGGGTCGATGGAGTTTTGATCCACGATCTGCTGCCCGGTTTCGAGACGGTTGATATCCAGCAGGGAATTCACCAGCCGGTGGATTCGCCCGGTTGAATTCTTGGCGATGTTGAGCATCGAATTAAGCGTCTCATCTTCGGGCAGGAGCCCGCTCATCATCTCCAGGCTCGAAACGATATTTCCCAGCGGCGAGCGCAGGTCGTGGAAGATCATGGAGGTCATGTCGTCGCGCAGGGCATCGAGATCCTTGCGAGAGGTGATATCTCGCATGATCCATTGGATGGCTTCGGAATTGTTGAATTCCACGCGCCGCGCATAGACCTCGATCGGCACGGTGCCGCCATCCTTGCGCAACAGGCCGGACTCGTACCCGCAGGTATGTCCGTTCTTGAGCATTTCGAAGTTCAAACCGGCTTTCGCCCAGTTTACTTCGTGCAATTGCTCGATGCTCATGACGTGAAGGTCTGCCGGGGAATACCCGCTCACCTCGACGGCGCCGCGGTTTACTTCAAAAATACGGCCCTCCCAGTCGGTGATCAGAATAGGGTCTACGCTGTCTTCGAAAAGTTCGCGGTAGTGCCTGTGTGCGTTTTGTAGTTGTTCGAATAGCTGCGAATTTTCGATTGTGGTTCCGGCAATGTTCCCCAATCCGGTCATGACAATCATCGCATCGGGATCGAAGGAACCGGCGATTGGATTGACTGCCTCCAGCACGCCGATGACTCTTCCGTGGGATTGGATCGGGGCGATCGCAAGCGCACGCATCTCAAGGCCGTTCAGCCTATCCGGTTCGCTGATGCCTGATTCCTGGCTGAAGGCGGATATGATAATCCCGTGCTTCTCAGCGACAACCTTGCCAGTCAGTCCCTGCCCTGCGGGGATGCGAAATCCCGGAATGCCGCCAGTGTTGTTCCCCGCAGCCGCTTTGAACACAAGTTCCCTGGTTGCCGGGTCGATCAATGCAAGCGCCACGGTCTCTACTTGAAGCGCTTGCATGGTCTGATTAAGGATGCGCCGGAGCACATCCTGCATTTCAAGCGAAGTATTGATTGCCGCCGCCCCCTCCGCCAGCGCGGACATGATCCGGGCTGTGCGCTGGGTTTCGGTGTACAAACGCGCATTTAATACAGCCACACTCGTCTGGTCGGAAATTGCCTGGACCAGTTCCAAGTGTTCCTCATTGAAGGTGTTGGGTACAGAGTGGACAAGGGTCAGCACTCCCACCAATCGTTCACGCGCCATCAACGGCACACAGATCGCCGATTTTGGTCCTGTTTTTTCCGCGGCATCGTCTGCGCGGCGAAGCCAGCGTTCGTCCTTGCTTGTATCGGGCACCAGGGCGGCTTTGCGGTTCTGTACCACCCATCCAGCCAGCCCTCGTTCCACGGTATCGCGTAATTGCTGAGTGGTATGGTCGTGGAACTGTTTACCATACACGATCGTGGCGTCCACGGGCTTGCCGAGGTCGTCCATCACCACAACGCTTCCGCGCTCCCCGCCCACGTACTGGATGCAGGCGTAAAGCACACGCTGCAGGACCGTACGCAAGTCCAGCGCGGTCGCCACTTCACGGCTGACTTTTACCAGTAGTTCAAGGAGTGAGCGCGAATGTTCTTCTTTCATGTTATACCCATGCCAAGTATAGTCCGTTTGGTACAATTAATCCATGCCCCTGAAAGTACCAAAGATAAAAGCCTTATGCTTCGATGTGGATGGGACACTCAGTAACACAGACGACCTTTACGCCCAAAAAGTGTCGAAATTCATTCCCAAATTCTTATTCAAAGACCCGGAACACGCCGCGCGCCGCTTGGTGATGTGGATCGAGTCCCCGGGGAATGCCTTGCTCAGCCTCGCGGACGCGCTTCATCTCGACGATGAGATGGTTGCTGTTATCAACTGGCTGAGTCGCCGCCGGAAGCTTTCCTCGAAAAAATTCCTGCTCATCCCCGGCGTGGACGACATGCTCGAACAACTCCATGGACGTTATCCAATGTCCATTGTTAGCGCGCGCGATGAAAAAGGGACGATGACCTTCCTTGAACAATTTGGGCTCACCAAATATTTCGACGCCATCGTGACGGGCTTGTCCGCCAGGCACACCAAACCCTACCCCGACCCGGTCCTGCTTGCTGCTCAGAAGATGAACGTCCCGCCTGAAAACTGCCTGATGATCGGCGACACCACCGTCGACATCCGCGCCGGGAAATCCGCCGGGGCGCAGACAGTGGGCGTCTTATGCGGTTTCGGCGAAGAACCCGAACTGCGTCATTTCGGCGCCGATGAGATCGTTGAAGATACAACGAAATTATTAGAAATCTTGAAATAGGCTTCTTGCGAAAGTCACATTTTTACCTTGCTCACGGCGGCGTCCCCGCCGCCGAGGACTGCGGCGGGAGCACTTATGCAAGAGGTCTAATAAAAATGTAGGGGCGGGGGTACCCCGCCCCTACATGATTTAATTCTTTATCACCCTTGGCGCAAACAGGAACAACACCAGCAAGATCGTGCCGCCCGCCAAAAATGGAATCGGCGCGCCAAACCATTGAAACAGCGAGCCATAAAACAGGGGCGCAATCGCATTTGCCGCGCTATATGCGGCGGCGGATAAACCCAAATTCCCGCCCACTTCTGATTTATCGGACGCTTTTGAGACCAAGCTGTTTATCGCGGGGTGAAGCGTCCCACCGCCAATGGCAGCCGGGATACTTGCCGCCAACAAC
>JABWAU010000172.1 GCA_013360875.1 Anaerolineales bacterium | reverse complement strand
TTTCACCGCCTACCAACTGGCGCTCCCCTTGGCTTACCCTGATACGACTTTATGAGACTTTGTTAAAGTTCGATGGATACAATTTTACGAGACTCGACAGGTCAGCGAATCCAAAAGGTGAGGGCAAGGAAGTAGATCGTGAGCCCAAAGACGCCGAGGGCGGTGGCGTGAAGAATCCTCCAGTTGGGGCGCAAGCCGAGGGAGATGTTGCGAAGTTGGATGATTTGATAGAGGGCGAAGGGAAGCGTAATAAAGGCGGGCGCGAGCAGAGAGAGCGTGAGTCCGAAGGCGGGCATGGCGAGAAAGAATATGTAAGCGAAGAGAACGAAGATGTGATGGAGCGGAACGACGCGTTCCCAGCCGAGGCGGGCGAGGAAGGTAACGCGTCCGAATTTTCGATCCTGCGCAAAGGACTGAAAGTTCGTCACGACAAAATAGGCGAAGGCGAGAAAGGCAAGCGGAATTGTGATCCCGAGGAAACGATGTGTGCCTCCCGCCTGAAGGACGAACGCAATGGACGGGTTGACATACGCGAGATGGATGGCAAGGAGGAGTTCGCCGAAACCGCGATTGACGAGTCGAAACGGAGGGATGGAGTAAGCGAGGAGGATCGCCAGGGAAAGGGCAAGGAAGTAGAAAGCGGGGCTGGGAAGCTGGCTGCTGGCAAATAACGAGTAGAAGATAAGAACCAGGCTGGCAAGCGAAGCGACGGACAGATAAAGGATGTTGTTGCGAAGCGTCTGGCGTTCTCTGCGCGTTTCGTTTTCGGCGAGAGGTTCGACGTCGAGGCGGAAGATTTCGGGGAGGAGGGACATGGTCAATTGGGCGAGGATGACTCCTAAAAGCCCGAGCCAGAAGGGAGCGGCGCGGAAGGATTCGCCGAGGTAGTCGGCAATGCCTGCGCCAAGAAAGTAGGTCAGCGCGGCGAGGAGGAGGTGGTGGAGGCGGGTGAGTTTTAGCAATTTACGATTGGCGATTTACGATTAACGATTTGCGATAGGCGATTAGTATAACAGCGCAAAGTCCGACGCTAGAGAGCGTCGGTTACGCTTCGGCGTAGGCGGATGTTCTCCCCTGGCGCTTGCCCGCCAGGGCAAGTGTAACGTCCGCCCAACCTTGCGCTGTAATGTTAGAGACTGGCAATTGCGGTCAAATGTTCTTCCAATCTTTCCACTGCCTGCGGGAGATTTTTTCGCCCCAATCCAACGCGGAAGTGGTTGTCCGTGTCGTCGTACATCGTTCCGGGCAGGAGCAAAACGCCTGCTTCACGCACAACCTTATCACAAAATTCTTCGATCTCGCCGCGCAAGAGTTTGGGAAACCCCATCGTGCCTGCTCGTGGGCGGACCCATGAGAACAGATCAGGATGCCGGGCGAAGAAGTCATCCATGATCGCGAGGTTCCGTCTAATGATACCAAGATTGCGTTCGGCGAGTTTGCGCCGGTTCCGCATGGCGACTTCAGCAAGGAATTCACTCGGGGCGGAGTTGCAGATCGTGGTGTAATCTTTCAATGATGCCATCTGGTCATAAACCATTTTGTTCTTCGTCGCGATCCATCCGATGCGGAGACCGGCGAGCCCATAGGTTTTGGATGTCACGCCCAATGAGACCGCGTGATCGCCCACGTCACACGCGGCGGGGAGACGCATGGACGGGTCATGTTCGGATTCCCGATAGACTTCATCGGAGAACAGGAGCAGGTTATTCTCCTGGGCGAATCGGTTCAGTGACGCAAAATCCGCGCGGGACATGAGATAACCGGTCGGGTTGTGAGGCGTGTTGACGACGATAACCTTCGTGTTCGGTCGGAGGAGGCGTTTTAGTTCGTCCAGATCCAACGCCCAGTCCTTCTCTTCGCGCGCCAGCCAGGGACTCACATCACAGCCGATGCCTTTTGCGACTTCCATGAGGGATTGGTAACAAGGCGCATGAACGATGACGTGATCGCCTTGTTTCATTGTCGAGAGCATGAACAGGAAGATCGCCTCTTCCGCGCCGGTGTGAACGAGTATTTCTTCCGGCCGGGTCGTTTCGTAAACTTTGGCGATCTCCTCGCGCAAGGCGGAATGTCCCTGCGATTCGGTGTATCCCAGCCAGATGTGTTGTAATTTTTCCGCCGCGCCCTCTTCCAGCGCGAGCAGGTCCGCGATGGGCATGGCTTCGCAATCGGAAGAACACAACAGGTATTCGGTGTTAAACTCGTATTTCGAGAAGTAGCGTTCGAGTTTGAAGGGAGGGAGGTTCATGGTTGTCAGTAAGCGGTGGTCAGTGGTCAGCGATCAGTTATCAGTGACGGGAAAACGGGCGGGCAGGTAGACAGGTAGATACGTTCCTGTATACTTGTGTGCCTGTTTACCTCTCCATCACCTTCCTCATATCGCGATAGTGAATTTGATTGTGCAGGTATAACATCTTGATCATCTCTCGCAAGGTCGTCATTCCAAGGAATGGATGCCGCCCCACCTTCTCCAAATCCGATTCGTCCAGCGACAACGTCCACGCGATGGAATCCGAGCGGACGGCTTTGAATTGTTCGAGGAGTTCCTGCGGCGTCAGGTCTTTCGTCTTTTGTTGTTGCGCGGCGTTGTAGCGGTCAATCGAAAAATCCTCGGATGAACCTTCGCCCGTTTGCCGTATGCGCTCGAAGAGTCTGACCAGCCCGCGCTCGGAAGTGACGAAGTGCGAAAGCACGTTGCGTATCGTCCACGTTTCGCCTTCGGTGTAGACCTCCGCCTGCCACTGGTCATCGGTCAAGCCTGCGAAGAGGGCAAAGAATTTTTCGCCTTCGGATCTCAGTTTGTCGGCAAGATCGTTGAGTTCGGACATGGGATTCGCTCCTGGTATCTGCATTTCGACTGCGGTCTTCGTCTTCGTTTCACTTCGCTCAGACCTCCGCTCAGCGCGAAGGCTATATCAATGAATAACCCCCATCCACAATAATCGTTTGCCCGGTGACGTACTGATTGTGAATCAAAAATTCGAGGGCAGACGTGATCTCATCGGTTCGCGCGGGACGTTTGAGCGGGATCCGTCCGACCAGCCTTTCCCACTCCTCGGGGGAGACGACCTCCGATTGCAGGACGAAGCCCGGCGCGATGGCGTTGACGCGTATCTTCGGCGCGAGGGCGCGGGCGAGAATTCTGGTCAACGACTCCAAGGCGGCTTTGCTCACCGTGTAGGACGGATAGCGGCTCCATGCCTTTTGCGCGCCCACGTCCGTGACGTTGACGATGAGTCCGCCGTCGGTCATTTTCTTCGCGCACTCCCGCGCGAGGAGGAACGGCGCGCGAAGGTTCAGGTCGAGGGTGGCATTCCAGGTTTCGAGGGAGAGGGAATCCACGTTGCCGCGCGGCATGAAGGCGGCGGAATTGACCAATACGTCCAGAAATTGGAAAGTGGAAAGCAGGGATTCGATCTGCGAAGGTTGAGTGAGGTCGGCTTGGGCGAGGATCACGCGCCTCGAGAGCGATTCAATTTCGGATCGAGTCTGAAGCGCTTCGTCTTCCGAGAAGCGATAATGAAGGACGATGTCGTATCCGGCGCGCGCGAGGGTCAGGGCGAAGGCTTTTCCGAGCCTGCGCGCCGCGCCGGTGACGAGGGCTAAGGAAGTGGACATGTACACAAGTATACAGGTAGACAGGCGTTTCCGTGTGTACCTGTTTCCTTGTCTACCTGTGTACTTGTTTCCCTGCTTACCTTCTAAAGAAATTGGAAACGAAGAACCAGATGTTGGCGGGGCGTTCGGCGAGGCGGCGCATGAAGTAGGGATACCAATGCGTGCCGAAAGGGACGTAGACGCGCACGGGATAACCTTCTTTCACCAATCGTTCCTGCAAATCGCGGCGGATGCCATAGAGCATCTGGAATTCAATGGCGTTCTTCGGCAGACCGACCTTCTCCGCGTATTGTTTGGCGAAGGCAAGGCGTTTTTCGTCGTGCGTCGCAATGGCGGGTATGGGCGGGATACGTCCGTCTTCGCTGACATTGGTGGGTTCGACCTTGAACGCGGCGTCTATCAGAATTTTGGCCAGCAGATCGTAATTGGCGTCTACATCCGTCTTTTTGGGGTATGCCTTGTCGGGAGGTTCCTTGTAGGCGCCTTTGACGAGACGGAAGCGCGTTCCCAGTTCGAGCAGATCGCGGACATCGGCTTCGGCGCGATAGAGGTAGGATTGAACCGCCATGCCGACTTCGATCGGGGTGAAACCACGCTCCAGCACGGATTTATAGATCGAGATCGTGATGTCAGTGTAGGGCGTGTCTTCGATGTCTATGCGGATAAAGTTGGCGTGCCTTCTGGCTTGCTCGAGGATGCGAACCAGATTTTGGCGGCAGATTTCCTCGTCCAACCCCATACCGATTTGAGTCAATTTGATGGAGACGTTGGATTTAACCCCCGCTTTATCTATTTCATCCAAAATTGCCAGAATATCGTTCGTCGCTTTGTTGGCTTCTTCGACGGTGGAGGTATGTTCTCCCAGATGATCGAGCGTGGCGTTGATGCCGTTGGCATTCAGTTCACGGATAGCCCGAATGGCGTCTTCGATTTTCTCGCCGGCAACGAACCTCGATGCCGCCCACCAGGCGACCCCCCAACTCATGACCAGTTTCTGCGCCCAGGAGGCTTTGGAGAGGTAGATCAGAATTGAGCGTAACATCGTCCCGTCCTGATTTTGAGGTTTCTTTGGAAGCAAACGGTTTGCCGCCCAGATATAGGGAGAGCTCCCGCATTCCAAAATCTAAATTTATTCTAGCACAAACGAAAAATTTGAGTGTTATACTTTTTCCGTTACAAAACTCACCAAAAGCAAACGGATTGAGGTGAAATTTGAGAAATCGCAGTTCCGTACCTGTATTGCGCGGTATATCCATCGCGTTCCTGTCCATCGCCATCGTCATCGCCGTCGCGGCGTTGATCGGTTACAGCCGCACACGAAACAATTATCCGGCCGGCATGACCATCGGCGGCGTGCCGGTCGGGGGCGTAAATCCGCAGGTCGCCTCGGAGCGTGTCTTGCAGGTCTATTCCTCGCCCATCGTAGTCCGTTACGGGGAGGCGGTCATTCACGTTGACCCGGCAGTGGTCGGCTTCGAATTGAATATGGAGAGCATGATCGCCGCGGCGGACCTGGCGCGCACCGGCGGCTCCTTCTGGGGAGGATTTTGGGATTATCTTTGGAATCGCACCCCCGAACCTGTGGAGATTCCTCTCAGCGCGAC
>JABWAU010000052.1 GCA_013360875.1 Anaerolineales bacterium | reverse complement strand
ACCCTTGTGATGTACCTGCATCAGCACGCTGAACTGCGACATGGAAAGCCCGGTGGATTTGGCAAAGCGCGCCCACTCGCGCATCGAACGATGCATGAAAGCGTCCATCCAGGCGCGCAGGGATTGGGAAATTTGGAGCGTTTTGGGCATAGTTAAGCCTTCTTTTTAGTTAAGCGGGCTTAAGTTTATGTCCCAAGTGCTTCCCCGTCAAGAGGCGCAGATAAGCAGCCAATGAGAAAACCCCCGCACAGCGGGCGGCAATCATCCCCAAAATCTGCCCTGCAATGGTATTATGCAAGGCAGGCACGGAACACGATCGTCCATCCAAACGTTGGGAGAGTATGGAAAAGGTCTTCATCAGTTACTCGCGCAAAGACATTGACTTCGTCCGCAAACTGGCTGGCGATCTCGAGACCGCCGGCTACGACGTCTGGTGGGACATCACCGACCTGCAGGGCGGCGACGATTGGGTTAACACCATCCCTCAGGCGATCTCCTCCAGCCAGTATGTCATCGTTGTCCTCACGCCGACTTCCATCGAATCGGAATGGGTGCGCAAGGAATACACCCAGGCGCTGTCCCTGCGCAAGAAGATCATCCCGCTCATGCTCGTTCCGTGCAGCGTGCCCTTCGCGCTCAACACGATCAACTTCGTCAATTTCGCAGAGGGCGAATACGCAGACAGTTTCAACAAGTTATTATCCCCGCTCGGTTACACCGGCACACCGCCCGAAGTCGAGCCGTACAGGAAGCCGATGCTTCCCATTCCGCCGGCGCTCCTCAAATATGGGATTCCCGCGCTGATCGGACTGGCGCTTCTCGCGGTCTTTGCGTGGATCAACCCTTTCGAGCCTCCAGCCGACCCAACCTTCACCCCGACTCACACTGCATCGGTAACTGCCTCGCCCACGACGACTTTTACTCCTACGCTCGAATTTCCCACGGATACTGCAACCGTAACGCGAACGCCCTCTCTCACCCCGACAAGTACAAGCACCGCCTCGCCCACCCGGACGCCCTTTGGAATACGATTGCAAATCTGCATCACCGCCGAATCGGACAACATCTACGTGCGCTCGGGTCCCAGCCAGGGTTATGGGGCAAGAATACTGAATGTGCGTGACGAAGCCGGAGAGATCGTCTGTCCCTGGTTCTCGGCGCGCTTCGAGAACGAGGGATATTTCTGGCTCCTGTTGGCGCCGGGTCAAACCGAGATGCTGCGACCCTACGAGGGTGGATGGATCCGCCGCGACCTGCTCGACCGTGAAAGCCCCATAGAGTCGCTCTCCGTCGTAACGCTAACTCCCACCTCCACACCCAGCAACACTCCCACGATCACCTCATCCCCAACGGCGACCCATACATTTACAGCCACTCCCACGAACACTTCAACGCCGACTGTAACCGCCACCGACACCCCGACGGAAACGTCCGCGCCCTGATGGAGATCGACTCCAAGCCGGGGAGTTGGTGCAACGCGTCAGCGGGGATTAGTTCATGGTCGCTCGGCAAGCCCAAAGCGAGTCCCGAAGCGAATCGAAGGATCAGAAAAAGGATGGGGATTCAGGAATCCGCCCCTTAAACAAAAAAACGGAGTCGCGCATGCGACTCCATATTACGAAGCAATATATTCCCGCAAATTATGCTCCACCGCATAGGCAGCGGCTTCGGCGCGGTTGTTCACACCCAGTTTCGAGAGGATGCTCGATACGTAATTGCGAACCGTGCCTTCGCCCAAAAACAACTGCTTGGCGATCTCGCGGTTCGTTTTCCCTTCCGAAACGAGCAGCAGCACGTGCTTCTCCTGCTGACTCAAATGTGCGAAGGCGGACGCCTCCTCCTCTTTGACCGCGCGGCGTACCTGCTGGAAGACGCGTTGCGTCACCGCCGGGTCGAGCAGCGCTTCGCCGCGCGAAACCGCCTCGAGCGCCTTCACCAGGTCGTCGCTGCCGATCTGCTTGAGGATGTAGCCCGAGGCGCCGGCGCGGATCGCCGAGAACAACATCTCATCCTCCGCGTACGAAGTGAGCATGATCACCTTCACGTTCGGGTATTTTTCCACGATCTGCTCGCACGCCTCGATGCCCGACGTGCCCGGCAGGCGGATATCCATCACCACCACATCCGGTTTGAGCAACTCGGTCTTCTCGATCGCCTCCCGCGCCGACGAGGCTTCTCCTATCACATCGAACTGCGGATGGCGTTCCAATAGGGATTTCAGCCCCAGCCGGACGACCTCGTGATCGTCCACTAGGATGATTCGTTGTTTGGCAGATTGCTTTGGCATGGGACGGATTTTACCCCAAATCGCTCCGTTTTCGGCAAAAAACGCTTGTTGCCTGACAATTTTGCGCGGTTCTTTCCCCACTGGAGGCTGGTTCTGAACAAGAGACATTTTCTCCCCTGCTGCCTTTTTCTGTAATTCTCTACCGTACATCCACTTGATAAAAGACCCTAAAGGTTTGCTTCGCAAAAACCTTTAGGGTCTGGTGTTCGAGCAAAATGTACGGTAGAAAATCCTGTAAAAAAACAGTAGGTCGAGATTAATCTCGACCTACTCCATGTTATTTCGCTTTGACAGTGATCGTTCGGGGCTTGACCTCGTCCGCCTTTGGCAGTGTGATGGTCAGGATGCCGTTCTCGAAGTCCGCCTTCGCCTTGTCTGCGACCACATTGGTCGGCAGGACGACGGAGCGCTCGAACGAACCGTAGCGTTGCTCGCGAATGTGCCAGGAGCGTTCCTTCTTCTCATCCTCCTGTTTCATCTCGCCCTTGAGAGTGAGAACGCCCCCGGTGACGTTGACCTGCACCTCGTCGGCTTTGATGCCGGGCAAGGCGGCTTTCACGACGACCTCGTCGTTGGTTTGGTACATATCAATCGCAGGCGCCAACCAGCCGTCCCTGACGAAGGTGAGGGGCCTCGTGAACGCGTCATCGAACAGACGATCCATCGCTTCGCGCAGGGTCATGATCTCGCGAGCGGGTTCCCAACGGGTTATGTTAAACATGGCAACCTCCTTCTTGCTTGGTTTTTCTGCCTCGGAATATAAAAAGCCTGCGTTAGAACAACGCAAGCCGCACGTAAAAGATTCGTATGAGATTTTGGATTCAGCCAGCTTGCTGGCGAAGACGGGAGCAAGCCCCCTGAGTCCGAAGTCATTCCTTCTGCCTCTTGTAATCCACAAAACGATAGCCAACGCCGCGCTCGGTGAGAATGTATTTCGGATTGGCGGGATCCTTCTCCAGTTTCTGGCGCAGGTAGTTGATGTAGAGGCGCACGTAATGAGGTTCGTCGCGATATTCGTACCCCCAGACCTTGATGAGGATCTGGTCATGCGTCAGCACCCACCCGGCGTTTTGCACGAGGTGATAGAGCAGACGGTATTCGGTGGGGCGCAGTTTGACGAGTTTGCCCTCCAGCCAGACCTCGCGCCGGTCGAAATCAATCTTCAGGCGGTCGTCCACTTCGATGATGTCGTGCATCGAGCCGCCCGCGCTCTCCGTGCGGCGAATGACCGCCTTCACGCGGCTGACCATTTCACGCGGGCTGAACGGTTTGGTGATGTAATCGTCCGCGCCGAGTTCGAGTCCGCGCACGCGGTCGTCCTCCTCGCCCTTGGCAGTGAGCATGATGACCGGCACGTTGCTCCCCTCGCGAATGGTCTCCAGCACTTCAAAGCCATCAATATCGGGCATCATCACGTCGAGCAGGATCAGGTCGGGGGTCGTGTCGCGCAATTTTTGGATCGCCTGCCTGCCGTTAAAGGCTTCAACGACCTGGAAGCCGTCGTGTTCCAGGTTCATGCGGATGAAACGCACCATGCGTTCTTCGTCGTCCACAACGAGAATACGCCGTCTTTCGAATTCTTCGGGCATGCAATTTATTCCCTCACAAACCCGATCAGGCTTTCTTCCTCTTCGCTGTCCAGGATCTCGATCAACGCCACCCGGGTAAGGGGCCAGATCACTTTCGTGACGTTGGGTTCTATGTAATGAACATCCTTCCCATCGCGCAGGCGCGGGTTGCTGACCGTGATGATCGTGTCGTTGGGTTTCGGGAGATCTTCGATCTCGCCCACCACAGACGGTTCGCCTGAGATGTGAAGAATGACCGAATATGCCATGCCGCAGCCTTTCGATTTGCCTAGATATTGCGGAGCAATACCTGTATCTTCAATTTACCCAACGCCACAACGTCGCCGTGCTTGAGCGCCTCCTCGGTATGAGGGTTGAGTCGGCGTCCGTTCAGGTAGGTTCCGTTGGAGGAGCCAAGGTCCATGATGACGACCCGCTCTCCCTCCCGTTTCACCACCGCGTGCAGTCTCGAAACGCCGGAGGCGTATGCCTGATAAGGGGTCAGGTCTATATCCGGCATGATGGGCTGTCCCTCGCTCAAGCGTCCCATGGTGAATTCGTTTCGCGTGGCAAGCGGTAGGATCTTGCCGCTGTCCATCAAATGCAGGGACAGCCAGCTGTTGGCTGGGGATGAGGGAGGCTCTGCGGCGGCAGGCGTCCTTTTGAGATCGTCCACGATTTGTTCCTGGTTGATCGCCTGTGTGGTAAGGGTTTCGGTCCCCTCCAATTGCGCTCCACACTCAACACAGAATAATGTACCGGATACGTTCTCGTGTTGACAGTTCGAACAAATGATCATGTTATTGACTCCTTTTTCGGCGACGCAAGGAACAAAGCGCGCGTGCCATATTTTATCTTCTTTCCGCCTTCCGCAGAAATACCCTTCTCCTGCTGGATGCGATCCACTTCCAGGGCAATCGTCCGCGCCAGGCTTCGCTCGCCCTGGGACATGAGATTTGCCGCAAGCGCCTGCAACTGACGGGTTCCGGCTTCTATGTTTCCTTTTTCGATCTCAATGCGCGCCCTCTCCTGCATGCGATACAACATCAACCTGGAAAGGGCTTGGACGACCTCCGGTGGCGGCGAACCTGCCTCAGGCTGATCTAGCACAGGAAGCCGAATGTTCATACGGAAGGAAGGCACGGGGAGCGGCGTGGACGAGATCGAGACCTTGAGCGTGCCGCTCAAAATATTGGCTACATCTGATTTTACCGCCGATGGATGAATTATGTACTCGAAAAGCACGCGAGTGGAAGTATCCTGCAATATTGGACCCAGCCGCAGGGTGGGTTCGTCCAGCATGATCGGACCCGGGTCCGGCTGGAGCCGAAAAGCGTAGGAAAGCTGGGCGCCCTCCACCGGCTCGGTGATCAGGCTCGTCTCATCCGCGTAGACCTGCGCCAGCGCGTGGAATTTTTCGAGCAACAACCTCTTGATGTCCTGCGGCTCGGCAATATAGGCGCTGCTCCCGCCGGTGCGGGTCGCCAACATATCCAGGAAAATGTCGTTCCATTCCATGCCAATGCCCATGGCGCTGATCCCCACGTTGCGTTCGCCCAGCCTGAACGCCAGTTCGAGGCATTGTTGTTCATCTCCGTAAGTTTGTCCGTCGGTCAAGAGGATGAGGTGATTGAGCCGCTTTGCGTCGAGGCTTCGCATGACTTCCGCGGCGCCCGCCTCGAGACCCTGGTAGATCTCCGTCCCGCCGGAGGGCTGGATCATCTGAATGCGCGCTTCGAGACGGGAGCGATCCTGGTGATACGCCGCGGGGATGATCACCTCGGCGCGGTCGCTAAAGGCGACGACGCTCAAGATGTCCTGCTGTCTGAGATTACGCAATATCTGAATGGCGGTGGATTTGACCACATCCATTTTTTCGCCCGACATGGAAGTGGAACGGTCAATGACAATGCAGACGTTCAACGGGGGAGACGGAGCGCGGCGGGATTCGAGCGGCGCCTCCATTTCCAGAATAACGTACAGCATCTGCGGTTCCTCCATGCGCGTCAGGCTGGCGCGGCTGTACGTCAGGCTGTATCCATAGGGGAGGTTGGGTTTTACCTCGGGGGGAAGGGTGGCATCGTATTGAGCGCGCCGCCTGGGGTTGGACAACGTCTCGTAAGCCTGTTGCGTGTGGAGGAACAGTTCGGTTTCCCCGGCAGCTGTGTTCTTGTCGGGATGCAGCCTCTGGGCGGCTTCGAAATAGGCGCGTTTGATCTCCTCCTCCGAGGCGTCTCGCGCGATACCCAGAATGGAATAATAATCCTGCTTTTGAGACGACATCGTCACCCAATGAGTTGAGCAAGCACGACGCTGATGTTATCGGGACCTCCCGCCATATTCGCGGCGGCGACCAGGTTTTGACAGGCGCGTTGCAAACTGGGCGCTTCATTGACGGCGCGGACAATATCCTGCTCCGCCACAACCCCCCACAAGCCGTCGCTGCAGATCATCAATGTGCCCGGTTGAGGGAACGCCAGCGTGAAGATTTCCGGGTCGAGGATATCGCCCTGACCAAGCGCCTTGTATAACACGTTGCGATGCGGATAGTTCTCCGCCTCCTCCGCGGTGATGTGACCCAGTTCCTGCAGGCGCTGAACCAACGAATGGTCACGCGTGACCGTTTCGAGTCTTCCGTCGGGATAGATGAAACTGGCGCGGCTGTCGCCCACGTGCGCGACGGTGATCTGCTGTCCCAGCACAAGCGCGGCGGTCAGGGTGGTTCCGCTTCCCGGCGCTTCGCGCTGGATGATGCGTTGCGCCTCGCTGACCGCCCCTGACATGATTTCCTGAAAAGACTCCTCCATCGTCTCCACTTTGATCTGAAAGAGGTAGGGTTGGAATTTCTTCAGGATATATCCCGCAACGGTGCGGACGGCGGCGTTGCTCGCGACTTCGCCAAACTGATGCCCGCCCATGCCGTCCGCCACAATGTACAGACCGAAGGGCAGGTTCCCGGAATTGCCGGCCATGGTGGTCGTAATGGCGAGCAGGCTGTCTTCGTTCAGGTCGCGCTGCTTCCCAACCGACTGTCCCGCCGCGGAGATCAATTGCTGAAGGTCGAACTGCATGTTCTGGCTGTTGACGATGGCTTTCAGTTGCTCTTCCGTGAGAGGCGCAGTATTGGCGGTATCCATTACCTTCTCGGGAGGCGTCGAGCGGTTTCCAAACAAAAAGCGGAAAATTTTATCCACAAAAACTCCTTCTCACGCGAGCGCCTTACGCAAGCAACGCGTATACATGATGATCGGTGGAGCCGATGTACACGACATCGTCGTATACCAGAGGAGTGCCGGTGATGGCTCCTTCCGTGCCGAATTTCCATCGCAATCTTCCCGTGCGATATTCGAGACAATACAGATTTCCATCCACCGAACCGCAATACAATGAATCCTTGTAAATGACCGCCGACCCGTTCACCTGATGATCCGTGCGGAAACGCCAGACCTCTTTTGCGCTCTTGGCTTCCACAGCATAGATGAAGCCGTCCGCCGCGCCGACAATGATGAGATCGTCGGCGATGCACGGCGTGCTGATGGAGGACTTGCCCAGACGGAACCGCCACAACACCCAGCCGTTGCGCGGATCCAGCGCATATAACGTATTATCCACCGACGTGAAATAGATGGCTTGCCCGGTGCCTGTTGTCGAGGCTGTAATGGCGCGCTTCGCGCGGAAACGCCATTTCATTTCTCCGCGGAAACTCACCGCGTAATAATCCCCGCTCTCGCAGCCAAAATATACCATTTCGCTCATCACAAACGGTGTGGAACGGATGGCATCGGCGGACTCGAAGCGCCATGCCATTCGCCCGCTGTTGATGTTGACGGCGTGCAGGTAGCGATCGTCAGACCCGAAAAAGATGTGACCTTCCGCCACCGTCGGGGAGGAACGGACGGGAGCGTCCGTGTAATACGTCCAAACCACCTTGCCGGAACGGGCGGAGACCACGTGCAAGCGCTGATCCTCGGAACCGACAAAAATGTTTCCTTCCACAACGAGCGGACGGGAAACAATGCCGCCGTCGGTCGGATACTTCCACTGGAATTTTCCCTCCGCCGCGTCCAGGGCATACAGGTTATGATCGTACGAACCGATGTAAAGGGCGCCTTGATGGATCGTGGGCGTGCCGCGGATCTCATCCTCGCATTTGAATTTCCAAAGCGGCTTGATCCCCTCGCTCTTGATGGGACCCGTCTTCGGACCCATCCGCACGAGTATTCCCGTTTTGCGCGCAATCGAAACCAGCGCGTCCCTCATTTCAGAGGCGCTCTTGAATCGATTCTCCGGGTCGTACTCCAACGCCCGGTTCACGATCGTCTCCATTTCCGGAGAGACAGCGGGATTAATGCGGCGGATGGGGCGCTCGGCGAAGGAGAACGGAGGCTCGAGTCGCGGGTCGCGGCGCGTCAACGCGTGATGCAGGGTGGCGCCCAGCGAATAGATGTCCGCCGCCTGCGTGGCTTCGCCGCGGTACTGTTCGGGCGGGGAATATCCCTCCGTGCCGATCATCGTCCCCTTGATGCCGGACTGGAACGCCTTGGCGATGCCGAAATCCACCAGCATGATGTCGCCGCTGGAATTGATCATCACGTTCGAGGGCTTCATGTCGCGGAAAATGATCGGGTCCGGCTTGTGTTTGTGCAGGTAGTCCAGCACATCGCACAGATCAATCGCCCACGTCAATATCTGTTCTTCCGGCAGAAAACCGTTCGTCTCATTGATGACGGCTTCCATATCCTTGCCGTGAATGAATTCCAGCACGAGATACGAGCGGCTTTCCAGCGAAAAGTAATCGTAGATCTTCGGAATGGAGGGATGATGCAGGGTGGCGAGCAGGTTGGCTTCGCGCTCGAAATTCTGCACAATGGTCTCCCGAACCAGCGGATCGGGCGCGCTGTTGATCATCTCCTTCACCGCCACCAGTTTGGTCACGTTCGGAAAGTGCATGTCGCGGGCGCGATACACCGAACCCATTCCCCCAAGCCCCACCACCTCCTGGATCAGATAGCGCTTCGCAAGGATGACTCCCGCCTGGAGTTGGGGTTTGGTAATGACCTCATCGTCCCCGTTGTCGTCGTCTGATAGTTCGGGAAAGATTCTCGTTTCCAGGGTAACTCTCCTATCTGATAAATTATAGTTTGCCCTTGATTGTTTGACAACCGCAATCCTGGGGGATTATACGCCAATGGATCGGGCGCCGTCATACACAAAGGTCTTGCAAGGAACGCTTTTCTACGGCAAAATACCGGCGCTGTGAAAATCCTTGCGGTCAGCGATGAAGTAGTCGAACGACTCTACAGTCTCTGCCAGAACGGTCATTTCAACGACGTCGAACTGATCATTGGATGTGGCGATCTGCCCTATCCGTATCTCGAAAACATCGTCACGTTCCTGAACGTTCCGCTTCTGTACGTGCCGGGCAATCACGATCCGGTCCACCGCGAAGGCGACGCAAAGACGTTCGTCGAAGGCGGTTCGAACCTGGACCGGAAACTGATCCGCCTGAAAACGTTCCTGATCGGCGGCTTGGGCGGGTGCATCCAATACCGTCCCGACGGGACGAATCAATACACCCAGACCGACGCCTACCTGCGCGCGTTCAGCATGTTACCCCACCTGCTCCTGAACCGCATCCACTACGGGCGTTCCATAGATATCCTCATCACACACTCGCCCCCCTTCGGCATCCACGATGACGACACCCGGGCGCATCAGGGACTCAAAGCCATCAACTGGCTCATACGCGTTGCCAAGCCCCGCTACCATTTGCACGGTCACACCCATTTCTATCGCCGCAACCTCGTTGAATCCGAGACCGTGCGCAAAGACACAAGGATCATCAACGTCCACCCCTACAAGGTGCTGGACGTTCACCACTAACCATGTCCAGCGAACCTTTCTCGGATCAGTCACGCGTCGATTTTCAGCACGCCCTCTTCAAGGCGTTCCTGAACCGCGTCCGCGACTCCCTTTCGGGACGGCGCACCACCCTCCTCTCTTACGACGACATCAAGGAGAAACTCCACATCGGCGGACCCCTTTATCGGGGCGTGCAGACCGTTCGGGTGGATCAGATCGCGGGGAGTCTGAACCGTTATCACGAATTCGACCGCGTCTTCCTGCCCGCCTCCGACAAACTCGCCGACCGCTGGCAGAGCGTCAACCGCGCCTTTTATCAGGAGGTCAGCCTCCCCCCGGTCGTCCTGTATAAGGTGGGGCAGGTCTATTTCGTCGTGGACGGACATCACCGCGTATCGGTCGCGCGCCAACAGGGGCAACTCTACATCGAAGCCGAGGTGCGCGAATGCGCCACGCGCGTGGACATCACGCCCGACATCAAACCCGAAGACCTGGAAATCCTCGAAGACAAGGTACACTTCCTCGAACGCACCTCGCTCGACGCGCTCATCCCCGAAGCAAACATCGAACTGACGATCCCCGATGGATACGACCGCATGTTGGAACACATCGCCGTGCATCGCTACTTCATGGGACTGGATTGGAAGCGCGACATTTCGGAGGAAGAGGCGATCAGGCATTGGTACGAAACAGTGTATATGCCCATCGTCAACGTGATCCGCGAGACCGGCATCCTGAAGGAATTTCCCGGCAAGACCGAAGGCGACCTTTATTTGTGGGCGCTGGATCATCAGCATTACATCGCGGAGGAGGGCGCTCCGCTTCAACCGCCCGAGGACGCGGCGCGCAATTTTGTCGAAGACAAAGGCAAAAAAACGTCGCGCAAAAAACGCTCAACCAAACGATCGGAGAAAAAATGACCTCGACACATCCCCTCGCAGGAGTCTATGCCGCGGCGGTGACTCCGCTGAAACACGATTCGACCCTAGATCTCGAATCTGTTCCCGTCCTGTTGAGATTTCTCGCTTCCCGAGGCTGTCACGGAGCGCTGTTCTTCGGCACCACCGGCGAAGGACCCTCCTTCTCCCCATCCGAACGCGAGACGTTATTGCGTTCCGTACGCGCCTACCGAAACATCGTACCGGGCTTCCGCCTCCTTGCAGGCACAGGGACGCCCAGTCTCTCCGAAACCATTGATCTGACCAAACTCGCCTTCGACCTGGGTTACGAGGCTGTCGTTGTCCTGCCTCCGTATTACTTCCGCAAAGCAACCGACGACGGCTTATTCAACTGGTTCAGCGAGGTGATTCGTAAAGCCGTTCCCTTCGGCAAATACCTGCTCGGCTATCACTTCCCGGACGTGGCGGGGATCGGATTCTCCCTGGAACTGCTTGCCCGACTGAAAGACTCCTTCCCCTCGCAGTTCGCAGGCATCAAGGACTCCTCGCACGACCCCGCCCTCGCCAGCGCGCTGGGAAAAAAATTCGGCTCCGATTTCGTCGCGCTTACAGGAACGGATTCTTATTTGCAACTCGCCATGCAAAACAAAGCCGCAGGTTGCATCACCGCTGCCGCCAATTTGATCTCGCCCGACCTGCGCGAAATATGGGACCTGACGCAGGCGGGAAGGGATGCGTCCGAAGCGCAAGCCCGCGTCACGAGACAAAGACACATCCTGGAGGAATATCCCCCCTTCCCGCCCACGTTGAAGGCTCTCATGCGCCGAATGCACGGACTCCCGCGCTGGGCTGTCAAGCCCCCGCTGGAGGAACTCCCCGATGAGTTGGCGCAAATAGTTGAAGCAAAACTAAACGCGGAACAACCGCCTTCCGACTAACCGATTGCAGACCGCAACTTCGTCTGTCTGATGGCTTGTTCCGCCATTTCGACGGTGTCCTCGAAATCCCAGGAGGAATCCCATTCCAGGTTGGTGTCGGAACTTTCCGCAACCGTTTTCAATTGAGCGAGTTTCTTTTCCAGGTCCTTTATGGATTGCTCCACAATTTCAGCCTGTTTCGTCGCCTCGGACTTGGTCTCCTGCTTTTCCTTGTTCAGCCCGAACGCCGCCAGGACGGACGTCCACCCCGCGCCGATCGTGATGGCTTGAAGAAGGTCCTGCGCGAGCAACGCGGAAAAGAACCCTCCCAGCAGAACGTATAACAGGGACCAACTCCTGAACATGCCCTGTCGCTTCCTCTCCAGGTCGTCCCTCTGCTTGTCGGCATCGTTCGAGAAAGCGTCAATCAGCGCGGGGTTTGCGGTGGAGGGATTCTCAAGAGCCTTTTGCCTTAATTCGGCAAGTTCCTTGTTCTTCTTCTCCAATTCCTTGAACTCGCTCTCGAGTTTTGCCCCGCTTGCCGTCGGTATCGTCCCTCCGATCACGAAATAGATCGTGACCAGCGCCCCAAACACGCCCAGAACAACGTACAAAATCCCTTGCAGCCAATTGGGGGGATTTGTCGTCGCCCAACTAAACAGATTAGCCAATTCGATCTCGCCCATGGGGAACCTCCTGGTTTGATGACGGATGCCATGCGTCCGCTTATTGTCATCACTATACTCCTTTTTCGAGGCGGATTCAATGACTTTCATAACGAGCAGGTTACAGATATTTTGGATACAATATCCCCCATGACTCCCTGGCGGCTGCTCATCACCCCTCCCGCGCGCGGCGCGTGGAACATGGCAGCGGACGAATCCATCCTCGAACACATCGGACGCGGCGCATCGCTCCCGACCCTGAGGCTGTACGCGTGGACCCCAGCCTGTCTCTCGCTGGGACACGCCCAACCCTTCGCGGACGTGGACGTGGAACGCCTCAAAGCGCGCGGCTGGGAGGTCGTCCGTCGTCCCACCGGCGGACGGGCGATTTTGCATACGGATGAATTGACGTATTCCGTCATCGCCCCGAGCGACGAGCCGCGCGTGGAGGGAAGCGTACTGGAAAGTTACAACCGCCTCGCGCAGGCATTGTTGCTGGCGGTGAAGAATTTGGGCCTGCCGGTTGAAATGAAAGATAACGCAGCGCAGGATAATATCCCGCGCAACAACCCAGTTTGCTTTGAAGTCCCCTCGACGTATGAAATCACCGTCAACGGCAGGAAGTTGATCGGCTCGGCGCAGGCGCGCAAAAAGGAGGGCGTGCTGCAACATGGATCGCTCCCACTGACCGGCGATCTCTCGCGTATCTGCCAGGCTTTGGTCTTTGAGAACGAATCGACGAGGGAAAACGCCGCGAAGCGATTGCTCGAAAGGGCGGCGACCGTCGAATCCGCTTTGAGGCGGCAGGTCAGTTGGGAGACCGCCGCGCAGGCTTTCGTCGAGGCATTCGAAGCGCAGTTGGGATTGAAGTTCGAGCGGGGGGAGTTGTCTGAGTCTGAATCCAGAAGGGCAGAGGAACTGCTCAAAGAGAAGTACGCTCATCCATCATGGACGGAGCGGGTGTGAGTCAGCCCTGGTCGCTGACAAAGATGGTGTTGGGAAAGCCAAGCGCGGCAAAGAACTTGAGCAGGTACGCCTCCGCGTTGATCTGCGCCTGTTCGAGAATTCCGTCCTCGAGCGCGGCTTTGAGGATTTCCTGCTCCGCCTTTTGCCGCACGAGCGTTTCAAGGTTCGGGTCGGGTTTGGTCAGCAGTCCGGTGTCGCGGTCGTAGACGTAGGATTTCTCGTTATCGAGCGTGGCAATGAAAATTTCGGCGGGAGGCAGTTTCACCCTCAGCACGTTGTTTTCGTAGCGCATGTCCTCGGGGCGGAGTTTTTCCATGTCAATGCCCGCGATGACCGTGCCATGCCCGACGAACAATATCTTGTCGCCGAACAGCGCCTCGAAACTGCCGCCGCCGGTTTGCCCTGTGATCACCTTTTCGACGCTGTATTGGATCGTTTCCAGACGCGCCAGTGCGCGGATCTCGTTGATGTAGGTCACCGGGTCGGGGATGATCGTCGGCGTGGGATTGAGCAGGTTCGCCACCTGCGTTTGCAGGGAGCGATTCGCCTCGTTCACCTGCTGGAACGGTTCCGTCGCGGCTCGTGAGGTTTCGCGCACGGTCTGCACGATCATGTACGCGGCAGCCACGATCACGATCAGAATCAGGATGGAGAGCAGGCTGTTGTTTTTCATGGGCGTATTATAATCTCTGCAAATACCGTGAGACACAAGCGCCTCTTTTTGACACCTTTCATTTTTGTCGCGTTCGCGCTGGGGAGTTGCGATTCGCCGCGCGTTGCATTGTCCCGGGCGACTGAAACGCCCGTCCTTCCCACGCCCACAGCGGAGGCGACCCCGACTCCCGCTTCGCCGCCGACGGGGGAACTGGGTCTTGCAGAAAATCCCCTGATCCTGGCCCTGCCCCCCTCCACCAACACGACGGAACAGATCAACGCCGCGCGCGAGATCGCCGCCCAGTTCACCGAACGGACGGGATACGTCGTGGTGGTGAGCGCGCCGGAGTCATACACCGCGCTGGTGGAGGCGCTCGAAATGGGAAACGCGCACATTGCCCTGCTCGATCCGCTTTCATACGCGCTCGCGTATCAAAAGGACCTCGTGCGCGCGCAGTACGCGGTCGTGAGGGAAGATGAGATTAAATATGGGGCGCAGTTCCTTGCGCCGCACAAGGGCGGATTCAGATCCTTTTTCGACGCGGAGACCAAGCGGAACACGAACGACGCGTCCGTCGCGCTGACGCAGTTCAACGACAGGAAGCCGTGCTGGAGCGGGGAGAGGTCGCTTTCGGGATATGTGATTCCGCTTGGGGTGTTGAATCAGGCTCGGGTCCAGGTAAGACCCGCCGCGTTCGTGGGAGGTCAGACCACAGTGGTGCGATCCCTGTACGTGGGAGGCATCTGCGATTTCGGCGCGACGTACGTTGACGCGCGCAAATTTCCTTCGCTCGAGGATGAAATGCCGGATCTGATGGAACAGGTTCTGGTCATCTGGCAGATCCCCAAAATGATCCCTTATGAGGTGCTGGTGTTTTCCACGAACATGCCTCAGCCCATGCGCGAATTATTTGCGAATCTCATTCCCGCCGTCCGGCAAACCGACGCGGGCAACGCCGCGTTCAAAGAGGCTTATGGCATCGAGGAATTGCAGGCGGTGAACGACGGCGACTTCAGGGATTTCCATTTCTTTGTGAAGGAGTCCAGGGTGGACCTGATATTGCTCTTGAATGAAAGATGATTTTCTTAATCGAAAGTCACTTGTCATAATCCCAAATACGCTGTATGATCTTCTGTCACAAGGGAACTTTTCCCAATCCAAATCGAAAGAGGAGAAGAATATGAAAAAGTCACTGTATCTGTTCTTCGCCGTGATGACGGTCTTCGCGCTGGCGCTCGCCGCGTGCGCACCCGCCACCCCGGCGCCCACGCAGGAACCGGCTGCCCCTGAACCGACCGCTGTTCCGCCCACCGAACCCCCGCCGCCCACAAACACGCCCGAGCCCGCCATTGGTTCGCCCGAACATCCCATCAAGGTTTTGTTCGTTCCGTCGGTGGACGCACAGGTGATCGTCAGCGGCGGTGAGGTCATGGCACAGGCGCTCAACGAAGCGACCGGTCTGACATTTGAGGTGGTCGTTCCAACTTCCTACGCCGCGACCATTGAAGAAATGTGCGCCTCCCCGAATGACACGATGGGCTTTATCCCTGGACTCGGTTACGCGCTTGCCAGCCAGTTGTGCGGCGTGGATGTAGCCTTCAAGGCTGTCCGCTTCGGTTATAGTGTTTACTGGGCTCAGATCCTGGTTCCGCGCGATAGCGACATCGATTCCATCGAAGACCTGGATGGGCTGAAATGGGGTTACGGCGATCCCGGTTCGACCTCCGGTTACATGGTCCCGCTGGTCATGTTCCAGGAAGCCGGCATCAACCCGGAACCCGTTGAAACCGGCGGAAGCCACAACGGCGCCGCGCTTGCGTTGTACAACGGCTCGGTGGACTTTGCCACCACCTTCTACAGTCCCTATCTTGCTCCAGAAGGCGGCATTGAATGGTCTAAAGAACACCCCGACCTGCCCGATGAGGTCGTGGATAGTTGCGCTCCCAACGCTGAAGGCACCCGCCTGCTTTGCGGTCCTAACGGTGAATATCGCGTGCTGGACGCCCGCGCCGGTGTGCGCACGGAAGCCCCGGATATCGTCCAGAAGACCCGCATCCTTATGATCTCCGGCGATATCCCCAACGACACCCTGTCGTTCGGTCCGGACTTCCCCGCCGATATCCGCGCCCAGATCGAAGCCGCCCTGTTGGCTTTCGCTGGAACGGATGCCTGGAACGAATCAATCGGCAATCAGGATTTCTACGGATGGACCGGCATTGATCCGGCGACCGACGCCGAATACGACGTCGTCCGCAAAATGGTGGAAGCCTCCGGCTACACCCTCGAAGGACTCGGACAGTAACTTGTCCTGTTAAAGAATATCCCGGACAGGGGAATCCCTGTCCGGGTTTTTGTACTCGCAATCATCCATTTTTCACCAGCGGTAATCCCCATGCTCAAGATCCAAAACCTTACAAAGATTTATGAAGGCGGCGTACAGGCTCTGACCGACGTCAGTTTCGAGGTGCCAAAGGGACAGTTCCTGGCAATCATCGGGTTGAGCGGTTCCGGAAAGTCCACGCTCCTGCGCTGTATAAACCGTTTGATCGAACCGACCAGGGGGAAAATCTATTGGAACGACGTTGACATTACCGACGCATCGGACGAGGAACTCCGCCGCATCCGGCGCAAGATCGGCATGGTCTTTCAGCACTTCAACCTTGTCCACCGCTCCCCGGTCCTAACCAACGTGCTGGCCGGCAGACTGGGGTATGTCAACCCCGCCTGGAGCCTGGTCAACCGTTTCCCCAAAAGCGACATAGAGAATGCCTACAAGCAGTTGGAGAGGGTGGGCATTGCCGATAAAGCCCATCACCGCGCAGACGAACTGAGCGGCGGCCAGCAGCAGCGTGTGGGGATCGCCCGCGCCATGATGCAAAACCCGGAAATCATTCTTGCCGATGAACCGGTCGCCAGCCTGGATCCGGTCCTGGCGCACAGCATTATGCAATATCTCGAAAAGATCAACAAGGAGGACGGCGTGACCGTGCTGTGCAGCCTGCATTTCCTCGACCTGGTGCACCGTTACGCAGACCGTGTTGTCGCGCTCAACGAAGGCAGGTTGATGTTCGACGGTCTGCCAAAAGATATTGACGATGCGAAATTCAAGGACATCTACGGCCGCGAAGCCGAGCGTGTAGGTTAGGGAGTTTTGAGAAGATGAAGAAGAAAAAATCCAGCATTCGCCGATCGTTGGGGATCGGACTGGGGATCTTATTCGCCTTTTTTGTTTATGCGTACGGGTTTCAGGTCACCAAGGTAAATCTGGCGGAAACAAAATCGGAGCACCGCCAGCAACAACTGTTCCGCATCCTGCGCGCGCTCGCTAGACCGAACATCATCGAGTACGAGAAGGAGGTTTTCGAAGTGCGCGTGCCGGTCATGATCCCGTGCCCGGCGGATGGATTCGAGCCCGACCCCATCGAGGACACGACCCAACCCTACATGGTCGTTACGCCGTCCTGCAGCGATCCGCGCACAAATGTCCATGTGGAAGGATTCAATTTCGAGCCGTTGACGCGCGGACCGTTGAATCTCGCCCCATTCGAGAGCGGAGTCAACCTGCAACTTGCCAACATCGAGATTGACAGGTTCGGTCATTTCGAGGCGACCGTCCTGTTGCCCAACCGTCCCAGCGACGAAGCTCACGAGATCATCGCGATAACCCGCCGCAACGTGGGGTCTCCAAAGCTGACAACGACCGCCTACGATACCTGGGATAAGATCGTCGAAACCGTCTTCCTGGCTTTGCTTGCCACAACGCTTGGCGTAATGATCGCCATCCCTCTAAGTTTCTTCGCCGCCCGCAACCTGATGAAGGATGTGACCAGTTCCCTGTTGGGCATATCCCTCTCCATTTTGTTGATCCCGGCGGGCCTCCTATTGGGACTACAGGTGGCAGACTGGTCGTATCAGGTCAGCCAGGCGTTGACAGGAAATATGATGATGGCTGTATCGGGGTCGGTTCTTTCTCCTGTGCTGGTCTGGTTCGGCCTCCGTTGGGCATTGCCTCAACAGGAAAATCGTCCCCCGAAAACGAATGTCAAGTTTTTCCGTTTTGCGGTCATGATCGTTGCCGCTTTTATTTTCATCATTTTCCTCTATCTGCTCTCCTTCCTGTTGCTTACCTGGGGCAACGCGCTGGATAAGGCGCTGGGCAATTTTGGATTTCTTGGAAGGTTCGTCCGTGATCTTGGAGACATCCTGAATACCGTGGTCCGGGTCATCGTTGCACTTGGAGTTGCGGGTTTCTTCGGCAGTTTTGCCGGCCGCTGGGGGGAAGCCCTCAGCCGCCGCAAGGACTCGCTCTCACGCGCGGCGCATGTCCTTCTGGCAATCGCGGCTGGCGCAGCGCTGGCCATAATCCTGATGGCGATCACCAACTGGTTCTACCTGTTCAGGGATATCAACCTGTACTACGCCTATGCAGGCGGGGTCGGTGCCGTCCTTGGGCTTCTTGCCAGCCTGCGGTATAAATCCACCGATGCAGTGCCGAACGGATTGATTCTTTATTACGTTGCCCGCACTATATTCAATGCCCTGCGTTCCGTTGAAGCGCTGGTCATGGCGATCGTGTTCGTGGTGTGGGTTGGCATCGGTCCCTTCGCCGGGTCACTGGCGTTGGCGCTTCATACGATCGCCTCGCTTGCCAAATTATATTCCGAACAGGTGGAGAGCATCATGGCTGGTCCCCTGGAGGCTGTGCAGGCAACCGGAGCAAACCGTTTACAGACCATCGTCTACGCTGTCATTCCGCAGATCATTCCGCCCTACATTTCGTACACTATGTATCGCTGGGATATCAACGTGCGTATGTCCACGATCATCGGTTTTGTGGGCGGCGGTGGCATCGGTTTTCTCCTTCAGCAGAACATCAACCTGCTGAACTACCGCGACGCCAGCGCCCAAATGATCGCCATTGCCATCGTTGTCTCCATCATGGACTACATCTCGTCCGTTCTCAGGGAAAAGTACGTTTAGGAAATCCTCCCATCACACAAAGAAGCCCCGCCTTTTCGACGGGGCTTCCTTGTTACCTGACGCATGAATTACACGTTCAGGGAGTTGTTGATGGAACTGAAGGTATTGCCGATCTTGGGTCCCAGCAGGCGCATGACGGCAATCACGACGATGGCGACGAGCGCGAGGATGATCGCGTACTCGACGAGGCCCTGACCTTTTTCCTTGGGTGCAAACAACATGACGGTAATTCCTTTCTGAATGAAATTTTTTTCTTTTCCGGGAACCGCTCCTCGGAACTGCCCTTATTGTATTCGCCCCCGCAAATATTTCAAGAAAATAATTTCAAACCTGTTTACATCCTTGTTAGGCTGAAAATTTTGCAATGAGACGCATCCCAATACAACGTCCCGCCGCCTGGCGGGACGCGTAACCTTTTGGCGCATGGATTTCGATGAAAAGCGACTGGTCAAAAGGTGTCCATGGACCTGCTGATGGAACTGAAGGTGTTGCCCACCTGGGGTCCCAGCAGGCGCATGACGGCAATCACGACGATGGAGACGAGCGCGAGGATGATCGCGTACTCGACAAGCCCCTGTCCTTCTTCCGTGGGAGCAAATAACATGGCAGAAATCCTTTCCGAATAAATATTGTCCGAGGCGGCGTCCTCGGGTATTACCATTCTAGTCAATTTCAATTCTTTTTCAACCCCCCGGGGGACTTCTTTCATTTTTGTTGACTGGACGATAATATGTCGTTGAGACCATCCTCAATGCTTTTGTTACAAGACCCTGCGGGTTGAAATATGTTACAGTCCTTCATTAGCGGATTTTCATAATCCTGGGCAGGACTCCCCTTTTTTCGGTAAAATCGCCGCCATGTCGAAACGGATTTTCAAATTCATCTGGAGCGCGATCCTTTTTGCGGGGGCAGTGAGCTTGCTGGGACTGGTCCTGCCGCGCCTAATCACCGCGCTGCACGCATGGAACAAGATCTACCCGCCGGAAGACGCTCCCTCCGAGCGCGTCGCCATTGTCTTTGGCGCGGGCTTGCGAAGAGACGGGACCCCCACCGCCGTCCTGCGCGACCGGGTGGAGACCGGCGCCCGCCTATACTTCGACGGCAAGGCAGAAAAACTGTTGATGAGTGGCGATAACCCGACGCTGGCGTACAACGAACCGGATGCCATGCGCCGCTATGCCGTCTCTTTGGGCGTGCCGGAGGACGCCATCGTTCTGGATTACGCCGGCAGGCGCACCTACGATACGTGTTACCGGGCAAAGGTCATTTTTGGGGTGGAAAGCGCCCTGCTGGTGACGCAAAAGTTCCATCTGCCGCGGGCTTTATTTCTCTGCAATGCGCTGGGCGTAAAGGCGTATGGGGTGGAGGCAAACAACCTGAACTATCGGAATATCTCCCTGTTTTTTTGGAACGTTCGGGAGCAATTCGCCACGCTGACCGCATTTATGGACTTGTTCGTGGACAGGCCTCTACCGGTTCTGGGGCAGGCTGAGCCGATCTTCCTGGATTGATGATGAAAATGTGGACTGCGCCGCGCCCCATTTATCCACAAGCGACTTCCGCGCCGCGCCCGACAGAGAGGAAACCTCCCCTTCGGGTACTGGCATCGCATCCATATTTAGGGAGACCCGCCTTTCAAACCTGATTGTTCGGACAATCTGCCTGTGGATAACACGCGATTATTTGTGGATAAATGGCATCCCTTGTGGAGAAGTTGGCAAAGAGGATTTTTTTCGCCCGAACAGCCGACCCCACATATGGGGGGTGTCATTTCGTCCGGACGAAATATAGAAGTTTCGATAAATTTCCTCTTTTTGTGGATGGGAGGTGGATAAGTTGCCCCGCATCTCTCCACAGGATGGAAAAGCCATTCGGACGGAATCAGCCCCACATCCAGAGTGAAGCGGTGAAGTTCGTCCACATCTTGGGATTTGGGGGCGTTGTCCACAGTTTCCACATCCCCTACTACTGATACGAATCTCATATCCTCTTTATGTTGCTTGAATATAAATATTAAATCCTGTACAATGCTTGTAGTACAGCCCCTCTTTCATTGTTGGGAGGTTCCCATGGAGATGATCAAGGTTTCTGCAAACTCCCGTACCTCTGCCGTTGCCGGGGCAATTGCGGGTGTCGTCCGCGAACACAAGCGGGCAGAAGTGCAGGCGATCGGCGCCGGAGCGGTGAACCAGGCAATCAAGGCGCTGGTGCTGGCGGTCGGCTATCTGAAGAACGATGGGCTGGACGTGGTCTGTGTGCCGGAGTTCGCGGATGTGACGATCGAAGACAAGGTGCGAACCGCCATCAAACTGGTGGTCGAAGTGCGTTAGCCCGCCTGCGCTTGGACATTTCGTCAACAGGGGGCTTATAATGTCGTGTGGATGTCCGCTCTTCTCCCTCGCCTCCCGCGCAGGGACATCTGTTTCAGCGTTCTGACGGCGCGTCGAACCTTCGAGCCTTTTATGCGAATTCGAAAACCTCTCGCCCGAACTTTGTTTTTCATCTTTCTCATCGCCTGCCTGTTGACCGGGTTGGCGGGAGTTGCGCGAATCCCCGTGAACGCGGCACCACAGATGGATGCTGCATCACACATTGTTATTAGTCAGGTTTATGGGGGCGGAGGCAATATCGGTGCAACTTACACTCACGATTTCATAGAACTGTTCAATAGAGGCACTACAACTGTTGATCTTACGGGCTGGTCCGTGCAGTATGCAAGTGCAGGTAACACCACTTGGACCGATCGGACCAATCTGAGCGGCTCTATAGCACCGGGACAATATTATCTAATCCAAGAAGCTGCAGGTAGTGGTGGTACTACAGCCCTTCCAACACCTGATGCAACTGGCAATATTGCGATGAGCGCAACTGCGGGCAAGGTTGCGTTGGTGAATACGACGACAGCGTTAAGTGGCAGTGGCTGTCCGCTTGTAGAGGGCATCATTGATTTTATTGGTTATGGATCAGGTGTTAATTGTTCTGAAGATACAGCGGCGCCTGCACCCAGCGCTACGAATGCTGACCTGAGAAATGGTAATGGCTGTAACGATACAAATAACAATAACGCAGATTTTGCAATAGGCGCTCCCACACCGCGCAATCGTACCAGTCCTGCAAATCCTTGTACGCCAATAACAGTAACGAATGTTACATCATCGGTACCGGATACAACGTATTCAATTGGCGACGTGATAGACATCACAGTAACCTTTAGTGGACAGGTAAATGTCACCGGTTCGCCAACGTTATTGCTCGAAACAGGTGTAACAGATAGATCAGCCACATTTGTATCCGGCAGTGGAACTAACACTCTGCTCTTTGAATATACAGTTACAGCAGGTGATTCATCCGCTGATTTGGATTATGTAGCGACCAATTCCTTGAGTGGTGGAACGATTATTGGCGCAAACGGGGAAGCCATTCTTACATTGCCAAACCCCGGATCGCCGGGATCACTTGGAGCAAATAAGAATATTGTGATTGATACTCCCCCAAGTCTTATTTCTTTTAGTCGCCAAACTCCCACCTCAACGATAACGAATGCTGATGTCCTTACATTCCGTGTCACTTTCAGCGAATCTGTGACAGGCGTTGACGTTGGTGATTTTAGTGCGACAGGTACAACTGGTACTCTAACATTGAGCTCAGTAAGCACAAGTGTGTATGATGTAACTGTTTCAGGAGGAGATCTGCTCAATCTCAATGGAACTGTCGGATTAAACTTGAATCCAGGTCACAACATTGCGGATTTGAGCTCAAACCCTTTACCAGACACAGAACCATCAACCGATGAGACATATATACTGGACAATACTGCCCCAAGCATTCTCTCTTTTGTGCGTCAATCTCCCACTTCTGCTATAACGAATTCTGATACTCTTACATTCCGCGTCACTTTCAGTGAGGCTGTGATCAATGTTGATAATAGTGACTTTGTCGCAACGGGTACGACTGCCGCTCCGACATCCGTGAATCCAATTAGCACTAGTGTGTATGATGTAACCATTTCAGGAGGAAACCTGCCCAGTCTCAATGGAACTGTTGGACTGAATTTAGCCGCAAGTCCGCCTCAAAATATCACGGATTTGGCTTCAAATCCTTTGCCTGCGGGAGAGCCGCCCGTTGACGAGGACCGAGGGAATATTCCGCCGCCGGAGACTGCGAAGGAGATTGGGCCAGAGCTCGGTTTCGACGAACACATACAAACTGGGCCGGAGTTCATCGATCGCGCGATTCACGACCCAGGAAAAATCCAGCGGGGCATATCGATGCTCCGCCACTCCTTCCAGGCGCTGCTCCACCGCCTCCCGTCCGGTTTCCGTCACGGTGGAGACCACCAATCTCATGCCGGGGTACCGCCGGCGCAGCTCCCGCACCAGTGGCGCCACCGCCACCACTTCACCCAGCGACACCGCGTGAATCCAGATACAGGGGCTCGCAGAACCTTGCCGGCGCGGCTCCGCAAGCCATCCCAACCGCTGGGGCAAACCGCGCCGGCAGCGCTGCTTCGCCAACAGCACACCGAGGATAACCGGGGAGACCAGAAGGAGCAGACTGTTGTAGAGCAGATACCACATTACGGACGAGCCAGCCGGGCCGCCGCGTCGGCCTCGATCGTCATGCGGTTCAGGGTCGCTTCCAACTCCCCGCGCAGGCGTTCCAGCTCGTCAGCGGACGCATCGGACGGGACCGGCACAGGCGACCCGATGAGGAAGATCCCCTGTGAAAACGGATAGGGCATGATGAACCGGTCCCAGCTCGCGAAGAGTTTTTTTTTGAGCAGCCGAAGGCCATGGGAATAATCGGCAGGCCGGTGGCCCTCGCCAGCTGCACCACGCCCACCTTGGCGACCTGCCGCGGGCCCTTCGGTCCATCCGGCGTCAGCACCAGGTTGCCGCCCGACCGCCCGAGGCGCACCAAGCGGCGAAAGGCTTCCGCGCCGCCTCTGGTGCTCGACCCGCGCACGGCGTCCAATCCGAAACGCGCCACAATGCGGCAGATCAATTCGCCGTCCCGGTGCTGGCTGATGAGGATATGGGCTTTGAGACCGGGGATGGCCAGCGGCATCATCAGTTGCTGCGCGTGCCAAAAAGCCAGAATCACGCGCTGCCCCTGGCCGAACAGGTGGGACAGATGCTCCATGCCCTCGGTGCGCCAACCCATCGTGCGGCGCAGAAGTTGAATCACATGATAGCCGACCGGCGGCACCACCGCGACTTTGAGCGCATTCGTCAGGCGCTTCGTCAGAGCCTGTTGCCGGGGAGCATCCTGAGGCCTGGTTGTCATGGAATCGCTCACCTGTTCAACCTCGAGTCCCAATTATTGAGGCAGCGCGTCGGCAAATTGCATGGCGTGCAGCCGCTTGTAGAGGCCACCCTTCCGTAACAACTCGTCATGCGTGCCGATCTCCGCCACCGTGCCACGGTCGAGCACGACGATGCGATCGGCATTCT
>JABWAU010000171.1 GCA_013360875.1 Anaerolineales bacterium | reverse complement strand
GGACACAAGCAATATCCCCGGCAGGATTCCCATCGGGAAAGTCTCGTTCGGCAGCAGGCGGCTCCAGATCAGTTGAGATGTAAAGCTGGAACCGAAGGCGGTCACATCGTCATTACCGGAGCTTTGGATGTAAGCGAATTGCGAGATGAGGGCGGAAGCGACTCCGCTGATTCCCCAAAGGAACGGGGTGAGCCAATATTTCCAAATGCGCTTCTTGCTCAAGGCGGCGTCCTCGCCGCCGGGGACGGCGGCATGAGCGGATATCGGCGTTTCCAAAACATAAATCGCAACCGCCAGCATGGCAGGGACAGGGAACCAATTCACGCGGCTGATCCCCGCCCAAATCGAAGCGAGGATGATGAAAATCAACGAACGCCAGGGATGTTTGACCGACACGCCCGCCAATATCAGAATCACCATCACATGCAGGTGATAGTAAACCGCGCCCTGAAAAAAGAACAGGAATGCCCAGGCTGTGACGAGCGCGGTCATACCCTTGTCCATTTTCATCCGCCGCGCAAGGAAATATGCGGAGCCAAGCGTCAAAGAGAACCACAGGAACGCCTGCCAGAAGCGATGGAACCACAACGGCAAACCGTCGATAAGGAAGGGAATGGAGAGGAGCAGGTAACGGGACGGGTGCAGGAAGGGAAGCGGCAGGTCCATGCCGTATAGTTTTTCGGAGAAGAACAATGAAGCATAGTAGTGCCGCCCCGCTTCGGAATATCCCATCGAAAAGGGATCCGCCGACGTCGCGGCGAAGATGCCCCAGGTTTGGAAGATGAATCCCTGGGCCAGGACGACGATTGCAAACGCCGTACCCCATTCCATTTTACGGAGCAGTTTAAGCGCGATACTTTGAATCAGGCTTGCCCATAAAAACACCCAGAGAATCGGCGTGACCTGCGGGAGGATGGAGCCGAAGACGTAGAGGCGGATGAGGAAGATGGAGAGGAATGAGAAGATGAGCAATGCGTAATGCGTAATGCGTAAAATGCTGCGGGATGCAGTTT
This sequence comes from Anaerolineales bacterium, assembly GCA_013360875.1. GTDB lineage: Bacteria > Chloroflexota > Anaerolineae > Anaerolineales > Villigracilaceae > Defluviilinea. The sequence goes on along the minus strand of JABWAU010000171.1, from coordinate 4,241 downwards.
CGAGTTTTTCGAGCCAGGTTGCGATTCGGTCGAGGAACGGCGAAAACGAAAACCAGACCGCAACCACAGCGGTTAACGCGAACACTCCCACCAGCCCGATCCACTTCGAGCGGAACAGGGCGATCTCCAACTCCGCGGTGCGCTGTATGGTCTGGAGAATCGCAAGCGCGCTGACGACCGTCAGCGCCCATAACCATGTCTGTAGAAATTTTTTCGTGGAAACGGTTTCCATAAATTTACCCAAGCGAACGGGTCTGTCGGCGTTTGAGAACGCCGACTACTCGTTATTTTTTTCATTCATCGCTGCCAGAATGGACGGCAGGAAGAACGCGCCCGGCAGGCTGGCAATGATGAAGAGGATGCGGGTGAGCAGGGCGATTGTCGCGCTTTCGGAGGAGGTCAAGCCGCCCAAATGCACGAGCAGGAATGCCAACGAAAGTTCCTGCACACCCAATCCATTGATCGAGATGGGGATCAGCGTGACGAAATACGTCAGCGTGTACATGCCCGCCACCAGCCAGTAGTCGACGTGATGGTCAATGCCTTGGAGCAGGAGATAAATGGCAAGGTAGATGAAGGCTTGATTCCCAAGCGTGGAGAGCAGCGATGAGACCAGCGTCGCCGGCTGCTTCAACCAGATTGACAAAGACTCAAGCGTGCGCTTGATGAAATCCCTGCCTTTTTGAAACAATGCGGAAAAAGCAATGGACTGCGAAAGACCGCCGTCGAGCGAAAAAACCGGGACCAACCCCAAAGGGAGGGCAAGCCCCATGCCTGCCATCCCCACCAACCGGTCCGCGACGAGCGAGGCGAGGCAGATGGCGCGGTCATAGCCGAGTTGCATCGCTCCCGCCAATCGAGCCACGTCCCCGCCGATGGTCGTCGGCAAAAAATTGGAGGAAAAATTCCCGGTGAAGGTCAGCATGGAAGTGCGAAGGAAGGGAATATCCAACCCCGCCGATCTCATGAGGACATGCCAGCGGGCGACCGCGAACAAACGCGAAACGAAAAGCGCAAGAATCGCGATCAGGAAATATCCGAGTGAAACGCGCCGCAATGCGGAAAAGAGTTCGCCATCCCCCTCTTCGCGGATCAAGATCAGCAAAAGACCCAACGCCAGTAAACTGCCCAACCCGCGTATGACAGTCTGGCGGTTTTCACGCAGCCATCTAATCATCGTCGAGGTTGATCTTTGTGTGTACTGTATATGTGGGCTTGCGCTGGGATTCGTGATACGTGCGCACGAGCAGTTCCGCGATCAACCCCATCAGCATGGATTGAAAGCCGAGGATGAAAAACATCACACTGGTCTGGAAGAGCGGCGAGCCGGTCACGCCGACCAGGAAGAAGATGCGCCGGATGAAGAGATAGACCATGATGACGGCGCTGAGAATCATCAGCGATGCGCCCGTGCCGCCGAAGAGGTAGATCGGCTTGGACGAAAAGGTGACCAGGAACTTGACGGTGAAGAGATCAAGGACGACTTTCGCGGTTCGCTCCAGCCCGTACTTGGTCTTGCCAAAGCGGCGGGGGTGGTGGTTGACGATGACTTCCGTGATGCGCGCGCCGACCGAGTTTGCAAACACAGGAATAAAGCGGTGCATCTCGCCGTACAGGCGGAAACCTTCGAGCACTTCGCGGCGATAGGCTTTGAGCGTGCAGCCGTAATCGTGCAATTCCACGCCGGTGACCCACGAGATGAGTTTGTTCGCCAGCATCGAGGGGAAGTTTCGCGTGATGGCGTTGTCCATGCGTTGTTTGCGCCAGCCGCTGACCAGGTCGTAGCCTTCGTCCAGTTTCTCCAGCAGCATGGGAATGTCGCGCGGATCGTTCTGTAAATCTGCGTCGAGCAGGACGATGATCTCGCCCTGCGAATAATCCAGCCCGGCGGCAATGGCGGCGGTCTGCCCGAAGTTGCGGCGAAATGAAATGACGCGCACGTGTTCGGGGTCTTTTTCGGCGTGGGCGGCGAGCAGGGAAAGGCTGTTGTCGCGGGAGCCGTCATCCACAAAGATGACCTCCCAGGTTTTGCCGAGGGAATCCATGGTGTCCGCGATGGCTTCGAAAAGCATCGGGAGGTTATCCTGTTCGTTAAAGACAGGAATGATGAGCGAAATGTTCATGGCAATCGTTGAAATATCCTGAGTTCGGCGCCTTCATTGCAGGATTGCGAAACCGGGGGCTTGGCAAATTCCCGGAATTCCGAGGGCGTAAGGAAGTCCTTCCAGTCCGCGTAGCGTTTGGCTTCGATGATGAAAACATCCGCTTCGGCGCGCCAGCGGTCGGCGAGTTCGCCGTTCCAGTGGCTGAAACGGTAAAGCACATCCGGGTCGCCGCCGATGTGAAAGGTATAGCCGTCGTTGATCTGCGGCGGGAAGATGCGCGCCTGCGGCACATAAATCATCGGTGTGAAGGCGTTACCGCCATCCCAATATACCAGACTATCGGGCGGGATAACCGCGGCGAGATATGCGCCGAGTTCTTCATGGTCGCGGATGATGTCGGTCCCGGCGCAATCGGGTCGGCTTTCGCCGAGGTGGAGGATGGGGGAGAGAAGAAAACCGGTAATGAGAAACGAGTTGACGAGGGCGGGGATGAAGTTGGTTCGATTTCTTTTTGAAACGAAAAACGCAAGGAGCAAAACGCAAAGGGCTGCGATGAAACCGAGCGATGAACCGATCCAGCGTTTGACCGCGACGAGCGGCATGCCCAAGCCCTGGGTTAGCGCATCCACGATGGCGATGAAGCCCAAGCCGCCGGAGCGGAGTCTTGGGACGACGGGCAGGTCGAGCAATCCGTTCCCGACGAATTCGAAGAGCGAGTAACCGATCCCCGTCCCGACAAGGATAACGATGAAGATCGAAACGATTTTTACCGCACGGATGGGATTTTCATTCCATGCGTAGGTGAATGCGATGACGAAGAAAAGGATCCCCAGCGGGTCGAAGAAGCCGAGGTAGTTCGAGAAGCAGAAGACGCAGGAGTAACTTTCATATTGACTCGCCAGCGCCGCCCAGCCGTGCATGAGGACGAGCGAGAAAAAACTCAGGGCGAGGAAAAAAGCCGCCCGCATGGCAGAAGCAGACTTCCAGTCCGCGAGACGAGGCGGGAGGAGGATCAAGCCGAAGAAACTTCCAATGATCGGGATGAAGTGATAGCGGATCCCCTGAAAGAAGGCGTTGAGGCGATTCCAGACATCGATGTTGGGGTCCCAGATCGGGACGGAGTCGGTTGGGATTCGGAATGCATCGAGAAACGGCGTCAGCGCTTCGGGAAGCCAGGGAGTCCAGATCGTCATGACGCGGGGCCAGTAGAAGAGATGAAAAATGAGCAGGGCAATCGAACCTGACGCAAATGCCCAACTTCCTGCGCGTTTGCCATGCTGCCAGAAGACGTAGAGAATCAAAAATGGCAGAAGAGGAGCCATGTTCTGCCGGGTAAAAATTGCAACCGATGCAAGGACCGAGGCGAGAACGATCTTCCATAGAGGGCGTTTTTCGTCGAGGGCGAGCGCGCAGATCCACGCCAGCATGCAGGCGATGATGACCTCGGAAACCGCGCGCGCGTGAAGTTTTACGATCATTGAGCTGAGCGCAAAGACCCAGACGGTGAACGCCGCCATCCAATTCCCCGCCCAGCGGCGCGCCGTGATCCATACGCCTAGAACTGTAAGCAGGCCAAGAAAGATCGAGAAATATCTTCCCGTGCGCAAGCCTGCGCCGAAGAGATATTCCGCGAAGCCGGGGATGAGAAAGGCAAAAGGCGCCTTGTTCGTCAGTGGACCGTATGGCTCGAAGGGATGATACGTCCCATTGAGGTAGAACAATCCCTTGATGAGGTACGAGCCTTCATCGAGGCTGCTGACGGTGGTGTGCGCGTAATTCACCGCCCGGATTAAATAAAGAACCGCCCCCAAGCCCGCCAGGACGAGCGGAAGCCAGGAAGGCAATTCTTTTTTCAGGAATACTTTTGAACCGGTCATAAGGGCTGTCGAGCAAAGCCTTAACCACTGAGACCACAAAGAGCACGGAGAACAGGCATTTATTTTCTCTGTGAGCTCCTTGCCCTTCGTGGCGAGGACTCTTCCATCAATTCATCTTTTGATGCCGCGCCATGTCGGAGTCGACCATCATCGTCACGAGTTCCTTGAACGTGACGGCGGGTTCCCATTGTAATTTGTTGCGCGCGAGGCTTGGGTCGGAGATCAATAGGTCCACTTCGGCGGGGCGGTAGAATTTTTC
>JABWAU010000051.1 GCA_013360875.1 Anaerolineales bacterium | reverse complement strand
CCGTTCATCGTCTTCACGTCGAACGTGTTCGCGATTCTCGGCCTACGGGCCTTGTTCTTCGCGCTGGCGGGGCTGATGCAGATCCCGTTGAGCGAATCGGCTGTGTTTTCCACTTCGGCGGGAGGAAAACTTGGACCTCTTCTGGTCGCCGCGATCCTGATGTACATCGGGGGAACGATCGTGGATGGCAATCTCGTCAATGAGCCGATGCGCGCTCCCCTCATGGCGTTGGACGAGACGATTCAATACGTGATCGATCATCGCGGGGGGAACGTGGACCGGGCGGAATGGCGCAGGATGCATGCCGCCTCTTTGAACACGGTGGCGGAATCGGTCACACAGAAACGGAAATTGATCGTAAGCAGTTATGATGAGTCGTTCGGGGAAGTGAAAGTTCTTGTGAAGTTCGAAAAGGATTGGGTGGAATGTTCGGTGTTCTACAACCAGCCGCTTTCGTGCGAACCAGTGGAAGGATTGCCCTGATGTTTTGGAGGGAAACAGGACAGGATGAGACCGTTTGTGCCTGATTGTACAAAATATTCTTTTATGGTAGAGTTAATGTGAAATTTCACACTGGCGAGGGCTATCCTGCATGAACGCTGACAAAATTCCCGACATCATCATAGGAAGACTGCCCATTTACCTGCGTGCGCTCCAACGCCTCTCGGACAAGGGCGTTCAAAATACATCCTCGCAGGAACTGGGGGATATGATCGGCATTTCCGCCGCGCAAATCCGCAAGGACATTTCACAGTTCGGAGAGTTCGGTAAACAGGGGACGGGGTATTCGATCCCGTTTTTGATCGAACGCCTGCAAAGCATCCTGAAGGTCAACCGCATTTGGGACGTAATCATCGTGGGCATGGGCGACATGGGACACGCCCTGGCGCGTTATAACGGGTTCGCCAACCGCGGCTTCAAAGTCACCATGCTGTTCGATAACGACCCCAAAAAAATCGGCCAGAAGGTAAACAATCTCGAGATTTTCAGCATGGACGTACTCTCTGAAAAGATCAAACAGAACAGGATCAAGGTCGCCATGCTGACCGTCCCCGCCTCCGCCGCGCAGGAGGTGTCGAATCAACTCGTCAAGGCGGGGGTGAAGGCGATCCTGAACTACGCGCCGACCCACTTGAACGTACCGCCGGACGTGCGTGTACAACACATTGATCCCGCCACGCATTTGCAGAGAATGACGTATTATTTGTAGAGAGTGGAAAATGAGGACAGGCTTCAGGATAAACCTCTTGCGGGCTGGTTCGCAGGCGATGGAAAATTGTGCCTTTGCACGTCGCAAATGTTTGTCCGCACACATCACACAGACAACGCTTGTCTTTCTTGCTCTGAATATGGATGTTCCCTTTTCCGGTTTGCTCCCCTTGCGGGGCAGGCAGTCATCGGGCAAATAGTTCTTGTGGGTTCATTGACCTTCCTTTGCGATTCGATAGTCACAAAAGTTTGCCAGTGGACTCCTTTTTTTGGCAAGTACCCCACGCTTTAGTGGAGTGCTACCACAAATTTAGCCCAAAGGTATGGCATTTGTCCATGGTCATACAGTACAAAAGAAACAAAAATCGCCCTGCCAAGACGTTTGTATATGCAAGGCGATTGCACTGATCACTGATCACTGATCACTGATCACTAATTACTGCTCACTACTCATCCCCCTCACGGTTTCTCCAACCCATGCTCGTTCAAGAACTTCTCATCGGCGAGAATCTCTTTCGTCATCCCATCTGCTACAATGAGGCCTTCATCCATCACGATCGTGCGCGGGAAAAGTTCCTCGACGAGCCTCATATCGTGCGTGGAGACCAGCATCGTGATCGGCAGTTCACGCAACAGATTGATCAACGTTCGGCGGGCACGCGGATCGAGACCTGCAGAGGGTTCATCCAATACCAGTATCTGCGGATTCATGGATAACACCGTTGCGATGGCAATGCGTTTCTTCTCCCCCACGCTCAAGTGATGCGACATGCGGTCGCGGTAGTTCGACATCCGCACGGCGTTGAGCGCGGTTTCCACGCGGGCGAGCACCTCATCCTTTGGAAGTCCCATATGGAGCGGACCGAACGCCACGTCCTCGAAGACCGTCGGCGAGAAGAGTTGGTCGTCGGGGTTTTGGAAGACGAGTCCGACCATGGCACGCGCGGCAGGCAGATTGTCACGTGTGAGGCGTTCCCCTCCCACGAATACCTCGCCCTGACCGCGCAAAATCCCGTTCAGGTGCAGCATCAACGTGGACTTCCCTGCGCCGTTCGGTCCCACCAGCGCCACCTTGTCGCCCTCGCACAACGTCAACGAGACGCCGCGCAGCGCGGGATGATGATCGTGATACGAAAAATGCAGATCGTGTACCGATAAAACGTTTGTCATAGTCTTCCAACCAGTTGAAACAAAAGGATGACGATCAATGCCAGCGCGGTCGTGAGATAATCCACGCGGCGCATCTCATGCGGATTGATCGTATTCAGATGACCGCTATACCCGCGCGCCAGCATCGCATTGTAGACGCGGTCACTGCGTTCGTAACTCCGCAAAAAAAGTTGACCCGCCATATTGCCCGCGACTCTCCCACGCCACGCCACGCTTCCCCCCGCCCTGACGCCTGCCACAGCCGCCGAACGAGCCTCCCTTGCCCTGAGCAGACGGAAGACCTCGTCCACGAGTACGAAGAGATAGCGATAGAGGAATGCGATGATCGTGGTGAGGATCGTCGGCACGCGCAGATGCTCGAGGGCATGGACGATATCCGGGAAGCGCGTAGTAGCCACGAGGAGAATCGCCATCTGCACGGACAGCCACGAACGGATGAGGATGCTTTCGAAACGCAGGAGACCCATGTCGGTGATGGTCAGGTCCCAGAATAGAAAGCGGAAGGTGGAAATCGGGTTGCCGGGGATGGAAAAGAGGACAGTGATTGCCACGAGCGCAAAGGGCAGTGCAATGAAGGAGCGTTTAAAAGTGAAGCCGACCCCCAGGTTCGAAAGCGCGTTGGCAAATAAAAGGAACAACCACGAAAGCCCGAACGCCAGCCACGCGCCGTCTGGCAACAGCGCGTTCGAGAGAATGTACGCAATGGTAACAATCACCTTCACACGCGGGTCGAGGCGGTGGACGAAACTATTGGATTCGTGATAACGGTCGAAGGCGTCGGAGTGCATGATTTCGATTTACGATTTCAGATTTTGGATTTACGATTTACCATCGGTGGTCGAGCGTTGTCCTGAGTTTATCGAAGGGTAGCCCCGAATGATTTTAGAGGGGCTTATCGAGACCACAATTTTGATTGACGATTTCAGATTTACGATTGACGATTGTTCCTCGCGCTGAGTGGAGGGGCGAATGTCTTGAGCAAAGACGAAGGATGGAGACCCGTAGTCGAAGCGTGGCATTAGATGTTACTTGCCCTTCGACTGCGCTCCGCTCCGCTCAGGGAGGATCGAAACTACGAAGTCTTCTGCAGTGAACGTCCTGCCAGGATGGCAATTCCCAGCACAACCAGCGCGCCGATCACGCCTGCAATGATCGTGGAAAGAGGCGTGGTTCCCAGGAAGGGTAACGTGTAATCCGGAATGACCTGGTATGGCGCAGATTGACCGGCATCAATGAATCCCATGTCAATGGCGACGCGTTCCAGCCCATCGGGGTCTGCGGAGGCGAGCGGTGATAACAGTACGACGATCAACGAGATGACCACACCCGCCATCACCCAGCCGCGTCCGCCCTCCGCCGAGGCTGACCCTTCGCCAAGCAGGTCGGGACGCGTACGAAAGATGAACGACAGCGCGGCGACCGTGATGAGCGCTTCGCCGATCCCGATCAAGGCATGGACGCTCAGCATGGCGATGACAGCGGTTTGCAAGTTGCTGGTGCCGCTCAGCCACAGTTGCAGAGCCGTGGCGAGCGCGCCCGCCATGACCGAGAGCCAGGCGGCAACACCGGCGACTGCCAGTTTTGTCCCCGTAGATTTGTTCATGACCGAGCGGTAAAAGCCGTAACCGATGGCGACGGTGAGCAGTCCCATGTTGAAGATGTTTGCGCCCATCACGAGCAGACCACCGTCCTGGAAGAGCAATCCCTGCACGGCAATGACCGCGGTCATGACGAGCATTCCCGCCCACGGACCGAGCACGATCGCCGCCAGCGCGCCGCCCAGCAGGTGACCGGACGTTCCACCCGCCACCGGGAAATTGATCATCTGCGCGGCAAAGATGAACGCCGCCATGATGCCCATTAACGGCACCTGTTTCTCGCCCAGCGATTTGTTCGTCCGCGCGACCGCCATGCCGATCATGATGACGGTGATCACCCAGAAGATGACCGAAACGGTAACATTCAGAAATCCATCCGGAATATGAAGAGGGGCAGGTGAGTAATGCATGTTTTTCTCCTTTTTATGTGGTTTGACACTTCGGGCACACCCCGAAGAAGGTCACGTGGCTGTCAATACTTCGATAGCCGCTGGTCGTTTCCAACAAGCGATACAGGCTTTCGAGCAGGGTGTGTTCCACTTCCATCTCATTGCCGCAATTGCGGCAAACGATATGGTGATGGTCGTCCCCGGCGATCTCGTAGGTCAGGTGTCCGCTGGAGTTGTAGGAGGGACGCACAAGGGCGATATCCGAAAGGAACTCGAGCGTGCGGTACACGGTCGGCTCGGTGATACCTGGCATTTCCAGGCGAGCCTTCTTATAGACCTCGGAAGGCGAGAGATGAGTCCCCTCGTGGCGAAGCACGTGCAGGATCGCCAGACGCTGGGAGGTCATTCGATACCCGCGGGCGCGGAGTTGGGAGGCATATTCAGAAGCGCAGGACATGGTTTCCTTATTGCAAGTTTTTGCAACAATATAGTATACGTGACCAGCCTGCTTCTTACATTAAAAAAATGCCGGCAGGTTATGCCGGCATTGGGAGTGGATGACGCGAGGCGAGCGTCAACAATGAATAGGCGATCCCCTACGGCTCCCAATAGAACTGGATCAATGAATGGATGTATGGTTTTCCGTTTTCATAATCCATGCCAACGACCCAGGTATGCCAGTCGAGGAAGCCGTTGACTTCGGCGCCCGCGAAGTGGATGGAATAGAAATCCCCGTCAAAGGGCAGGGTAACGTCGTAGGTCGCGCCGCCGTGTTTGAGTTCATTGCAATGAAGCGTATAGGGCTGGTTGAATATTTTCACCAGGTCGGGGACGATCACGTCATGGAACGCGCCGACCTTTGCCAGCCCGCTTCCGGGCGCGTCGCCCCAGTTGACCTCGAAGGTCGTTTCGTAGAGGAATTTTGCCTGTTCCGAAGTATAGGTGACGGCGGCGCCATATCGCACCCATCGAACCTCCATTCCTCGCGTCGGACTCACGAGCGAACTGAGCAATGCTCCATCGGCATTCAGCATCGAAGTTTTCAACGATTCGATCAGCGCAACCGCGGCGGGATCCGTGCAGAGACTTGGCGCGGCGGAGGGGAACGGAGTGGTTGTGACGTTCGGCAGGGGAGCAAGGGTTTCGAGCGGGGAGGGGGTCACAGTGGGGTCGGTCATCTGCAGGACAGGGATAAGCAGGGTGGGCGTGGGGTTCGCGGGAGTCGCAGACGCACACCCTGCCAGCAGAAACGCGGCGATCAACGTCAGGGAAAGGATCCCGGTTTTCATATCATTCTCCTCTTCGTGGTATCGAGCATTATATCCCCCAATGCAGATTGATATTACCCGTACCGCAACATTCACGTTGCCCTTATTTTCCATGGCGACCGGCGCGGGCAGGATGTTGTACTTTTCCAAATTAATCGCGCAATAAAGTACAGCAATCTTCAGATTGTAAAACACGCCTGCCGCAAAGTGAACTTTGCAGTACGAAGCTGGGCTCTTCTTTTGCTGGATTTAATTGTTAACCTGCAAAATCCTGCGATACCGCGTAATGTCACTTAGAAAGTGTATGAAAACAAAATCAGGGAGGCTGGTGTGTACCTGGCATTGTCATTTCGAGCGCAAGGGAGAAATCCTTTGCCCGGCCACAACAGGATTTCTCCTCGTTTCGCTCGTCGAAATGACATCTTGCAGGGTTTTCGGACTCTCTTAGCCCATCCGAACAACTCTGGACAAGCCAGTATCGCCGTGGCGCCGTGCGACACTGGCTGGCGCATTCGGGAGCATTAGTCGGATAGGTTCCCGGCAAGCGTTGACCGGCGCCAAAGACACGTCATTTCCGATGGGCGAATGTAATCACGACGATATGCTGGTTCAACAATTGCGGCGGAGCCGATTCCCTGCCGGGGACGATCTGCCCGAGCGTATAACCGCCCGCGATGGGAACGTCCCTGCCAAGGATGTCCTGCACTGCGGCGATTTCGGAACCGGGATGCGATTTCAACAACATTTCCCAGGCGATGTCGGCAAGGACGAGCGCAAAGGCGGGTTTTTCCCCATCGAGTTGCTGCAACGCCTGTTGCGCCGCCTGCTGCGCGGCTTTCTCGCAGGAGGCGCGGTTGCCGACCAGCAGGTAGGCGTCCACGCCGTCGCGCACGGGCGCGTTCATGCGGAAACTGCCATCCGCCTCCACGCGGACGGGGGCGCGCACGAGCAATTGATCACCCTGCTCTAATCCGAGCGGGTAGAGCCGGGCAAGGTGACTCAACGGAGGAAACGCCCATTCGCGCGCAGGATGGCCGAACAGTTGAGCGTACGTTTCGGAGGCAGGACGACCGTCCAGGGTGCGGAGCCAGAAGCCGCGTGAACGAGTCACGCGGAAGTGACTGCCGACCGGGTTCCAGCCATGCGCCCAGCCGATGCCCACGCGCAAACCACCGCGCAGAACGGTTCCAGCGAGGGATCCGGTTCCGGTCTGTTGACCAGCCAACTGGTAGGAATGACCCGTGTGCAAGTCCCCGGAGGAGAGTGCGCCGGCAAGCGGGATATCTCCAACGGACAACGTCGAACATAACTGGTCGGCGTCGCCATTGAAACCATCCGCGAAGAAGAGGAGACTTTGCGCGTCGTCCTTCCCTTCGAGTTGTTTCGCGAGTCGGATGCCTGTCTCACGCCCGCTCTGGGCGTAACCGGGCATCCAGTACGTTTCGGCTAGGAAGTCGCCGATCAGCAGGGCAACGACCACTGAATTGGGATGCAACCCCCGGGACGTGAAACCGACGGGACTGCTCATACCGATGATGGGCGTATCGCCCAACAGGCTTGCCGCGCCGTTGACGACGTCGCGCGCTTGGTATTGGTGCGAGGCAATGACAAATGCCAGGCCGGGGTTTGCCGAGCCAAGGCTGTTCAAGGCGTGATGCGTCGCCTGTAAACCGGCTTCGCGTCCGTTCAACGCCTGGGCATGTCCAATGGCGGATTTCAGGATCATGTCGTCATCCTTCCGCAACCGGCACGGTGAAGTGGAAGGTCGTCCCCTTGCGGTATTCGCTCTCGAACCAGATGCGACCACCTTGCATTTCGACGAGGCTTTTCGTGATGTTCAGCCCCAAGCCCGTGCCAGGGGCTTCCCGCGCTTTCGAGTCGTCGGAACGGAAGAATTTCTGGAAGATCTTCATCTGGTCTTCGACGCTGATGCCGATGCCGTTGTCCCTGACCCAGAGATGGATGACCTGTTTCGCTCCTTCGGAATCCCATTGGTTGGCGGTGGCTTCCGCGCCGATGACGATCTGCCCGCCTTCGGGAGTGTATTTGTGGGCGTTGCTGACGAGGTTGGTCAGCACCTGTCCCACGCGCACCGGGTCCGCCCAGACCTCCGGCAAGTGGGGTGCGAGACGAAGTTCCACGGTCTGTTTTCTGTCTTCGATCTGGCGCCTGGTGGAGCGCAGGACCTCATCCACGATCTCCGCCACGCGCACCTTCTTATAGTCGAGGCGGAGGCGGCCCGCTTCGATCTTGGCGTTGTCGTTGAGATCGGATACCAGAACGGACATACGTTCGACGTTGGCGCGGATGGTGTTTAGGAAGTTGGTTTGCATGTCGTTGATCGGCCCGACGGAGCCGGCGGCGAGCAATTCAGTGTAGCCTTTGATGGAGGTCATGGGGTTCTTGAGTTCGTGCGCAACGAACGAGACGAAGTCGCTTTTGGCGATGTTGGCGCGCTGCACTTCGTCGTAGAGTTGGGCGTTGTAGATGGCGATGGCGGCGTTGTCGCTCAGGCGGTTGAGGAACGCCAGATTCTCCTGCGAGTCGCTCATGCTTTCGAGCAGCAGCAAACCGATGACGTCCGCTTCGCGGCGGATGGGGATGATGATCTGCGTGTGTGCGGTGGGCAGGAGTCCCTTTTCGCCTGTGGCGATCAGCGAGACCTGGGTGGGCTGTCCGCTTTGGAGGGCGGGTTTGATGGTCGGCATATCGAGCGGCAGGTGCCCGTTCGAGGGGTCGGTGAACACCTCTTCGTAGCCTTCCTGCGCCATGAGGCGTATGCTGCCCTCTTCCATCATGCCGATCAAGCCCGCTTCGGCGTTGGACTGTCGCATTGCCCATTCGAGCGTGATGCGCATGGCGCGGTCCACGTCGAGGCTGGCGTTCAACTCGCGGACGATGCGGCCCATGACCTGGAGTTCCTCGAGACGGGCGGCGAGTTCCTGGTCGGTGAGCGCGAGCAGGCGCGCGTTTTCGATGGCGACCGCCGCCTGCCCGGCGAAGGCGGCAAGGATGTTTTGATCGTCCTCCACGAAGGGCAACCCATCGCGGCGGTTGATGACCTCGATGACGCCCAGCACGCGTTCCTTGATTTGCATGGGAACGGCAAGCAGGGAACGCGAGACAAAGCCGGTCTGCTTGTCGGTTCCGGCAAAGCGGGACAGCGAGCGTTGGGCGTCGTTCTCGATGACGGGGGCGCGGGTTTGGACGGCGCGCCCAGCGATGCCGGTTCCGGCGGGGAGGCGTTGTCCGAGCAGGTTCCCGGCTACAGGTCCGGCGGTGACGCGGAAGATCAGGTCGCCGGTTTGTTCGTCCACCAGGAACAGGGTCCCGGCTTCGCAGTTGAGGATGCTTACGGCGTTTTCGAGAATGTTGCGGAGGAGGGGTTCCTGTTCGAGCGTGGAGGTCAACTGCCGCGTGATCTCGTTCAGTGTGGTGAGTTGATGGGCGCGTTGTTCCGTCTCCTCCAGAAGCCGCGCCTTGACGATCGCGCCGACGGTCTGGTCGGCGATGGATTGCAGGAGATTGAGTTGCGCCCGTGTGTAGGTGATGGTGGGGTCCCGGCTTCCAACGCTCAATGCGCCGATGGTCTCCGCGCCGGAGTTGAGCGGAACGCCCATCCATGCGTAGATGCCCGTCGCGGCGGGGATCACGTTGCGGGAGTGACATTCGCGCGAGTAATCCTGCGTGATGATCTGGCGTCCCTTGCGGATGATCTCCTGTCCCAAACCGAAGTTGTTGGGAAGCGGCTGGTTTTCGAGGGAGGCGACGCGTTCGTTGTCGTCCACGCGGAAACCATAATAGAAATAATTCGCCGCCTTGTTGTAGAGGGAAATGTGAAAGAAGGCGGAGGGGATGATCTGGGAGGTTTGCGCGAAGATCAGTTCCAGCACGTCGTCGAAGGTGAGCGTGATGTTCACGCCCTGCGATACGCGTGAAAGCACGTTCATTTCCTGCACGCGGCGTTCCAGGTTTGCCACCGTCTGCACGCGCGAAATGGCAACCGACGCCTGGTCGGAAATGTTTTCGAGGTATTCGAGGTCTTTGGGCGTGTATGCCGCGCCGGAAAGGGGCGAGCCTAAAGCGAGCCAGCCGACGGGTTTGCCGTCGCCCTTCAAAGCGATGAAGAGGCGCGCTCCCAGCAGGGAGAGGCGCGCTTCGTCGGCTTTCAGGCTTTCGGGCGGGTTGACCGTATCGAGATACAACGGGATGTTTTCCTTCTGGAAGTACTGGACAAGCGGGCTGGTGGAGGCAAAGCGTATATCGCTGGTGGGACGACCATCCTGCCCGGGCAGGGCAACGTATTGATCGTTGAGCGCATCGTAGGTGTAGATGTGGAGGCGATCCGGCATCAGGGTCGCCATCACCTGCTGGCGGATCACCCGCCCGATCGCTTCGACGTCCAGGGCGACGGTCATTTCGTGGCTGAAGGTGCGGATGCGGTCTTCGTAGGCGCGTTGACCGCGGAAGAATGCGCCATCCACCCATGATTGGAGGCGGTTGCGTAACGGGTTGAGCAGGACGGCAATAATAAAGACCAGCCCGGCGATCAAATAAGGATTATTGGACGGTATCGGTGCGATCAGTGCGATGCCGCTGACCAGGAGTCCGTACGCGCCGACGACGAAAATCGTCAGCATGGCATATACCATCCCCTGGCGCACCCAGTAATCAGTGCGGAGGAGACGGAAGCGCAGGACGACGTATCCATTGACGAGGGGAAAGACGAGCAGGAAGGGGAGCAGGTAAGGATTGAACGCCTCGCCCGAAAACAAGAACCAGATCACCACCGGCCCGAATGCGATCAGGGAACCGATCAGGATCGTCCGCGCCTGGTTCTTGACGACGGGCGAGCGGGAGGTCGCCGCATGACGGAACAACATCCCAAAATAAAAGAGGGCGGCAAGCCCGACAAATCCATAAATGAACTGCCATGCCTGTATGTAGGCGGTGGGGTTTTCGAAATCGAATAATTTGGCGTAGGCGTTGAACGTCAGCGCCAAGCCCGCCAGGTAGCCCAGCCAGCGGAGGTACGGACGACCGATCACATAACGCACTTCCTGGGGAAAGCCCAATGCCAGATCTATGAGCGAGCCTCCGATCAACGACAATGCCAGAGTCCAGATGTACGTAAAACGATGGGAGGTGTACAGGTCAAATAAGGCGCCGACCGCAATGGCAAGGGATGAGGTGAAAATGGAGAAAGCCCGCCCGGCGGGTTCCGTTCGGCGCAGGCCGAAGATCCACAAACTGGCGACGAGGAAAACAAAACTCAGAAATTCAGGGATGTAAAAGAAGGCGTACCGGTCCGCCGACGAAAGTTCCTGCAGGAGAATATCCCTTTTTTCCACCGGTCCTTCGACGGCGCGCATCTCAACCGTGACTTCATCCCCCACTTTCTTCGAACTTAGTATTTCCTTTAATTGGTCGGACGTGGAAACTGGAACGTCGTTCACCGAGAGCAATTGATCGCCCACGTCGAACCCTTGCGCGTACATTGCCCAGTGTTTTCCCTCTTCGCTCGTATCGGAACCGTTCAAGACGAGCGTATGCTCGAAGAAACCGCCGATGAACGGGTTCGCCAGCCAATCGGCGGCAAGATAAAGCGTAAGGATGAAAACCAGGACGGCGACAGCCTGATAGGTCAGCACCACGATCTGTAGCGCCCGGCTCAAAACTACCTGTGTTCGCTTGGAGAGATACAACATGGCTCCACTGGATGCCGCGTGGGTCAGCGGCTGCTGGAATTTTACACTACATCCCCAATCCACAACTATGGTACTTTCATAACAAAGAGGAAAGGCGGGATTCAAAACGTCCCGGAACGGTCTCCGGGACGTTACGCCATGCCAAATAACGCCAGTTCAAAGGAGGCTCCCCGGGAATTCCCGTGATTCTGGACACGAGGTGATCTCCCTCTCAAGAGCAGATGGCAGTCTTTGCCGCGAAAATTCGTGAAACTTGTATCGAACCGTGTCGAGGTACTCGCGGGAGGGAATTTTCAACCTTGACGCTCGATCCCGCTAAAAACGAGAGAGTCAAAAAAAACCTGCCAACCACGAAGACACGGGGGTTTTCTTCCTGATTTCTTCGCGTCTCTGCGCCTCTGTGGTTTGTTCCCGGCTTTTTTCAGCGGACTCTTCTGTGTTGTCCGTGTCCCAAAAGGCTTCTTCCGAACTCGGGCTAAATATCCAGATTGCGGACGGCTTTCGCGTGGGTCTGGATGAACTTGCGGCGCGGGTCCACTGCGTCGCCCATCAGCATGTCGAAGGTCCGATCTGCCTCCGCCGCGTCCTCGACCGTGACGAGAAGCAGGGTCCGGTTTTCGGGATTCATGGTCGTCTCCCATAATTGGGAGGGATTCATCTCGCCGAGACCCTTGTAGCGCTGGAGCGACGCCTTCTCCCCCACCTCCTTGAGTACCTTGTCCTTGTCCTTTTCTGTGTACGCGTACTTGACCTGATTCTTGTAGGCAATGCGATACAACGGAGGCTGGGCAATGTAGAGATGACCATCCTCGATCAACTTCGGCATATAGCGGAAGAAGAAGGTCAGCAGCAGCGTGCGGATGTGACTGCCGTCCACGTCCGCGTCGGTCATGATGATGACGCGTCCATAGCGCAGACCTTCGATATCGAAATTGTCGCCGATGCCGGTTCCGAGCGCGGAGATCAACGCCTTGATCTCGTTGCTCGAAAGGATCTTGTCGAGGCGGGCGCGCTCCGTGTTCATGATCTTGCCGCGCAAAGGGAGGATCGCCTGAAAGTGACGGTCGCGTCCTTGTTTTGCGCTTCCGCCTGCGCTGTCGCCTTCGACGATATACAACTCGGTCTTTGTCGAATCTCGTTCCGAGCAATCCGCCAGTTTGCCGGGCAGGGTCAATGATTCCAACGCGGACTTGCGGATGACCAGGTCGCGCGCCTTGCGCGCCGCATCCCGCGCGCGGGCGGAGGTCAGACATTTGGCGATGATCGCCTTTGCCGCCTGCGGGTTCTCTTCAAGGAACGTGCTGAACGCCTCGCCCACCACCTGGGTGACGTACGTCTGCACTTCGGGATTCATCAACTTCACCTTCGTCTGCGATTCGAACTGCGGTTCGGGATGCTTGATCGAGACGATGGCGGTCAGACCCTCGCGGGTGTCATCGCCGGAAAAGTTCGGATCGGCGTCCTTCAGCATGCCGTTCTTGCGCGCATAATCGTTTATCACGCGCGTCAGCGAAGAGCGCAAGCCCGTAAGGTGCGTGCCGCCGTCCACAGTGTTGATCGTATTCGCAAACGAGTACACGGACTCGGTATACGCATCCGTATATTGGATGGCGGCTTCGATGCCGATGGCTTCGATATCCTTGTCCACGTGGACGACCGGGTGCAGGTTCTCGCGGTTGCGGTTCAAATAACGGACAAAGGATGTGAGTCCACCTTCAAAGTAAAAGGTCATCTGGCGGTCGACGCGCTCATCCACAAAGCGGATGGTCACGCCGCGCGTCACGAACGCCATTTCACGGAAACGCTGGACCAGCGTATCGAAACGATAATCAATGTCTTCAGTGAAGATCTGCTTATCGAACTTGAAGGTTTGTTTCGTGCCGGTATCGTCCTTCGGTACTTTCCCGATCTGCTTGATGGGTCCCTGCGGGACGCCGCGCTTGTAACTTTGCTGCCATACCTTGCCGTCGCGTTTGACTTCCGTGGTCATCCATTCGGAGAGGGCGTTCACCGCGCTAACACCCACGCCGTGCAAACCGCCGGAGACCTTGTACCCCCCGCCGCCGAACTTGCCGCCCGCGCCAATCACGGTCATCACCACGTCCACGGTTTCCATGGGCTTGCCCTTGGCGTCCTTCTTCGTCGGGTGTGGACCGACCGGAATGCCGCGTCCATTGTCTTCGACCGTCACACTGCTGTCGGCGTGGATGATGATGTCTATCTTTGTGCAGAAGCCAGCCAGCGCTTCATCTATCGCATTGTCCACGACCTCGTAGACCAGGTGATGCAGCGCCTTGATGTCCGTGCCGCCCACGTACATGCCCGGACGTTTGCGCACGTGTTCGATCCCTTCGAGCGCCTGGATGGCGCTGACATCGTAATCGAAACCGTTTGTTTTCTCTTTCGTCGCCACAAAAACCTCCAGGAAATACCCGCCTCATGGAAAGCGGGTGAAGAAGATACGTTCGAAGTACGGAAGACCGCCCCCGGCGGAACTATCCATGCATTTTTTTCATCCAATCGGTCATGTTGCGGTAATAGACGAAACTTGCCGCAAGCAATACGGTCGTCATAAAGGCATGACCTGCAAACCCCACCAACGCCAGCCAGGACTCCCCGCCCGGCGCGCTCCACAACAGGTCCAATCCGTATGAAAGCAGGAACACGCTCAATACGAACATGCCGCTCGTCGGGAGCGAGAAGCGCATCATCCGCACGCTGGAAAGGATCGAAAGGAACGCGTTCTGACCGCGGACGAAGATCCCGTGCGGCGTGAAGAACAGCGGCACGATCAACCAGAACGAAAATAACAAAAGGATAAACAACACAATGTTCGCCATCGCCGGGCTGATCGCCATAAACAAGCCAATGACCATGAACAAGGGAACGCCGACCGCTCCCATGCCCGCCAGCCACAGCAGCGAGAGAATGACGCTCTGAACGACCGCGCGCAGGAAACCGATCCTCGCCTCATCCCCGCCCAAAATTGATCCTGCCACCAGACGATAGTACACTCCCCCGATGACCCAGCCAAGCGGGACCAACGCGAATGCCAATCCGAGCGCGATCCAAAAAGAGGAGACCGTCACAACGTCCGACAGCCCAAGCGGGTTTTTCACCGGCAGCGTTTGGGCGGAAAGACTCCATACGCCGATGGGAAACAACTGCGACTTGGAGAGCAGGCTCAACAAATTGAAATCCCTCAACCACCCCGCCAACAGGGATTGCGCCTGGATGAAACGCTCCATGTCCGCTTCCGCCACGGTTCTGCGCGCCTGCTCGAACGCCAACCGAAAATAAGGGGAGAGCAATCCATCCACGCTCAACCTCGGACCCAGCCAGAGGAGCAGGTCCAAGCCCAGCGGCATGAGGATCAGCATGATGCGGTTGGATACGACCTCGAAACCCGCCCGGAGCGAATCGAGCACGCCCGGAGGAGGAGGCAACGTTTCGAGTTTTTGCATGTTCATAACCATTTGATTCTACCATACGGCGCATGTCTTGGCAGTCGGGTAAGGGACAGGTACAATGCCTGGGATGAACGAACAAAGCCGTTTCACGCCCGATCCGAATCGGATCGGGTTGCTCACGTCCACTGTGCTTTTGACGCTTGCACTGGCGAATCTCGCGCCCTCGCAGGGGTTCAACCTCGAAGTGCAATTGCCGGGCTTCCTGTTCGCCCTCCCCCTGGACATTACGACCCTTATGAACGCTTTTACTGCGGGTCTCGCCGCCACAGGCATGGACTGGCTTCTGCGCAGCCACCCCTCCCTGAACGGCAGGAGCACCTTTCAATGGTGGCTGCTTCCCACCCTCACCACCTTCGTCCTCAGCGTCCCGCTCTCCATATTACCGGATGGACCCGCCTGGTGGATCGGCTTTTTGGTTAGTGGCATCCTGCTCTTCCTTGTTTTTCTCGCGGAATACGTTGCGGTGGACCCGGACGCTCCGTATTACAACCTGTCGGTGGCGGGGCTGACCGCCATTTCACACACCCTGTTCTTTGTATTGTCCATAGCCCTCCGCGCCAGTCAGACGCGCCTGTATATTCTCCTGCCCGCGCTGTTCATCGCCTCCGCGCTCGCAAGTCTGCGCATATTACATTTGAGGATCGGCGGCAAATGGGAAATTGCCTGGTCGCTCGGCATCGGGCTGGTCTGCGCGCAGATGGCGGCCGGGCTGCATTACTGGCCCCTTTCCCCCATCCAGTTCGGGCTGCTGTTGATCGGTCCGTTATATGGGTTGATCGAGCTGGCAGTCAACCTCGACGAAAACATACCCGTCCGGCGCGCCGCGCTGGAACCCGCCATCGTCGCGTCGTTGTGCTGGGGGCTGGCGATCTTCATTCGATAAAATGATCCCGCAATTGACGTTCAGGCGCGAACACGCGCTCGCGATCATCGAACATTCGAAAGCCCACGCGCCGCTGGAGGCTTGCGGTCTGCTGGCGGGGAAAAAGGATCGGGTGGAGGAAGTGTTGTTCGTGCGGAATCAGGCTCAAAGTCCCGTGCGATTCGTGATGGATCCATACGAGCAACTCCAGGCATTCGAGTGGATCGAATCCAACGGCCTCGACCTGCTCGCCATCTTTCACTCGCATCCCGCGGGACCTGAAACTGTCTCCCCGACCGATATTGCGGAGGCGGCTTATGAGGTCGTCCACATCGTTTGTTTCAGGAAAGACGGAGCATGGAGCCTGCGCGGATTTTGGATCGAAAAGGGGGCAGCGCGCGAGGTTGACCTGAAGATCCTCGAATAGAGAAACCCCGCGCGTTTTCCTGTGTTTCAAGTTCTATATTCATTCGGAGGAAAGAGATGCAAACGTTGGTCGAAGCAGGGATCGTGGCTCTTGGATATATCCTCGGTTCCATCCCATTCGGGTTGTTGATTGTCAAGTTCAAAACCGGCAAGGACATCCGCGAGATCGAAAGCGGACGCACGGGCGGGACAAATGCCATGCGCGCCGCAGGGTTCGGGGCGGGTCTGCTCACAGCCATCCTGGACATCTTGAAAGGCGCGGCGTCGGTCTGGCTGGCACAGGTCCTTACCGGGCATCACATCATCCATGTGCTTGCTCCAGTGGCGGCAATCCTCGGACATAATTATTCGGTCTTTTTGATCAGCCGCGACGAGGACGGCAAGCTCCGTTTTCACGGCGGGGCGGGCGGCGCGCCGGCTCTGGGAGGCTCGGTGGGACTCTGGGGCTGGTCGCTGCCCATTCTCTTCGTGCTTGGCGCGCTGATCTATTTTACGGTTGGCATTGCCTCCATCACCACCATCGCCGTGGGCATATTTGTGATCATCATCTTTTCCATCCGTGCTTCGATGGGATTGATGCCCTGGGTGGATGTGTTATACGGGGTGCTTGCCGAGCTCCTGTTACTCTGGGCGTTGCGTCCCAACATCCGAAAATTACTTGTCGGAAATGAGCGTGTGGTCAAATACAGTTTGCATGGATGGTTGAGAGCCAGGAAGGAACAGCGCCAAAACCCCGAATGAGGCGCAATGGTTTACAAGGGGATGGATCTTTGCAGAACTAACGAACGAACTTTTCCGCGGAGGCGTCCATGTACCAACCGTTGAACGGAATACGTATCCTCGATCTTTCCCGCCTTGTGCCGGGTCCGTATCTGACTCAATTGCTCGCGGACCTGGGCGCGGAGGTGATCAAAGTGGAAACCCCCCTTGCAGGCGATTACGCGCGTCTGATCCCCGCGGAGATGGGACTTGGCAAAATGTTCGAAATGATTAATCAGGGAAAGAAAAGCGTGGCAATCAATTACCGCCACCCGCGCGGGCGCGAAGTCTTTCTCCGCCTGGCGTCCACGGCAGATGTGTTGCTCGAGGGTTTTCGGCCGGGGGCCATGGCGCGCTGGAAGATTGATTATGAAATAATCCGGACGGTCAATCCCGCCATAATCTATTGTTCCCTTTCAGGCTATGGGCAGGAGGGACCTTACCGCCAGCGCGCCGGGCACGATTTGAATTACCTGGCTATCAGCGGGGCGCTGTCGTTGAACGCGAAGGAGAATGGTCCGCCTGTGCCGTATGGCGTGGCAGTAGCCGACCTGAGCGGCGCCATGCTCGCAGGTATTGCCATTCTGAGCGCGCTCGTAGGGCGGCAAAACACTGGAGATGGCGCTTATCTGGATATATCCCTGCTCGATGGCGCGCTTTCATGGATGACGCCCCAGGCCGGCGCGGCGTTTTTCAGCGGCTTGTCGGTGAAGGGCGGAATGATGGCGTTGGGCGGCGGACTGGCTTGCTACAATATTTATGAGACGGCGGATGGAAAATATCTGTCGCTTGGCGCGTTGGAACCAACCTTTTGGAGCGATTTTTGCAGGATCACCGGGAGGAACGACATAATTCCGCGCCAGTTCGACCCATCCATCAAGGACGAGGTGGCAAACATTTTCAAAGGAAAGACACTTGACGCATGGCTGGAAGCCTTCTCCAACAGCGACGGTTGCGTGGAACCGGTCCTCTCATTCGAAGAAATGCTTTCGCATCCGCAGGTGATGGCGCGCGGGTTTGTGCATGAAGAAGACGGCCAGCCTGCCGGTCTGAACACCCCATTCATCTTTGCGCGCGGAGCAAAACGACCCGCGCCAAAACTGGGCGAGCACACGAATGCCGTTCTGGGCGAGATCCTCTCCCAGGGTGAATTGGAAGAACTTGCCAACAGTGGAATAATAGGAGGGAGGAATGCGAAGTAAACAAATCGCTCAGGATTGTTTTCCACTTTGAGCCTTGGAAAGCAAGGCGCGCAGGTTGCTTTGATGCAATGCCTCCGCCAGCCCGCCAAGATATACCCTGCTTTTGCCGCAATCCTCGATCTTTATTTCTTCCAGTAGTTCAAATGCATTCTTCTTGCGCGCAACCGACTTTACGGCTTTTTTGATCGCGCTCAGATAATTGACGTTTTCCTTCACCGCCGCGTCAATTTCGCCGCGCAGGATGATGTCGCCATGCCCCTGCACGATGTTCTCGAGCCCCAGTTTGGCAATGTGCTTGATGGAGGCTATATTATCGTCCACATCTCCATCCACCACATGCGGTACGGGCATGAACGCGTCGCCTGCGAACAGAATACGATCCTCCTCGACCAATACCGATATGCCGTCGTGACTATGCCCGAAGGTTGGGGAAAGGATCAGGTTCTTCTTGCCTACACGAAGGGTCATGTCGCCGTCAATGAACGTCATCTGGGGGAGGATGATCCGCACCTGCCGCAAGGCGGGATTTTGCTTCTTTGCCGATTCAAACGAAGGGATACCGCGTTCCTCCAACAGCTCGCGGCAACGCGCGTGCGCAACCACTGTCGCGCCAGGGAAGAAACAGTTCCCCCACGAATGATCGGCGTGATAATGCGTGTTGATCACGTACCGGACTGGCACGTTCAACTCATGCTCGATGAATTCACGGACAGTTAGGGTCTCCTCCGGCAGAGCCAGGGTATCAATCACCACCGCCCACTGTGGACCCGCCACCACACCTGCCGTCACCTGAGCATAAACCTCACTTTGAAACCAATAGACATTTTCGGAAACACGTTCCCTGTGCATGTAGAAGCCCTCGCATTTTTTCTCTCATTATTAGCACAAATACAAACGAAAATCAAGTTGAGTGTACAAATCAATGCACTGCGTTTTCATAAGACTACGACCTTTTTTCACCTTTTCAGTTGACGGCTCCATTGGGGAACTTCGAAAATTGCATCAGGGTCAACTGCGCGTTGAAGCGCAATCGCCGCTGATACGAAATTGCAATATCCCACACCTGGTGATTACCCACATCTCGCGCGTAGGACGCATTCTCTAATGCTCCCATCAGCGTTAGAGAACGCTTCCTACGCGTTGTGGGTAATCACCAACTATGGTCTTCTCATTATCTCTTGACAAAAAATCCTTTTGTACACGGATCACGCGGATGACAAGGATGCCTCCGTGAAAAAACGGAAAAAGTCCGTTCACTCCGTGAATTCCGTGTCCAGAAGTTCGTGAATCCCGATAATGAGAAAGCCATGAATCACCAACCCACACCTCTTGACACACGCCATATTAAGTTGTATAGTTAGAACAGATGTTCTAAAAACTATCCGAATAATTCTGGGATCAGTCAATGTCACCGAGTTGCCATGTGAAACTTGCTGGCACAGTTCGGGAACAAGCTCCCTGATTCCATAGACGAGATTGGTTATTCGGACAGGCTCTAAACAGAGGTTCCTATGAATGACGACCTTGAACGATTTGACCTGATGATGGACGCGTACGCCGAACTCAAAACGGAATTGGAAACGGCGCATCACGCGGAGCCGATACCTGTCCAGCCTGCCTTGGATCAGGTGCTGGCCGATTTTGGACCCATGCCGGAAGAAGCCTTGTTTCTGGGGGTTGCGTCGGATGAACTTCCTGTCCTGCTGAACCTGCACGATCCGCTTCCAGGCCCGCTGCTTATACTTGGCGATCCTGGAACTGGCAAGACGGCGTTCCTGAAAACCATCGCGCGCGCGGCTGGAAAAATGCATCCGCCGGATAAACTTCAATTCGGCGCATTGACCAACCATCCCGAAGAATGGAACGGGTTCGAGGAAATCCCCAACAACGTCGGCGTTTTCTCCATCCATCACAGATCGGCGGAGGATTTCATTCTATCACTGGCGTCCTGGGCTCATGGGAACAAGACCAGCAAACAGTCCGTCTTGCTTTTGCTGGATGATCTCGATGCTATCACCAACCTGGAAATGGAGGCAGTGCATAATCTGCGATGGCTCCTCCTACGAGGACCTTCCCGACGTGTATGGCCCATTATTACTTTGAGTTCCCAGTTTTTTGTAAATATGGAATCCTGGCTTGGAGCCTTTCGCACGCGCATCTTCGGAAAGATTCGAAATGCCGATCACATCCGCAGACTGGATGCAGAGGGGGCGGAACTCGGTAAATTGGAGCGCGGTTCGGAATTCGTCATGCGCGAAGGCAAACAATGGCTTCATTTTTGGATTCCCGCACTGAACGAATGATGCGGAGGTTATCATGCATACCGGAATGTTATGGTTCGACAATTCACAAATTTCGCTTGACATCAAGATTCAGAAGGCGACGGAATACTACCGCAAGAAATACGGACAAACACCCGACCTTTGCCTGGTTCATCCCAGCATGTTGAAGGACGTCAGGCTGGAAAGGCAGAAAATCACGGTTCGTCCTTACCGACCTGTCCTGCCCGGTCACCTTTGGATCGGCGTGGAGGATAATAACTGACCCGGCAAATTGGACATAGCCACAAGCATGGTCGGATTTTTCACGTGAGGCT
Organism: Anaerolineales bacterium; assembly: GCA_013360875.1. Classification (GTDB taxonomy): domain Bacteria; phylum Chloroflexota; class Anaerolineae; order Anaerolineales; family Villigracilaceae; genus Defluviilinea. Next base: position 4,008 of record JABWAU010000051.1, on the reverse strand, counting down.
TGTCCTTTGCAAAAGTTCCCGGAGAACTGGCACTCCGGGAAGTTTTCATTTCAACCGATCGCTACAACCAATGCAACCGAATGACTTTGGCTGTGACTGATGCTCACGGACCAGACGGCCAAGCCCAACTCTTTTGCCTTCTGTTCGGCAGAACCATATAGCCTCAACACCGGCGCGTTTTGATCATCTCCTAAAATTTCGATCTCCTTCCAAGCCACATCCCCGATCCCGCTTCCCAGCGCCTTTGCAACCGCTTCCTTCGCGGCGAACCGTCCCGCCAGCGACTCCGCGCGTTTACCACACTGCTCCAATTCAGCAGCCGTATAGATGCGTTCGAGGTAATGCCTGCCGTGACGCGCGATCACCTCCTCGATGCGGCTGATTTCGATCAAGTCAACGCCTGTCGCCAATTTCATAATCGCCTGTAACACTGCTTACCGATCAACGGCTACTCCTCACGGTCCTGCAACTGCAATCGCCAACCGTGCGGGATCAATATACTTCCGCGCTGCGTTCAAAACATCACCACGCGTGACTTCATTCACCAGATCGGCATAACGGAGATAATAATCCAATCCGAGATCGTGCCGCTCGATGTTCAACAGCGCCCCCGCAACACCTTTATTCGATTCCAAAGAAAGTGGCAGACGCCCGATGAAGTTTGCCTTGCTGTCGGCAAGTTCGTCCTCCGTCACGCCTTCATCCACGAACCTCTTCAATTCGTCCACGATCAGGTCGCTTGCCTTGCGAACGTTACTCGGGTTCACGCCTGCGCTCACCTCCCACGAGCCAGGACCGATCCCGGCGTTCAGGCTCGAGTAGGCATAATACGCCAGCCCAGCCTTTTCGCGCACCGAATCTCCAATGCGCCCCATCATCCCAAACTGCCCCAGAACGTTATTCCCCAACGCGGCGGACATATACTCCGGGTCCTTTCGTTTCGGGCCATTCGTGCCAATCACAATATCGGACTGGGACTTGCCCGCGATGCGATGATGTTTCGTGATCGTCTTCTTGAGCGGTTTCACGTCTGGGATCGGGGGCGGTTCTTTCTGACCCTTTACCTGCCACCCACCCAACGCGCGTTCCACCTGTCTGACGGCTTCCTCCGCCTCCACCGCGCCGACGATGGCGATCACCATCCCGCGCGGACCGTAATGTTCGCGGTGGAATTTCACAAGGTCGTCGCGCGTGATCCGCTTGACGGTCTCCGTCGTCCCTTCATCGGGACGGCTGTAGGGATGGTTCTTATACAGGATCTTGTCGAAAGCCTGCGAAGCCATCTCGGAGGTATCCTCCGCGTTGATCGCCAGCCCGGTGAGAATTTGAGCGCGCAGTTTCTCCATCTCGGTTTTGGGAAACGTCGGCTGCGTCAACGCTTCGGATAACAGGCTGAGCAATAAAGGGAGCTCCTCTGCGAGGGAACGGCCGTTGAAGCCCGACCGATGCACGCCAGTGCTGAACCCCAGGCTTGCCCCAACGGATTCGAGGATGTTATAGATCTCGTCGAAGTTGTGTTTTTTCGTCCCACGCATCAACGCGGAGGTGACGAAATCGGCGAGCCCGAGTTTTTCGTCGGGATCGAACAACGCACCCGCGTCGAAATATCCGCTCACGGCGACCGACGGGCTGTTGAAATTCGATCGTGTCAGGATCGTAATGCCGTTCGACAGGATTTCGCGGTGAATGGTATCGGGACCGGGCAGGGTGGATTTGACCGTTTTCATGGTTAAGCCTTCCTCCCATCCGCCGGCACATACGTCCCGACCACGCGGCTCCGGGGTTGAAAATATTCGTTCGCCACGCGTTGAACATCCCTCACCGAAACAGCCGATAATTTATCCAGATAGGTCTCGAACCAGTTGTACTCCGCGAACATTTCCGAATATCCCATCCAGAACGCCTGGTTGGTGATGTTCTCGCTTCCGTAGGCGAACAGGGCGCGCGCCTGTTTGATGGCGCGGGTAATTTCCGATTTGGCGACCTTCTCGCGCCTGACCCGTTCGATCTCCCTGTCCAATGCGGCGAGGGCTTCCTCGGGCTTTCGTTTGGGATGTACGGTCAAAATGATCGAGTAAAGGAAGGGATCAATGGTCGCCTGCGCGCCGCCATAGATGCCGACCGCATACCTCTTATCCACAAGGGCGCGGTAGAGGCGCGAGGTCTTGTTCGAGATGCCTCCGCTGAACATGTTGAGGTTGCTGGGCCCAGCGAGCAGACTGTCCAGCACGGCAAGCGGGAAAAAGTCCGGGTGGGAAGCGGCTGGGAAACGGTAGCAGATCTGAACGTAGGAGGTCGAACCGGGTCCTTCCACCGAGAGCCGTATCTCTCCTCTTTGTTCAGTCTCCGGGCGGGCAAGCCGCGTCGGTTCCTGTCCAGCCGGGATCAGTTCGAATAGCCCGCGGATGCGCGCAAGCATGGATTTTGTGTCGAAATCCCCTGCCACTGCCATGACCGCGTTGTTCGGCGTGTAATACGCGCGGTAATGGTCGTAAAGGTCGTCGCGGGTCATGGCGTGGAGGTCCGCCATGTCGCCGATGACCTCGTGATGGTATGGATGAATACGAAACGCCGCGTGCTGCACCGCCTCGCCGAGTTGGAAGAGGGGATCGTTTTCGTTGCCCTCGCGCTCGGAGATGATGACCGTCCGCTCGGAGGCGACCTCTTTCTCATCGAACTGGCTGTTGACCATGCGGTCCGCTTCGAGGCGCAGGGCGAGGTCAATTCTGTCGGCGGGCATGGTTTCGTAATACGCCGTCCAGTCGAGGTAGGTCATGGCATTCCACACGCCGCCTTCGCGCGAGATGGCTTTATCAAGAACGTTGGCGGGGAATTGCGGCGTGCCTTTAAATTGCATGTGTTCGACCCAATGCGATATGCCTGTGCGACCCTGGGTTTCATCGCGCGAGCCGACCCGGTACCAAAGCCAGGAGGAGACGATCGGCGCGGTATGGATCTCCTTCAGGAATACCTTCAAGCCATTTGAAAGCGTTACGACGGTGTAGGGTTTCTTCATAAATAAATATTCGGTCTCCAATTGAATGTTTGGGCGCCTGATGCCCATCCTATGGACAGTCATTGAGCATGCAATAAAACGGTTCCACGACCTGCCGCAAGCCGACGAAGGGTTCGTGCAGTTCGGTCTGGTTGAGCGGAATGTTTACATCAACCGGCAAACTGACGGGGATGGTGTCTGTAACCTGCAAGGGGAAATCGAGATTGACGGTGAGAGGCGTATTGGCGGGCAATGTAACGGTGGCGCTGGCGTTGATATCCAGACTCCCCGTGTTGATGATCACCTGCGCGTTCCGAATGACAGCCGCTTCGGCAAGCGTGATCTGAGTGGTCGCCCTGACAGGCACCGTGATGTTCAACGGAATATTCGCATTCACAGGGATTCGCGTTTTGATGGAGGCATTGTCCATTTTGACGAAGTTATGATACAAGCCGCCGAGCAGGTGGTCTGGCAGGGCGGTCAGGGTCACGCCAACCGTTTTGAAGTTTTGCACGACGAGCGCCAGGATGATCAGCAAAACGATGTTGACGGTCATGGACAGGACGCTTGCGACGGTCCAAAACGCGGGCAGGAATTTGAATCCTCCCGCGTCGGGCTTGGACACTGCCCGGGATTTGGAGGCAGGTTTGGGCGTGGAAACCGAGCCGTCTTGTTTGGGTTGTGTCGTCTGCGCGGCGGGCGTCGTTTTCGCCGGGGCGTTTTTCCCCACCGTTCTTTGCAGGCGCGAGATGGGCGATTCGTCCGAGTCTCCAGCGTTCAGGAGTCTTTTCAATTTGCTGGGCTCATTTTGGTTTGGTTCAGGCTGTGACATGTGGACCTCCTATGACAGTGCGTCAATCTTAACATAGAGTATCAGTTTTGGATGGAATGATTTTCCGTTGGGAGAGCTGCGAATAATCAGTAGATCACGAAAATCCTGCGTAGGTCTGCGCTCTCTAGCGCAAACCTGTCGTTAGAGAACGCCAAGTACGCGCTTTCGTGAAGTACTGATA
>JABWAU010000170.1 GCA_013360875.1 Anaerolineales bacterium | reverse complement strand
GCATCGTCGTCCGCGCGGAGGGCAAATCCAGTTTCAGCGAATTGTTTTCCCAGGTCAATGCCGCGTTCGATGAATCGAATAATCCAAACATCGCGATCGTCCTCCCCGAATACGCGTTCGAATGGCGGGAGCGCGTCGTTGACCTGAACGATTATCTGCGCGACCCGGAATACGGCATGAGCGGTCTGGAGATATCCGAATTCCCGACCGTGATCTGGATGCAGGATGAGGCGGACGGCGCGCGCCTGGGGATGCCCGCGCAGCGGACGGGACGCTTCATTCTCTACAACCAAACCTGGGCGCGTGAACTCGGGTTCGCTTCCCCGCCTGAAACTTCTTCCGACTTTGAGCGGCAGGCGTGCGCGGCGAACAAGGCGCTGGCTTCCGACGCGGACGCGAACAACGACGCGTTGGGCGGCTGGCTGGTGGACGCGCATCCGATGACGCCGCTTTCGTGGATGCTTGCCTTTGGCGGCGGCGTGGAGTCGGAGAACGGTTATCGTTTTCTCGCGCAGGAAAATATTGACGCCTTCAAGTTCGTGAAGTCTCTGCAGCAAAAAGGCTGCGCGTGGGTGGCTTCCGCCGGGACTTCGGTATACGATCGCTTTGCCTCGCGGCAGGCTTTGTTCGCTGCCGCCAGCCTCGAAGAGTTCGCGGATCAATCGCGCGCCTTCAACGCCCTGGGAAACGACGACGAGTGGATCGTCCTGCCCTTCCCCGGTCCCGGGCGGACCGCTTTTGTCGTGTACGGTTCCTCGTTCGTGGTCTTCGAATCGAACGACGTGACGCAACTCGCCTCGTGGCTCTTCATCCGCTGGATGCTTTCGGCGGAGAACCAGGCGCGCTGGACGCAAAGCACCGGGATGTTTCCGCTTCGTTCCTCGACGATGGACCTGCTCGCCGATTACTCGACTTCTCATCCCCAATGGGCGGAAGCGGTCAACCTCCTGCCGAACGGGGAGACGACCCCAAAACTTTCCTCGTGGAGAACCGTAAAGATAATGATGCAGGACGGATTCCGCGACATGTTCGATACCATCCGCCACCCCGACCTGACCGAGGGGCAGGTGCCGTTGATCCTGAGACAAATGGACGAGATCGCAAACGAGTTGAAGCGATGATTTGGCATCAGGGAGCATGCCCCCGCACCACGCCAGCGTGCTGGCTGAGTCCAAAAGGAAGATGACATGCCTCAATCACAATATCGCGCCCGACAGGTTGGCGCAAAGACACACGAAGTGATCGAATACGACCACGACGAGACCAAGCCCGGCAAGCCGTTGCACATTCTGGTGCCGGGCGGGTTGGTTGCGCTGGCTTCGCTGGGGGTCATCGTCCTTGTGATCTATTTGACCTGGTTCGAAGGGCAACTGGATCAAAATACGGGGATCGTCCTGGCGGCGATTCTCTTCCCTTTCTACGTGGGCGGCGTGTTCCTGTTCAGTTACGGGTATGAACTCTATAACGTGCCGCGCGCCATCCGGCTGACCGCGATCATCGTCTTTTTGACGGTGGCGGCAGTGGTGATCGTGGCGGTGCTGTTCTTCGTGCTGGCGGGCGGCGGGAAACTCCCGGAAGGTTCTTCGAAGAAAAGGTCTTCGGGAGGCGGTTCGAAGGTGAAAGCGGACATTGCGTCTTCGTCTGCCTCCTCTTCGTCCACGCCGCGCGGTTCGGGACTGCCTGGTTTGGGAAATGTGGTGGTGTTGGGAAACATGGGACGGACACACACGCGCGAGGTCGTTACAGAGAAAAGGGTGGAAGTGCCGGTCGCCCCGCGCTCCATTGACTGCCCGTATTGCCGCAGATCGTATGTCCCTGCTGAAAATAATTATGCCTGCCCCGCCTGTGGCGCGGCGACGCCAAAAGAGTTGATCGAAGAATCGGAAGCGCCCAAGGATCGCCCTGGGAATTGATGCAATTCATTTCAGAATGAAGAACGTCCAGAGGGTTTCTTTGAAGAACACTGTCGTACAGATCAAACCTTCGGGACGTTATTGTTTATGAATTATCCGGTCTATTCCTATCCGCGCGGGTTGATTGCGAGGGTCGCTTTCGATGTCCTTCTATTGCGCCGCCGTTCGTTCCGGGAGGATGCGCGGGCTTGTATTGAACTGCTGAATCCGCCGCTGCAAGTGATTGGAAGAGAAAACATTCCGCAATGCGGTCCCTGTGTCATCACAGTAAATCATTACTACCGCGCCGGCTTTGGCGCGCAGTGGCTCGCGCTTGCCATCAGCGCGACCGTTCCCGTTGACGTGCATTGGGTGATCACCGGCGAATTGACCTACCCCGGCAGGTGGTATGCGCCGGTGGGCATGATCCTTTCGCGGTTGGTATTGCATCGCGCCGCGCGCGTCTATGGGTTTACGACCATGCCTCCCATGCCACCGCGTCCGAAGGATGTGGAAGCCCGCGCCGCATCGGTTCGCAAGGTGTTGGATTATGTGCGTCATGCCAAAGAGCCGCTCCTCGGTCTCGCGCCCGAAGGCGGGGATTCCGCGGATGGGAAACTGGCGCGACCAGCCTCCGGCTTGGGAAGATTCGGGTTGTTATTGTCCAGCGCGGGGCTCAGGTTCGTTCCCGTCGGCGCGTACGAAGCGGAGGGAGTCTTCACCCTCCATTTTGGCAAAGCGTATGAGTTGAATATCCCGCGCGATTTACTGTCGGACGATAAAGACGCGCAAGCGATTCAGATCATCATGAAGAATATCGCAGAACTTTTACCTCCATATCTCAGAGGAGATTTCGCTTGAAGAAACTGTCGCTTCCTCAACTGTTCATCCTCAATGCCTATTGGGTGGGTCTTTCATTTATGTGGAATGCGCTGCATCCCATCATCCTGCCAGCCGTGTTGCTCAATTACGTTCCCGATGAAAAAAAGAATACCTCTCTCGGTTTGCTCACTTTCGCGGGTCTCCTGATCGCGATGATTGTCCAACCGCTTTCCGGCGCGCTCTCGGATGGATGGAAATCGCGCTTCGGGCGCAGGCGTCCGTTGATCGCGCTTGGGACGCTCTTCGATTTTCTTTTTCTTTCCATCCTCGCGTGGGCTGGCGGCTTGACGTGGCTGTTCATCGGGTATATCGGCTTGCAATTGAGTTCGAACATCGCGCACGGACCTTTACAGGGACTCCTGCCCGACCGCGTCCCAAAGGTTCAACTCGGCGTGGCATCGTCGTTCAAGACCTTCATGGACATGCTTGCCCTGATGGCGGCTTCGCTTCTCGCGGGACGTTTGCTTGATTCCGTTTCGAGGGACCCTATCTCCGTTATGCTGGTTGTGATTGGTCTGCTGGCAATCTCCGCGGCGATCACGATCCTTGGTGTGAGGGAAGAACCCGCACTGACTCATGAACGCACAAATTGGAAAACCTTGTTCGGTCAATTCCACATAGACTTCAAGCAAAACACATCGTATTGGTGGCTGATCGCGGAACGCGCACTATTTCTGCTTGGCATTTATGGTGTGCAAGCCTTTGCCCAATATTATTTGCAGGATGTGATCCGCGTGCCTGACCCGCCCAAGCAGACCGGCGACCTGCTCGCCGTGTTGACCGGCGCGCTGGTTGTCCTCGTCCTCATCGGCGGCTGGCTGAGCGATCAATATGGAGCCAGGAGGATCTTGACGATTGCAACTTATGTCTCCGCGACAGGAATCTTGTTGATGCTCCTCGCCACCGACATGCGCGGTCTGTTGATGTTCGGTGCGGTGCTGGGCGCAGGGATCGGACTTTTCCTCACCTCCAATTGGGCGCTGGCGAATTCCCTTGCGCCTGAAACTGAAGCGGGAAAATATCTGGGTCTCACGAATCTGGCGACGGCTGGCTCCGGCGCGTTGGCGCGTCTCGAAGGTCCCGCGCTGGATTGGTTGAACTCCCTCTCCCCCGGCGCGTGGATCGGATACAAGGGGCTGTTCATCTTCGGGGCGTTGTGCATGATTGCAAGTTTGTTCCTGTTGAAAAAGATTGAGGCTCATACGCCCCGCCTGTAAGCGTTAGAGACGCTCTCTAGCGTCGAATTGTCGAAATCGCACTTGCTATACGTATGAGTCAGAATTGATTTAAAATCCTGACGGAGGCGTCCATGAAACTAATGTATATCAACGGTGAATTTACGCAGGGCAAATCCACAGAAGCCATCGCAGTGCAAAACCCGGCCACAGAGGAAGTCCTGGACAGTGTCCCGCGCGGGACGCCGGAAGATGTCGAGGCGGCGGTGACAGCCGCGAGGTCCGCGTTCGAAGCGTGGCGGAAGATGGGCGCGAACGAACGGGCGAATCTCCTGCACGAGGTCGCGGAGAAAGTCCATGCCCATCGCGAAGAGATCGCCCGTCTGCTGACGTTGGAGGAAGGCAAGCCGCTGACCGAGAACGAAGAGGAAACCGAATGGGTAATGAACACGTTCCGTTATTACGCCGAGTTGGGGCGGCATCATCGCGGGAGCGTGTTGGCGGCGGCGGCATCGTCGCAGTTCAACTTTATCATCAAGGAACCGTACGGCGTGGTTGGGTGCATCGTGCCGTGGAATTATCCGCTGCTGCTCATGGCATGGAAGGTCGCGCCCGCGCTCGCGGCTGGCAATACAGTGGTTATCAAGCCCTCCGAAATGACGCCGCTCACCGCGCTGTATCTTGCCGAGCATTGTTTCGATCATCTGCCTGCGGGCGTAGTCAATGTGGTCACAGGCTACGGCGTTGAAACGGGCGAGCCGCTGGTGAAGCATCCTGATGTGCCTGTGATCGCGTTTACTGGCAGTTTGGCAACGGGACAAAAAATCGCTTCGCTCGCCGCGCCGATGATGAAGAAACTGCACCTGGAATTGGGCGGCAAGGATGCGACGGTCATTGCCGAGGATGCGGATCCTGAAATCGCGGCGAAGGCTGTGGCATATGCGGCTCTGATCAACGCCGGGCAGGTTTGCACATCGACGGAACGGGTCTACATCCCGAGGCGGGGTGCGGCGAAATTCACCGAAGCCATCGTGGAGCATGTCAGGTCCTTACGCCTGGGTCCCGGTTTGGAATCCGCAACCGATATGGGACCGATGATCGGTGAGACCTACCGAGCCAAATTCGAGAGTCAAATTGCTGATGCAAAATCTCACGGCGCAAAAATACTTGCTGGCGGCGGACGACCAAAGAATTTGACCAAGGGCTTCTTCCACGAACCGACCGTGCTCTCCGGCGTGGATCATTCCATGGTCATCATGCGCGATGAGACCTTCGGTCCCGCCGTGCCATTGATGGAATATACGACCTTCGATGAAGCCATCAAGCTAACCAATGATTGCCAATATGGATTGGGCGCCGTGCTCATCTCGAACGATGCGAAGAAGATCAAGCAGTTCTTCGACGAC
>JABWAU010000169.1 GCA_013360875.1 Anaerolineales bacterium | reverse complement strand
TCAGCGGGGTATGAAGCGAGACGAAATCCGATTCCGCAAGCAGGGTCTCGAAATCCACGCGCCTCGCATTAAGTTCAGGGTCGTTGTCTTCTTTGCCCGGGTCGTAAAAGATCACGCGCATCTCGAAGCCCGAAGCGCGCTTTGCCATCGCCCTGCCAATGCGACCGAACCCGACAAGACCGAGCGTCGCGCCCTTGATCTCGTTGCCGAGCAAAAGCATCGGACCCCACGTCCTCCACTTTCCATCGCGCACGTAACGATCTCCTTCGATCACGCGCCGACCGGCGCACATCAACAGGGCAAAGGCGAAATCGGCGGTGGCGTCGGTCAGCGCGTCGGGTGTGTTGCCAACGGGGATCTTGCGCGCGGTCGCGGCGGTCACATCAACGTTATCGAAGCCGACCGCGTAATTGCTGATGACCTTCAATTGCGCGCCCGCCGCGTCCATTATTTCGCCATCAACCTTGTCGGTCAGCAGGCACAACAAACCATCCATGCCCTGCATGCGCTTCAATATTTCCTCACGCGGGGGAGGCAGTTCGTCCTCCCATACATCCGCATTGCAAAAATCTTTTACGAGGTCCAATCCCTTATCGGGAATGACACGCGTCACGAAAACTTTTGGTTTCGACATGTTCGCTCCATCGGCGTCAAAGAACGCCTGTTGCGCTGTTTCTGTTATGATAACAGACATGAACGCCCATCGTTTCGCGACGCACAGTCTCACCGACTTGCGCATTTTTCGGATCCTCTCCGCCGCGCTCGAAGCGGTGGATCCGTATTCCGCCGTAAAAAAACATCTCCCGCGCATCACGGGCAACGCGCATGGGTTGGCGATTGGGAAAGCCTCCATCCCGATGCTGACAGCCCTTGCGGAGGCGATCCCGCTCTCGAGTGCACTCGCCATCAGCAAACACGCTTCAGGACTTAACTCAAGCCTGTTTCCCGTTCTATTGGGCGGACATCCAGTCCCAAACCTTGATTCGCTCCGCGCGGGCGAACGCGCCCTTGAATTCGTCGCCGCATTAAGTGAAAACGATACGCTGATCTGCCTGATCTCCGGCGGCGGCTCCGCGTTGATGACCGCGCCGCACGAGGGCATCTCGCTCGAAGATATGCAAACGCTGACCTCGCTCCTGTTATCCTGCGGCGCGCGCATTGACGAGATCAATATTCTTCGCCGTCAATTGGATCGGGTGAAGGGAGGGGGACTGGCGCGCGCGACGAGGGCTAAGGTCGTCAGTTTGATCCTTTCGGACGTGATCGGGAATCCGCTCGAGGCGATTGCGTCGGGTCCGACTGTGCCTGATCCCACAACCAGGGAAGATGCAATTGCGGTCTTGAAAAAATACGGCATCGAGAAAAACGCGCCGGTTTCCATTGTGGATTTTTTGGAGTCAGGGCGCTTGCTTCCGCCGTTCCGGAAGCAAGCGCCCGGAGTCCATATTATTGTCGGCGATAACGAACTCGCCGCGCAAGCCGCGTTGGAGCAGGCGGGACGCGAAGGTTTCAGCGCGGAGATTTTGACTAATGAATTGCAGGGAGAGGCGCGCGAAGCGGGCGTGGTGCTCGCGAAAAGATTGCGAGAGGAGGCGGCAAGGCGTCCGCGTCCGTTTTGTTTGATCGCGGGAGGGGAGACAACAGTTACGATGCGCGGGAAGGGCAAAGGGGGGCGGAATCAGGAACTTGCTTTAGCCGCTGTGGATGAATTGCGCGGTCTTGAAAACGTAATGCTGGTTTCCCTGGCGACCGACGGTGAGGACGGTCCCACGGACGCAGCGGGCGCGGTTGTTACCGGGGAAACGCGTCAGAGGGCGGAGAGGCTTGGGTTGGACGCGGCAGATCACTTGTCCCGGAATGACGCGTATGCTTTTTTCGACGCGCTGGGCGATTTGATTCGAACCAGTCCAACGGGGACGAATGTCAACGACCTGACCTTCCTGTTCGTTATCTGAGCGCGTCTTCGATCACCTGCCGCACAGAGGCGGTGTCGAAATCCTTTTTGTCCAGAAAAGCGATCGCCCCTGCGGATAACGCCTGCCTTCTGAATTCGCGGTCTGGATAGGCGCTAATGACCACCATGCGCGTGGAGGGCGACAGGGTACGCAGGCGGCGCGCGCATTGGATGCCGTCGTCGTCCTCCAGCACCACGTCAATCAGGGCGAGTTGCGGTTGCACCTGTTTCCCCAGGGTCAGCGCTTCGGAGGCGTTTCTGGCTTCATATAAGAGCGATGATGGGCATATTTTGCTGATCAGGCGGCAGAGTTGCTGGCGGTATCGCGGATTGTCGTCCACGACCAGCACGGTCAAACCGGGTTCGATCCTGGTGGGAATTTCGGATGCCTCCTGCCCGCTCGTTGCCAGCAGTTCCGGGTGACGCAGGGCATAGTTTACCGCCTTGAGCCTGCTATCCACGCCCAGTACCCGGTAAAGCGCGGTCAGGTGATTTTCGACGGTCTTGACGCTTATATCCAGCGACAGGGCGATGTGACGGTTGTCGCTCCCTTCGGTGAGCAGGCGAAGCAGTTCGCGCTGCCGGCGCGTAAGCCAGGGCGTGGGGGAAGATTGGGAGGAGGCGCGGTGGGCGGTAAGTTTGCCGACCAGGCTGCTGGAAATCCAGCGATCCCCGTTGAGAACCCTCTGCACTGCGAGTTGCAGGTCGGAAAGCGGCTGATCCTTCATGTGATAGCCGTCCACCCCGGCGTTGAGCAAGCCCACCACGTAGGACTCGTCGTCGTACGCGCTGACTATCAGAATCTTGAGGGCCGGGCGTTTGGATTTGATCTGTTGGACGGCAGGGACGGGCTCGAAGTCGGGCATGTTCACGTCCATCACCAGCAGGTCCGGGTGGATGTGGGCCAGGGCGTCCATCAGTTCGAGGCCGGTTCCAACCTCGCCGACAATTTCCAGGTCCGGCAGGACGCGCAGCGCGTCGCGCAAGCCGGCGCGGACCACGGTATGGTCGTCCGCGAGTAGAACTCGTATGTGTGGCATGGAGTTATTATGCCTCAAGCGCCGGGAATCGGCTAGGAATTCTCCGCCTCGCGGAATCGGTTACAATATTTTCATGTTCGAGTCCCTGTTGCAAGTGGAGAACCTGTCGAAGAATTTTGACCGCCTGCCTGTGTTGAAGGACGTGTCTTTTTCGCTGGCGCAGGGCGAGGTAGTGGGTCTCGTGGGCAGGCAGGGCGCGGGAAAGTCAACCTTGTTCCATCTCTTGAGCGGCGCGATGCCGTCATCTTCCGGCGTCATTCGTTTCGACGGCGTGCCCCGCCGCTTTGCAAACCGACTCCAGGCGCAGAAGACCGGGATCGAAATCGTATACCAGACTTCGGGTCCCACCAATCAATTCGATTTCTTTGCCAACATATTTTTCAACCGCGGAGTGGATACCGAAATCACGCGCCGCACCTCCGGGCTGGTTGAGCAGTTCAACGTAACGCAGAACATTTTGCTGGGCAGGGAGATCATGAAGGTTCCCCGCCTGGGGATCATTGATTGGGATCGCATGTTCGAGACGGCGCGAGTCCTGCTGGCGGAGTTCGATCTCCCGCCCGATCTTGCCCATGAAAAAGTTCGCAACCTCACCGACGAACAGCGGCAGATCGTGACGTTGATGCGGATCCTGCACAAGCCCTGCCGTTTGTTGCTCCTCGACGATATCATCCCGATCCTGAGTTTTCAACGCCAGGAGATCCTGCGCCACAAGATCAAGGAACTGGCGTCGCAGGGGACGTCCGTCATTATCAGCAGCGACGATCTCAAACATCTGTTCGCCGTTACGGATCGCATCCTCGTGTTGTACGAGGGCAGGCTGGTCGCCGACCGCCGCACTGCCGAATCCACCCCGCGCGAGATCGTGGAATTCATCGTCGGGTCGTCGCGGCAGGAACAGGTTTCCCCGCTCATCTGGGCATTGGAAAGTTATCACGAAGCCCAGCGGCAGGCGGAGGAATTGCGGCGCAGCCAGGCTTCTTTGCAGGAAAGCCTGGAAGCCCGCACCTCGCTGAACCGGCAGTTGTTCGAGCGCCTGCAGGACCAGGTCATCGCGCTCGACAAGTTGAACACCGCCCTGCAAGCCACCCAGCGGCGGTTGATCACCGAGCGGGAGGACGAACGCAAGGCGCTGGCACGTGAACTGCACGACCAGGTCATCCAGGACCTGTTGAGTTTTAACTATCGCCTGGAGGAGATCGAAAGCCTCGAGAAATCCCCAGCCCTGCGGGAGGAAGTGGCGTTCATTCGGGAAGGGGTGCGGAACGTTGTAAGCGAATTGCGGCAGATGTGCAGTGACCTGCGCCCTCCGACCATAGATCATCACGGGCTTTCCGCGGCGATCGATTCGCTGGCGCACGAGTGGGCGTTGCGAAACGACATACGCCTGCAACTGGAGATAGACCCCGACCTGGGGCGACTCCCCGAAACAATGGAACTGTCTGTATTTCGCATCGTCCAGGAGGGGTTGAACAACATTCGCAAGCATGCGGCGGCGCGCAACGTCCGGCTTTCTCTGCAATGGACATCCTCCGCCAACCTGCTGGTGCGCCTGGAGGACGACGGACAGGGGCTTGCCATGCCCGCCGACCTGGCTTCCCTCTCGGTGAACAAGCACTTTGGCCTGGTTGGCATCAGCGAGCGGGTGGCGTTGCTCGGCGGTTCGATGAGCATCGACTCTTCGAGGGGGGGCGGGACGATCCTGCAGGTGGAGATTCCCAGCCCATATCCGCTTGTAACCGTCCCGGAGACGTCCTCTTGATGAGGCGTTTCCTTCCAACGCCAATCCCCCTGGGCGTTAAGGGATTTCCCCTATCGTAGATGGGGGTTTAAGGCTCGTAAATGGGGGATTAGTCAGTGTGCAACCGCCTCGCAATAATCTATACTAGGGAAACTCGAACGATGAGTTGTCACGAATGACCCAATGTCGAGAATTGTGCGTAAAAGGCGGCTGAAGGCGAAGCGCTTCCGTTATCGCGAACGGATCGTTTCGCTTTTTTTATTGTCCCTTATCGAAAGGAGGCGACGCGCAGATCCCCATCCCTACTTGTAAACAATGGAACGTGTGAATTGAAATCAAAAGGAGAAGAAAAAATGTCAAATAAAACCCTGTACAGCGTCATGGCTGTATTCTTTATTGCCGCCATGATGTTATCCGCCTGTGGCGGCGGCGCAACAACAGCCACAGAACAACCGGCTGGAACCACCCTGGAAGTCGGCATCGTTCTTCCGACCAAGGATGAACCGCGCTGGATCCAGGACGAGACCCGCTTCAAGGACGCCCTATCGGCGGCCGGCTACGAAGTGGAAATTCTCTTCAGCCAGGGCGATTCCGCCAAGGAAAAGGCGAACGTCGAGACCTTGAT
>JABWAU010000050.1 GCA_013360875.1 Anaerolineales bacterium | reverse complement strand
ACCACGAAGGGTCACTAAGGTACACGAAGGAAGAGCCTTAAAACCTTCGTGACACTTCGTGACCCTTTGTGGTGAGATGTTCTTAGCGGACACCGCACACAAGCCAGTTGCCATCCTGCTCAACGACTTCGTAGGTGCGGTCGGCGAGGTCGAGGGATTGGGGTTCGCCGTTGTAGCTCATGTTGAGCATACCCGTGCAGTAGACGAGGGTCTTGTCGCCGTCGGTACCTGCTTCGGTGCAGGACATTCCGTCTACGGTGACTTCGACGAGGGCGAAGGAGTCGAATTCGATAAGGGCGTCATCTTCCCAGTCGGCGCAGGAGTTGGAGATGAGGGCGGCTTGGTCTTTGGTCGCTAGGGCAGTGATGTAGCCTTCGACGGCGGTTGTCGCTCCGCCCGAGGCGTTTACTCCGCAGGCGGAAAGTAGAATGCTCAAGGTGAGCATGAGTATAGTAAGTTTGGTATGCAAGGGTTCCTCCATGGATTGGGTCAAACGATTGCGGATTATAGCATGGAGGGAAATTGAAACTTGGGAGTCTTTGATGTGGGTGAGGGGTTATAAATGGCGACGATGGAGATGGTCGTCTATCGTCTGCGGGCTATGTTCCATCGTCAATTCACTCAGGAGTCTCCCTTTGAATAACTATATCGCCCTCGCCACTACCTTCGCCATCGCGCTAGGATTTCTACGCCTGATGGATTTCTTTGCCCATCGCGGCTGGATCGAAAGCAAACTCAGCCGTAAGTTGATCCACATCGGCACGGGTCCGATCTTTGTGTTGTGCTGGTTCCTGTTCAATGACGACCCATCCGCGCGCTGGCTGGCGGCGTTGGTTCCGTTCGCGATCACGGTGCAGTTCGCGTTGATTGGATTTGGGATTTTGAAAGATAAAGCCTCGGTGGACGCCATGTCCCGCACGGGCGACCCGAAGGAGATTCTGCGCGGCCCGCTTTACTATGGCATCATGTTCGTGGCGCTGACCGTCGTCTACTGGAAAGACTCCCCCATTGGCATCATCGCGTTGATGATGATGTGCGGCGGCGACGGGATTGCGGATATTGTCGGCAGGAAGTTTAATTCGGCGAAACTGGCGTGGAGTCGAGAGAAGTCCATTGCGGGAACGGTGAGCGTGTTCCTCGGCGGATTTGTAATGTCGGCGTTGATGATCTTCATTTATGTGAATGCAGGCGTATTTTCAGCGCCATTCACCAACTACCTGTTACCAATTACTGCAATTGCAATTGTCGGCTCTGTGGTCGAATCGCTTCATTACAAGGACATCGATAACATCAGCATGACGCTCGCGTCCGCGCTGGCGGGGCATTGGTTCTTTTAGATGAGTCTGGTGGTCGAGTAGGCGGCGGGGTCTCGATATGGACTTCGTCCTACTCGACCACCGCCGCCATATCGAGACCAACGCTTATGCCCTCAGCAGAAATCATCACCATCGGAACGGAAATACTCCTCGGCGAGATCGTGGATACCAACACGCGTTACCTCGCGCGCACCCTGCGCGGCTTGGGCGTGGATATTTACCGCACCATCACCATCGGCGATAACGTCGAGCGCATCGCGGACGCCGTCCGCAACTCGATGAACCGCGCCGAGATCGTCATCACCACCGGCGGGCTGGGTCCCACCGTGGACGACCCGACGCGTGAAGCGATCGCAAGAGCGGTCGGCGTCGAACTCGAATTCCGCGCAGACCTGTGGGAACAGATCGTTGCAATCATTTCGCGTTACGGGCGCAAGCCCTCGGAGAATCAAAAGAGGCAGGCGCACGTTCCCAAAGGCGCACTTGCGATTCCAAACCCGGTCGGCACCGCGCCGTGTTTCGTCGTTGAAACCGAACGCAACGCGGTAATCTCCCTGCCCGGCGTCCCCAACGAAATGGAATACATCCTGCACGAGTCCATCATTCCCTATCTGCAAAAACGTTTCAACCTCAACGAGATCATCAAGATCCGCATTCTGCATTGTTCGGGTCTGGGCGAAGGGAACATAGACGAATTGATCGGCGATCTCGAAACGCTCAGCAACCCCACCGTCGGGCTTGCCGCGCATACCGGCATCGTGGACATCCGCATCGCGGCAAAGGCGAAGACCGAAGCCGAAGCCGACGCCATGATTGCGGGGATCGAAAAACAAGTGCGCGAACGGTTGGGGAACTTCGTTTTCGGAGTGGACGATGATAAACTGGAGGATGCGGCGCTTAATGCTGTAGCAAAACGCGGCTGGACGTTGACCGTCATCGAATCGGGACTCGATGGATTGCTGGCGCGCGCGATCCCTCACACCGCTTCGTTGCCGGACCTCGATCCTGCCTCCTTCCTGGACGTTTTGCGCGCCGCCCGAACCGAATCCAATACAGACGCTGCGCTGGGCGTGATGGCAAACGTGACGGAACGCTCCGCGGTCATGGCACTCATCACACCGCGCGGAGAAAAGACGCATCGCATCACTTACGGCGGACCGCCGCGCAGTCTGCCGCGCTGGTCGGTCAACCTGGCTTTGAACTGGCTGAGACTCCGCGCCCAGGAAAACGATGCCGATGCCGCATAAAAAGAGTTCCCCTTCCCATTCGTGGGTTTACGCGATCTGGGGATTGAACCTTGTCGTCGTGATCTGCCTGCTGGGCGCGGGTTTTCTTTATGCCAACGGTCAACGCGCCTCCGCCGCGCACGCGTTGACCGAAACCCCGCGCGCCGCGCCGACGCAGAGGCTCCCTCCCACAAGTTATTACCTCCCCACGCTCACCCCAAATCCATTTTTCACCCCGCCGGTCTTCGAAACGTCAACGCCTTTCGTCCTCGATCATGGACAGCAATCCAACATCATCGGTCTTTCGCATCAGGGGCGCCCTATTGACGTGTACACCTTCGGCTCCGGCGAACGTGAATACCTGATCGTGGCAGGCATCCATGGCGGTTACGAAGGCAACACCATCGGTCTAGCGAACGAACTGATCCGCTACATCATTGATCATCCTGAAATCATCCCGTCTGACGTGACGCTCTACATCATCCGAAACATGAACCCGGACGGCGAAGCGCGCGACTCCGGCGTGGACGGGCGAGTCAACCACCGCGGCGTGGACTTGAACCGTAACTTCCCCTCCCAGAACTGGGTCGCAGACTGGGACCGCGACGGATGCTGGATATGGAGGCCGACCACCGGCGGTTCGTACGGCGGCTCCGAACCCGAAACGCGCGCCGTGATGAGTTTTATTTCCACACACGATACCCTGGCGATCATCAGTTATCACAGCGCCGCGCTGGGAGTCTTCCCCGGCGGCGACCCGTGGCAACCGGATTCGATCCGCCTGGCAAAAGCGCTGGCAAAAGCGACCGGCTACCCCTACCCGCCGATTGACACGGGATGCGAATACACCGGCACGCTCGCCGATTGGGCGGTCGAGAACGGGGTCGGCGCGGCGGTGGACATGGAACTCGCCAACCACCGGGACACCGATTTCAAACAAAACCTGGAAGCGCTCAAGGTACTTTTGAACTTCGTGCCGTAAGTGAACGTGCTATAATCCTGACAAGGAAATGCACGATGAACATTGACGAGTTGAAAAAGAGACTCCAACCTGTTTTCAAGAAACACAACATCGAAAAGGTAATTCTTTTCGGTTCATTTGCGCGCGGCGAGGCGTCGCGCCGCAGCGATATTGACTTGATCCTCGTCCAAAATACCAAACTGCGGTTCTTGGATCGCTACGATGACGTTCTCCCGTCATTCAGCCGCGCCCTGCCCGAGTGGGATGTGGATTTGCTTATCTATACCCCTGCAGAATTGAAAAAAATATCGAACAGGCACTTCATACGACAGGCATTGAAGGAAGGGAAAGTCCTGTATGAGTCGCAGTGAATCGCTTTACGAAGCAAAACGTTGGTGGCTTACGGCTCAGGACGACCTGGAGGCTGCAAAGGCGCTTCACGAAGCGCAGAAATTTTCCCACGCTTGCTTCTTGTCACAGCAAAGCGCCGAAAAGGCTGTAAAAGCGCTCTGGTTTGCCATTGACAGCGACCCGTGGGGGCATTCCATTCAAAAACTGGTAATGCAATTTCCTCAACAGGATATGCTGAATGATGTTCAAAACTGGATATTGCAGGCGGCATATCTGGATAAATATTACATTCCAACACGCTACCCCAACGGGCTGCCAGATTTGACGCCCAGCCAGGTGTACACTTCGCAGGATTCCACACAGGCAATCGAAAAGGCAACGTTTTTTCTCAAAGAAACCCAAAAGTTGCTTGAAAATCTATGACGCATGTCGTTCTATCTTTTGAAAAAACAGGCGGCAGGATAAGCCGCCTGTTTCAAAAACTGGAGTAGATAACATGGCGCAAGCCGACACCCTCTTCCTCAACGCCCACATCCTCACCATGGACGAGCGCCTCACCCAATACGACCCCGGCGCGCTCGCCGTGAAAGGCGATAGCATTCTCGCCGTGGGACCCGAAGACGAAATCAAAAAACAATACACTGCCGCCGAAATTGTGGATTGCGGCGGCAAAGTCCTCATGCCGGGGCTGGTCAACGCGCATACACACGTCCCAATGACCCTCCTGCGCGGCATCGCCGACGACCTGCGCCTCGACGTGTGGCTCCAGGGCTACATGTGGCCCGTCGAAAGGGAATTCGTATCCCCCGAATCCGTCCGGCTGGGAACCTCCATCGCCTGCGCCGAACTCATCCGCAGCGGCGTGACGACCTTCAACGACATGTACTTCTACGAGGAGGAGGTCGCCAAAGCCACCGCCCAGGCGGGGATGCGCGCGGTCTGCGGGCAATCCATCCTCAAATTCCCCACGCCCGACGCGACCTCCTACGAAGACGCGATGGAAGGGGCACGCGGCTTCATCCAGCGCTGGGAGGGTCACCCGCTCATCGTCCCATCCATTGCGCCTCACGCCCCCTATACCACCACCGCCGACATTCTGCGCGAAACCGCCGAACTCGCCCGCGAATTCGACGTTCCGCTTCACATCCACCTCTCCGAAACCGCCCTCGAAGTCGAGAACATGCGCCGCGGCGAAGGCATGCCCGTCATCCCCTACGTCAAGAAGCAGGGACTGCTCGAAGCCAAGGTCATCGCCGCACATTGCGTTCACATTGATGCGGGCGAGATTCGCACGCTCCATCACGCAGGCGCGGGCGTTTCGCACAACCCGTCCTCCAACCTCAAACTCGCTTCGGGTTTTGCCCCGGTCACCGGGATGCTCGCCATCGGGCTCAACGTGGGCATCGGGACGGACGGTCCCGCCTCGAACAACGATCTGGATATGTTCGAGGAAGTGCGCCTCGCCGCCTTCATCGCCAAGGCTGTGACCAACGACCCGACCTCCCTACCCGCCTCGCAAGCCCTCCTCATGGCGACGCGCCTCGGCGCGCAGGCGCTTCACATCGGACATTTGACCGGTTCGCTGACCCCGGGCCGCCGCGCCGACCTGATCCTTGTGGACCTCTCGCCCCTGCACAACTCCCCATCCTTCAGGCGCTCACCGGACAACACGTACGCGCAGATCGTTTACGCCGGCAAATCAACCGACGTCAGCGACGTGATGATCAACGGCAAATGGGTGATGCGCGAGAGGACGCTGCTGACCCTCGACGAAGAGGAACTGCTCGCCCAAGCCGCGGACATCGCGAAAAAGATAGACGCCTTCCTGATCGAACGCGAACAATCGGTGTTATCGAAACTGATCGCGCTCGGCGGCTCGATGGAGGAGGAATCATTCGAGGTGCAAGTCAAGGTCAAAATTGCCGAACCAAACCCCATCATCCAGGCGTTGATGCGCGATGAAATCGTCATCCTCTACGAGCGGCATTATCGCCAGCACGACACCTACTTCCACTTCGCCGACCCCTCGCAGGGACGTTTGCGCTACCGCGAAGACGATTTCGTGGACGACAAGGGCAACGTCACCAACGTGCGGGCGCGGCTCACGCTCATCGGCGTATTGCGCGAAGGCGAGTTTGCCCACGACGTGCTTCTTTCGCGCAGCCGCTTCCTTGCGCCCGCCACGAATTCGCTGCGCTTCTATCGCGAGTATTTCAAACCCGCCTCGGAGGTGTTCATCGAAAAAGACCGCCTGCGCTGGCTCATCAAATACAAGGACACCGAATTCTACGTGAATCTCGACAACGTAAGCGCGCCGCCGGACCTCGGATATTTCCTCGAGATCAAGAGCCGCACGTGGAGCCGTAAGGACGCGCAGAACAAGGCGCGCCTCGTCAATGAATTGCTCGCCCTGCTCGGCGCGTCGGGCGGCGAAGTGGTGACGGAGGATTACATCGAGATCGTTACCCGCCGGTGACACCGGGGACAACGACAATCGAACCGGAGAAACCATGACAAAAGGCAGAAGAGTCCTCTCGGGGATTTGCGCGTTCCTTTTCATCGTGAGCGGTTTCGCGTCGCTCCTGTTGTTCAACGTCGAGCGGAAGACCTTTTCCACCGAAACCTACAAACAGGCGTTCAGGCAGCAGGGACTGTATGCGGAGATCCCGGTCTTGTTCGCCGAAATGGTCGTGGCATCCGCACAGGAACCGGGCAACAATGTATTCGCGTTTGCGTCCCGCCTCGACAGGGACGACCTGGAACTTGCCATAGCGGCAATGCTCCCGCCGGAGGAATTCGAGGCGTTGATGGACGGCTTTCTCGATTCCACGTTTGCCTTCCTCAACGGCGAGGCGGATTCGATCTCCATTCCCCTGCTCCCCTTCAAGCGAAGCATGACCGCCGAACGGGGCGCGCAGGCGATCCTGCAACTCATGCTGGCGGAACCCGATTGCACACTGCCGCAACTGGCGCAAATGGGATTGGGCGGCGACATGATCTTTTGCAAGCCTCCCGATGAAGCGCTGACGCTGGTCGCCCCTCTGATCGGGACGCAACTTCAATTCATGGCAGGCGGGATGCCCGACGAATTGGTAATTCTTTCCACGGCGCAGAGCGCGTCCCTGCTCGACGAGCGCGCGCAACTGGACAGGGTTCGCTCAGCCATGAAGTTGAGCCCGCTCCTTCCCCTGGTCTTTCTGCTCGCCGTCACGCTCCTTGCGGTGCGCGGTCTGGGCGATTGGCTGAAGTGGTGGGGATTCCCGTTTCTCATCACAGGCATCCTCGGGACGATGACCGCGCTGGTCATCGCGCCTCTCGCGCCATCTGTTGTGGGAGATATCCTCCTGCAAAATACGCAAGCCATACCCGCCGAATTACTGACGATGACGCGCGATGCGGCGGTCGCGATCACGCGCGAAGTCTTTCGTCCCATCGCCATTCAGGGGATCATTCTGACGGCGGCTGGCTCAACGATGATCGCGGTCAATGCGATCGTCCGCAGGAACGAATGACTCTCATTCGTCGAAAAAAGTGAGGCAGACGTGCGTCTCATTCTGTTGGCTTCCTGCATCCTGTTGCTGACGTCCCTTGCCTGCGGTTCATCCGCGCCGATAACTGCTCCAACACCCATAGCCCGATCGTCCCTCATCCCGGCTTCCCAGGTCAAGCAATCGCCTGAAACGGACGTTTATCCCCCAAAGTCCCTGACCGACGAATACGCGGACGCGGTCCCCCTGCCCCACCCGGTCAACACCGCCGGCGCGGAGGATTCTGCATTCATCCTGCCGGATGGGAACACGCTGTACGTCTGGTTCACGCCCGATCCGAACATTCCCGCGGAGAAGCAGGTCACAGACGGGGCGACGGGAATTTATATTTCGCGGAAGCAGGCTGAGGTCTGGAGCGAACCGCAGAGGGTCATCCTGCAAGACCCCGGCAAACCCGCCCTGGATGGCTGTGAGTTCGTCCTCGGGAATCTCATGTATTTCTGTTCGGCGCGGGAGGGTTACGCGGGTATTCAATGGTTCACCGCCGAATTCAGGGACGGGAAGTGGCAGAACTGGCTGCCGGCGAATTTCAAACCGGAGTACGAAGTGGGCGAACTGCACATCACCGCAGACGGGAAGGAACTCTATTTTCATTCCTCGCGCCCCGGCGGGCAGGGCGGTTTTGATATTTGGGTCTCGCAGAACGTCGGCGGCGAATGGCGGGAGCCGGTCAATCTCGAGATCGTCAATTCCACGTACAGCGACGGCTGGCCCTTCGTCACACAGGACGGCTCGGAATTGTGGTTCACGCGTTCCGTCGGCGCGCCGGAGTTGTGGCGATCGAAAAAGGTGAACGGGGCATGGACCCAGCCGGAAAGGATGTTCGCTCCGTTCGCAGGGGAGGCGTCGCTGGATGGCGCCGGTAACATTTACTTCACCCACCATTTCTACAAGGACAATGTGATGCTCGAAGCCGATATTTACATCGCCCACAGGATCGCCCGGTGAACAAGCCGCTTCCCGCTGTTCTGGTTCTTATCCTTGCCGGCCTCGCCTGCAACGTCGGCGCGCCTTCCATCCCGCCGACACCCGAAACCTCCATCTTCGACTCCGGGAAGACCGCTTATGGATTTTTCCCCGTCCCGCCGGAGCCGAAGGTCGAAAGCGCAATTCAGTTATTCGAAGACATGGGAGAATACGGCGATTTTGTCCTCATCCAGCAAGCCACCCCCTGGGAGGAATTCGTGGACGGAGTGGAAGGCGAATCGAAGACGCGCACCGACCTTATCAACCAGACCAAACTCGCTTCCCAGAACGGTCTCGAATATATCTTCGTCCTCGACCCGCTGAACGGACTCAACCGCCGCGAGTTCATCGGTCTGCCCGCAGGATGGGAGGCCGGTTTCGCCAACCCCGACGTGCGGAGCGCCCATCGAAACTACGCCTTGTGGGTCGTGCGCACGTTCCATCCGCGCTATCTCGGTCTCGCCTCCGAGATCAACACCTACATGGACGCGCATCCCGACGATACGAAGAACTTCATCAGCCTGTACAACGAGATCTACGCGCTCGTCAAAGCCGAAGCGCCCGAAACGCAGATCTTCGTCACCTTTCAATGGGACGACCTCAACAACATGTTCCATCAGCCCGAAGAGGGAAACCGCCAGCGCATGCATCCAAACTGGGAACAAGTCGAAGCCTTCGAACCCAACCTGGATGTCTGGGCGATCTCGACGTATCCCTACTTTGTCTTTGGGACTCAAATGGACATTCCCGCCGACTACTACTCCCCGCTTCTCTCGCGGACCGATAAGCCTGTTGCCGTTGCCGAGGGCGGATTCTCGTCCCAAGCCTCCGATCCCATACAAGGCTCGCCGGAGGGACAGATTGCCTACCTCAACGCCATCCACGACCAACTGGGCGGTTCACGCTTCGTTTTCTGGGTCAACCTGCTGCTCACGGACTTCAACATCGAAGCCATGACCGAATTCATGCTCGCCAACGGACAAAGCGCGGAGAACGCCGGTTTCCTCGAGTACTTCGGTCATACCGGCTTCCTAAACTTCGACCGCTCCCCCAAGCCCGCGCTGGAGGTGTGGGATGGGTTCCGCCACCGTTGATTCCACAGGCAGGAGCGAATTAAACTATAAGTTATGAGGGACCAGACTGCACAGCGCAATATAAGGGGGCAGGATAAAATCTTCCAGAATTGCAACCTTACGCCAAATCTTGTGTTTATATTGTTACTGGCGCGCGCCGTACTTAACAGCCTTCAACATCGCACGCAACTGGTTCGGGATCACGGTTCGGTTATCGGTAAGGCATGGAGGAACAAATGAAAACTTTAGGAGTACCCAATTTCAAGACCAGCCCAAAAACAAGGGCGGCAGATCCAAAGCGCGTATGGCAGGCGATCATCTGGTTGTTGCTGTCCGCGCTTCTTTTGATGCCATTCGGCGTCATGGCGTCAACTTCGCTCGCAGATGCCGTCAGCACGTTCACGTACACACAGAACATGCATCCGCTGGGGTTTTCAGGGCGTGAAATTCCCCTGGATAACACCATACCCGGAGCGGGCGTCTTCAACTCGGACCTCGCGTTCTGGGGGAACCTCGCGTTCCAGGGCACCTACGAAGGGTTCCGCATCATTGACATCTCATCACCAGCCAACCCGGTCGAGATCATCAACTACACCGGTTGCACAGGTGGAACCACCATTGGGAACCAGGGAGATGTGCTGGTATGGGAAAACCTGCTAATCCGCTCTTGGAATTCGCCGGTCTCGGCGGCTAACGCGTCAATCGCCAGTTGTGGCGGTGAACTCGTGGGACAGGGATTCGAGGGGCTAAACATCTTCGACGTCAGCGACCCAGCGAACCCGGTCCTCATCAAGAACCTTCGGATGGCTGCGAACACAACTCCGGTTGGTTGCGGCTCTCATACTGCGACGCTTGTCCCGGACCTTACACGAGGCAGCCTATACGTCTATAACAGCGGCTCGAGCGGAGTCTGCCCGGGAATTGACATCGTCAAAATCCCACTTGCCAACCCAGCCGACGCGGTTTTCCTGCGACGCGAACCCTCGGGACGCAGTTGTCACGACACGAGCGTCATCCTCGGTGATGTAAACCTCGCGACTTGCGCAGGTGGAAATGGCTTCACCGTCTGGAGTTTCGACCCGAGCATTGATCCGCCTGCCGTGGGTTCACTTGAGGATCCCGTTCAACTCTATTCCCGGTCCATCACAGGCGTCACAATCGGTCATTCCGCCTCCTTCACATGGGATGGCAGCGTGCTTGTCTTTGGTCACGAACCGGGCGGCGGCGGTCAGGCGCGCTGTCAGGCGACGAGTAGCGTTACAGATCGCTCGCTCTTCTTCTTCGAAGCGCAAACCGGAACACTGCTAGGCACATTCGTCCACCCAAGACCGCAGACAAACCTGGAAAACTGCACATGGCATAACTTCAACGTGGTGCCGAGCGACAAACGTTACGTGTTCGTCTCTGGCAACTATCAGTCCGGTATCTCGGTCGTTGAATTCACAAATCCAGCCGCCGCCTACGAAGTCGCTTATGCCGATCCGGCCCCATTGGTGAATCCGAACAACCCTGACGCCATCGAACTCGGAGGCGATTGGTCCACCTACTGGTACAACGGGCGAATCTATGAGTCTGACATCACGCGCGGGATCATCATCTGGAACCTGAGCGACAATGTTACAGCCGGAGCGATGAAATTCGATCACCTCAACCCACAGACACAGATGATCTCATTCCCATTCAAGGGAACGGCGTTTGGCAGATTTAAAGCCGCCGCGAACCAACAAGGTGTTGTCATCTTCGGCGAAAGCGCGGCCGACGATAACAGCGGCGGTGGAGGCGAAGAGGACTTTGGCGGCGAAGACCACCAACACTAACCTCAATAAACCCTGATCCAAATCAACTGCGCGCCAGCAGTTTCGCCAAGGAGGACGGCTATAATCGCCGTTCTCCTTTTCTGTGCATGCAAAGGGCTACCGGCACCCATTCCCCAAATGTTCCTCGAACGTCTCGGCAAAGTTGTGGTACCCCGCACCATCACACTTCGCGCGGAAGAAGTAATACGGCGATTCGGCGGGAAATGCGACCGCGTTCAACGCGTCCATGCCGGGGTTGGAGATGGGCGCGGGAGGCAAACCGGCGTGGATGTATGTGTTGAACGGTGAATCGAATTGCAGGTCGTTCGCGCTCAAGGGATTCGTCCACCAGGTCCCTTGAACCGCGTTATAGCCCAGCGCATATTGGACGGTTGGATCGGCTTCGAGTCTCATTCCGATTCGCAAGCGGTTAAGGTACACCGAGGCGATCAACGGCGCCTCCTCCTTATGGATTGCCTCGCGCTCCACAATGGACGCCAGCGTCACGGCTTGATATACGGTAAGCCCCTGGTTTTCAAAAGCCAGTTGCATGTCGCGCGAGAGACGCAGGGCGAAATGACGGACGAGTTCGTGCACCAGTTCGCCGGCTGTGATCTGGCGGTGGAAGATGTAAGAGTCCGGGAAGAGAAACCCCTCGGCAGAGTTCACGCCGGAGAGAAAATCGAATCCCCGAGGCGGATCGGTTACAGCGTCGAAAAAGTCGCCGGGCGTGATGGACAAGCCTGAGGTCGAGAGTGAACCGGCGATCTCCTCCATTCGCCAGCCCGGCAGGACGACAAAGGTCACTTCCTCGGAGGTGGCGTCCTGGAGTTCGCGGGCTATTTCGATCGGGGACATCGCCGCGCTGAGTTTGTATTCCCCCGCCTGGATGGAGGTATCGAGCCCGGCATAGATCAGGTAGGCGCGGAACGCTTCGGCGTCGCGAATGAAGCCCAACGCTTCGAGGTTGTATGCAATCGAGTTGACCGATTCGCCCGGCTGGATGGAAAAGGGCTGCTCGACTCCGTTCGCATCGCGCGGACGGGTGAGCAAACCGTCATACCAAAGCAGAAGCGCGGAATATTGCACACGCTGCGAAACCGTCAGCCACGAGGCGGGTTGACCGTAGACGCGCGCCGCTTGCGAGGGGATGGTGACGAGGGCGAGGAAGAGGCAGAGGAGAAGGACGAGAATGAAGAGGATTGGGAGAATTTTTCGCATCGGTGGTGTAAGTATACAGGCAGACAGGTAGACTGGGAGGCAAGGCACGTGCGCACTTGTGTACTCGTCTACTTGTGTACTTGTAAACGCATTTACCTATCCCCCCTCACCAACTTATAGCTATCTCTGCCATCTTGCACGGTCCACCCGAGCGCGGCGATCTCATCGCGCAGGCGGTCGGACTCCGCCCAATCCTTTACGTCGCGTGCGGCTTGTCTCTTCTCCGCCAGTGCGATGACCTGCTTCGATGGTTTGTCGTCCTCCAGCGGAGGCGCGTTGACAACCATGTCCCATGCGTCCGTCCGAATCCCGCTTTGGAGAGGATCGGGAACGGCGAATTCGCCAAGTTCCCTCAATTCGAACTTTGAACCGGACGGGTAGATTTCCGGGTCACATTCACGGACAATCGAAACGGAGCTTATCCCGCTGACCTCGCATACGCCGTTTTCCAAATCCATGATGATGCCGGTGTGTTCGTCCAGCCCCAGCGTGGTGTTCTCCACAGGGACAAGGTCGCACCATTGATTGAAACGCTCCATGCCAACGAAACAACGGCTGGTGTCCAGGTCTGCGCCGCCTTCGGCGTTGTTCCAGTGCGGGATGAAGGAGAGATGCAAACCATAGTCGGCAAACAAATTCAATCCACCCACAACGTGAACGTCCTGTCCCACTTTGTAAATCTCATAGACCGGAAGGGCATGGGCGCCGATGGAGATCGTCGCAGCAGAGGCAAATATCAGCGTCGCGCCGAGGCGATGACGGGCGCGGATCAAATCCCAGGCGAGAGTATCCCTCAGATGACGGATCGCGTACGTGGGACTGCCCGGTCCCATGAAGATCATGTCCGCATACAGGAGCGGCTCTATGATTTCGGGGTCGTCCGGGCTGAACGAGGAAGCCTTTTTCCGCGCGGGAACAATGTCAATGACGGGCTTGTAATTTTGCAAACGCGTCGCAAGGAACTCGCCTACGCGCCCCGCGACTTGAGCCGAATTAAGTTCGAAACCGGCGGGAGTCTCCAGGATAGCGATCCGCACCGGGCTGGGGAGGAGGCGGGCAAGCGCCTCGAAGATGCGTCCCCCTGCGAGGGAGGTCTCGCCCGATCCGAGAAAGGCAATGCGTCCCAAAGGCATGTCAGTTTGATGACGCGTTCAATTCATCTATTACCCGAAACAACTCGCGATTGGATGGAATGTCGCGCATGGACTTCCCGTAATGGGCGAACCGCAGGTTTCCCTTTTGGTCAATGACGCAGTTCAAAGGCATGCGCCCGAGTTTAAACAGGTTCACCTCCTGCCGGTACAGGCGCGCCACCGTATGGTCCGGGTCGGGCAAACCGATGAACGGGATGCGTTCATTCTGCCAATAACGCTGGAAGGCTTCGGCGTCGTTCGGTCCCACCGCGAGGATCACCGCCCCGCGTCCCGCGAAACGATAATAATCCTCCTTCAAGCGCGCCAACTGCGCGCGGCAGTGCGGTCACATGAACCCGCGCAAAAAGGCAAGCACCACAGGTTTGCCGCGAAAATCGGACAAACGAACGGGTTTCCCCTCCGCATCCGTCAACTCGAAATCGGGGGCGGGTTCCCCCGGGGTTATGAGTTTAGCCATCTTCGATCAACTTCCCTGCTTTCTTCCAGATATCGTCGAACATCTCCGCGGTCAACTTGCCGGTCGAAGTGTTCTGCCGACTGGGATGATACGAACAGAGCAAGGATAAAGGATGAGGGATAAAGGATGAAGGCGGCACATCGTAAACTGCCCCATGAGCAAACCGAAAAGACCCCGGCAGTCCTGCCGTTGACTGTTGTCCGTTGCCTGCGGTCAACAGTCGGGCAATGATCTTCAAGACCCTTTCAAATGCAATGCGGCCCAAACACACGATCACCTTGGGCTTCAGGATTTCGATCTCCCTTTCGAGATACGGCTGGCAATTATCCAATTCTTCGGATGTCGGTTTGTTCGCGGGAGGCGCGCAGCGACCGGACGCTGTGATGTACATATCCTTCAGGAGGAGACCATCGCTTCGGGACTCCGCCTGCGCCTGATTCGCGAACCCAGCCTTGTGCAACGCTGGAAACAGGAACGCGCCCGACGCATCCCCCGTGAACTGGCGTCCCGTGCGGTTCGAGCCGTGCGCGCCTGGAGCGAGTCCCACGACGAGGATTCGCGCTTGCGGGTCGCCGAATCCCGGAACCGGCTTGCCCCAATATTCTTCGTTTTTATACGCCTTGCGCTTGACCCGCGCCACTTCCTCGCGCCACGCAACGAGACGCGGACATTTGCGGCAGGAGATGATCTGGCGGTTGAGTTGTTCGAATTTGGTTGGCATGACGTGAAAATGGTAATTTGTAATTGGGGATGAAAAGTTGGAGAATTAGAGAATTAGCATCGCATCTCCGAAGGAATAAAAACGATAGCCCTCCTGGATTGCGACCCGATACGTGTCGAGAATCCTCTCCCGCCCGGCAAAGGCGCTGACCAGCATGATGAGCGTGGACCTGGGCAAATGGAAATTCGTGATCATCGCATCCACGACCTTGAATTGATAACCGGGGAGAATGTAAAGCGAAGTCTGTCCCGAGTAATTGGTGATCAGTGACCAGTGATCAGTGTTACGTACTTCGTGTTCCGTATTATGTAATGCCGCAGATTCCAGGGTGCGGACGCTCGTGGTTCCCACTGCGATCACCCGCCCGCCGGATCGTTTGGTCTGAGTGATCAAATCCGCGGTTTCCCGAAGCAACTCGCACCATTCCGAATGGATCTTGTGTTCCTCGGGATGATCTTCCGTGACCGGGGCAAAGGTATCCAAGCCGACGTGCAAAGTGACATAGGCGATCTTCACGCCCATTGCCTGGATTTCATCGAGTAATCCCGGCGTGAAGTGAAGTCCCGCTGTGGGCGCGGCGGCAGAGCCGGGCTCTTTGGCATAAACCGTTTGATAACGTTCCGGGTCGTTCAATTTCTCGTGAATGTACGGCGGCAATGGGACGTTTCCCACTTTGAGAAAATATGGCTCGATGGGTTCGGAGAATCGGATGAGTCGTTCGGAGCCATTCAGTAACTCGATGATTTCCGCCTGAACGGTTTGGGAATCCCCCTCCCCAACATCCACAAACACTTTCCTGCCTACACGCAAGCCCTTGCCTCCCACCAGCGCTTCCCAGGTGAATGGATCGCGGCGGCGCAACAACAAGATTTCTGCCCGCCCGCCGGTCTCTTTGCGCGCATAAATCCTTGCAGGGATCACGCGTGTTTGGTTCAATACCAGCAAATCCCCCGAATTCAGATAATCCGTCACATCGCGGAAAATGCGATGCTCCAATTCGCCAGTTTCACGATGCAAGACAAGCAATCGCGAAGAATCGCGCGGCTCGACCGGCGTCTGCGCGATGAAGGATTCGGGGAGATGGTAGTCGAAGTCGGAGGTGCTCATCTATTTTTTCAACAATCTCACTATCGCATTCAACAGGATCGTCAACACCACCGACACCACAATCGAAGTCGTGATTGGGAAATAAAACGATCCGTTCTCGCCTTCGATGCGGATGTCGCCGGGCAGGCGTCCGAGCGGGATGCCGAATTTCGCGGCAAGATACATCCCTCCGCCGATGAGGAAGAGGAGGATTCCGCCGATCATCAGGTAACGCGCAATCGTTTCCATTTCACTCCAACAATCGTCTCAAGTCAAAGGTCGAAGGTCAGACCTGGGACGTTTGACCTTTGACCTTCCTATGGCATAGGTTCGCCATAAATTTGAATCTCCTTCCACGCGACCCACGAGGGACTGACGATGGTCTGAATACGGATCTGGCTCACATTTTCCAGCGGCGTTTCCGGGATGAATATCAGCCAGTCGTTATCGTTCGTGGAACTGTTGAATTCATGCACGGTTTGATACGCGTCACTGCCGGAAGCGCGGACCTGCACGCGATGAGTCGTATTCCCTGCCGGGTATTGCGCCACCAGCAGGCGGATTTCAGCGATGCGATGACTTCCCTGCAAGTCAATTTGAATCCATTGAACGGGACCCTCGCCCGCGCCCCACTGTGTACCGGCGTTGTCGTCCACTGCGTTGATGGGAGGTTCGCCTGGCAGACTGCGCGAGGCAGTGACCGGTTTACCGTAAGCCAGGTTGTCGTTGGGAACTTCCACCGCCACACACGGATCGGGCTGGTTCACCGGCGCGAAGAGATCGAGCATGTAGTTGTCTTCGTCCGTCAGCCCCCACGTGCGGTCGCCCGCGCTGGCGCTCGCTGGATAATACGTCCAGTACAGCCAGCCGTCGAAGCCGTATTCGCAGGATTCAGCCGCCCAGTTCGTGGTGGCGCGGGCGGCGGAGTCAATCTCCGCGTAAATGTGACGGAACGCGCCGTACTCGCCCAACACGATCGGCTTGGCATCATAACCGATCATGCCGAAATGCTCCGCGTGATCCCGTAACGAGTGAAAGCCGGGATAGGCGTGGAAGTCGAAGAAATCCAGATCGGATTTTTGAAGCAGGGAGGCGGTCTCCACGTACCACTCCGGCGCGGCGATCTCGGGGACGAAGAAACCCATCGTCACAAGCGCGGTCGGGTCGTGAAGCAAAATTTCCTCCTTCATTTGCGCGATGTAGTACACGAT
This sequence comes from Anaerolineales bacterium, assembly GCA_013360875.1. GTDB lineage: Bacteria > Chloroflexota > Anaerolineae > Anaerolineales > Villigracilaceae > Defluviilinea. The sequence continues at coordinate 7,784 of JABWAU010000050.1, read as the reverse complement.
CCCGTCGCTGACCATTTGAGTCTTTTGCTCAGGGTCGCTCATGTCGTAGGAGCCAGTCGTCGTTTCGACCAGTCCGCTTGTCAACGAAAGAGGCGGTTGATCACGGAACATCCACTGCTCATTGAGGAGTTGCCATCCAAGCACGGCGTCGAACGCTGCATTGCGGTCGGCGAGGCCCGTCAGCAGATCGCGCCAGTAGCGGCGGGTGGCGGTGATGGCTCGAGGGCGGAGATAATAGGAGTTGCGGTACCCGGCAAAGGTCCCGCCCGAGCCGATGTTTGCTTCCTCCGAGTATCCGCCCTGATCGGGGAGGTCATTCGAGGTAAACAGGATGTATATTCCCGTCTCGCGTCCCGCGGACATCATGTCTGCGATGTTGTCGAGATACGCGGGATTCAGCCCGACGTTGTCGGAATCGCCGATGCAGCCGACTCCGCTGCTGCAATGATCGAGGAACACGCGCACGGTGTTGTATCCCAAACTTTTGAGCGCGGCGAAATCTTCACGCGTGCGCTTCGGATCGTATATTCCCACTTTCAATATCAAATTGGTAAACCCGTTGCCCAGCGGAACGAACGCGTAGTTTGCGCCGCGCGGGACGAATGTTTCGCCCGTTTGCCTGTCATAGAACTCCCCTGCACCGTTCACCTGGCGGACTCCAATGCGATGCTCTGCCTGCGGCATAAGTGTCGCTGGTTGTGTTGCGGGAGGCTGCGTGACCCCTGTCGTATCCGCGCGAGGCGTGGACGTACCTTGAGGCGGCAGGTTGCAGGAGGAAAGCGCAAAGACGATAAGAACGATCAGACGCATCGCCAAAGGATTCTTCATGGAAGTCTCATTTCTATTCGGAATCGTGCATAATAATCTTTTCGATTTCCCGTCGTAACGCCAGTTTGCGCTAGTGAGCGCAAACCTACGCAGAAGTTTCACGATCATCCGACAATAATTATAAATCTCTATAACAACCTCGGCTGTCCTTCCTCCACATAATCCAATCCCAAATGCTGATATGCAGACTTGGTGGCGACGCGTCCCTGCGGCGTGCGATCCAAAAAGCCCAACTGCAAAAGATACGGCTCGACCACGTCCATGATGGTATCCTGCTCCTCGCTGATGGAGGCGGCTATCGTATTCAAGCCCACGGGTCCGCCGCCGTATTTTTCGATGATGGTCTTCAACACGCGGCGGTCCACGTCGTCCAAGCCGAGCGGATCCACCTGCAACAAGTCCAGCGCTTCCTGTGCGACATTTTGCGTGATCGTCCCATCCGCGCGGACTTGGGCAAAGTCCCGCACACGACGGAGCAACCGCAACGCGATGCGCGGAGTCCCGCGCGCGCGCCGCGCCACTTCGCTGATGCCTGATTCGTCTGCCGAAACTTTCAGCAATCCCGCCGCCCGCCGGACAATCTGCTTCATGGCTTCGAGGTCATAATAATCCAAACGATAGACGGCGCCGAATCTCGCCCGCAAGGGTGCGGTGACGAGAGCCAGCCTGGTCGTGGCGCCAACTACGGTGAAGCGGGGCAGTTTCAGGCGGATGGATCGAGCCGAGGGTCCCTTGCCGATGACGATGTCCAGGGAGAAGTCCTCCATCGCGGGATACAGCACTTCCTCCACCGCGCGTCCGAGGCGATGAATTTCGTCAATGAACAGCACGTCGCCCTGACGCAGGTTGGTGAGAATCGCCGCCAGGTCACCCGCGCGCTCGATGGCGGGACCCGCCGTCACCTTGACGTTGACTCCCATCTCGTTCGCCACGACGTGAGCAAGAGTCGTCTTTCCCAAACCCGGCGGACCGTAAAACAAGACGTGATCCAGCGCCTCGCCGCGTCCGCGCGCCGCAGCGATGAGGATGGCAAGATTTTCCTTCACCTGATCCTGACCGATCAGGTCGGCAAGTTTTTGCGGACGAAGCGCGTTATCCACGCGGTCGTCGGGTTTGGATTCGGGGTCGAGGGGACGGGGTTTGCTCATGGGGAGATTATAGCAAATAAACCGCCTCTCAACTTTCAGTCAAATTGAGAGGCGTGTATGGGATTTCCTGTAGTCGCGGGGAATGAGTCCGTGTGCGACACTCGATGCTAGCGAGCGTCTCTTACGCCTCCACGCGTCGCGCTCGCAGCTCAGTCCAACGCCTCGAAAGTCACCTCGACCGTCATCCCCCACTTGACGCGCGGGTCAACGTCCCGCGCCTCGATGCGGACGATGTAAATCACGTCACCGCCCTGGATGAACGATGACTGGCTGATCTCCGAAACGATGCCTTTCATCGTGACATCGGGAAGCGCATCGGCAGTGAAGGTGACATTCCGACCGACCTCAATATCCACAACTTCGAGTTCGGTAACGTCCGTCGTCTCGATGATCCACGAGGACGTATCGGCAACACTTACGGCTCGGGACTCCGCCCCAACCTGCTCTCCAATTTCGATAGCAACGTCCATGACGACGCCGTCGAACGGCGCGGCGAGAATGTAATTGGAGAGATTCGCCTCCGCCGCGGCAACCTGGGCTTTGGCGTACTCGAGACGCGCCTCGGCAAGCGCGAGTTGATCCCTGTTGACGCCGTCGGACGATAGTTCATATTGATGCTTCGCTTCGGCTTCCGCGGCGAGTGCGGCATCCAGCGCGGCGCGAACGGTATCGCGCTCGCGTTCGATCTCCTCCAGTTTGCGAACCGCTTCGTTGTAATCCTCCCGAGCCTTTTCAAGATCGTCTTCAGCGGTCTTGCGCCTGGAGTTATCCTCGCTGAGATCCTTGTATTTATCGAACTCGTCTTGCGCGTCCTTCAGATCCTCCTCGCGATCCTTGACGTCCGTCTCGGCGTCTTCGATGCGGTCTTCGATGCTGTCAAGGTTCAATCGTTCCCAGGCGCGTTCCGCCCCCGCGCGGACTCGTTGCGCGTCCATGTACGCCGTCCACGACGCGGCAAGATTGGCATTGCCATTGCGAGTGAGCGCGTCGAACGCCTGCTGCGCGTCGAGCAGTTCGAGATTCGCCGCGGCGAGTCCCGCCTCCGCTTGAGCCGCGTTCGCGAGGCGCGCCAGCACGTCGCCTTTCTTCACGCTGTCCCCGATCTTGACGTTGATCTCCTCCACCACACCGCGCGCCTGAAAGGACAGGTTGACCGCGCGCGCAGGTTTGATCTTCCCTTCGGCGATGACCGCATTCGAGGGGACGACCGTCGGCGCGGACTCCGGCGTTTCGGCTTGTCCATTCGCGCAGGCAGTCAGCGCGAAGATAAGGAGCAGCAAAATCATTTTGTTTGTTGTTTTCTTCATTGATTCCTTCTTCCTTGAAAACTCCGCTGGTTGAGTAGGCTGGGCGTTCGCTGCGAAACCGTATCGAAACCAGCAGGTTTCATGCAAGCCAAGTTTTTTATGAACACTGGTGGTTTCGATATGACCTGCGACGATCACACAGCTCTACTCAACCACCGGGTTTACTCATATGCCAACACTTCTCGAATCGTCAACCGCGCCGCGTTACGCGCCGGCAGGACGCTTGCAATCGCAGATAAAACCAGCACCAGCCCAAGCCAGATCGCATAACCCATGTACGTGAACACCACGTCAATCGGCGTTTGAAATACAGCGAGACTGACGATCGTCGAAAGTCCATACGTAAATGGAATGGATAAAACAATCGCCAGCCCGAACGAGATCATCCCGATCACCACGCCCTCGGCAATGACCGTCCGCATCACGGCGCGGTCGTCCGCGCCGATGGCGCGCGTGATGCCGATCTCGCGCGTGCGCTCAAGGACGTTCATGCCCATCGTCCCGGTCAGTCCCATCGAACCGACGATGGCGGTCAACACCGCCATGATGAGCAGGAACACCACCAGTATATCCAGGCTCTCCACGGCGAGGTCGAGCGACGCGCTCCCCGCCTGTGCGATACGCACCTTGTAACCGAGATCGCGGAAATATTTATCCAACTCTTCGGCTTTCGCGTCCTGGTACGGACGGTCGTGCCGCTCGGTCACCAGCCTGAACGTGTAGGCGCGGTTCGCAAGGTGATTCATCGAGGAGACAAACTCGAACGGCGCATACGCCAGCACGCCTTCGCGATCCACGAACTTGAAGATGCCAATCACCTCCCAGACCTCATCGCGTCCCTCGATCTTCAAATTCAATTTGTCGCCGGGCTTCAGGTTTGGAAAATACTTGAGCGCGCCTTCACTTACCGCCATCTTCCGCACGTCGTCCGCGCGGATCCATCTTCCTGTCACAAGGATCGGCTCGATCAGTTCGCTGTCCGCGGGCGGACCGAACATATTGATATTCTCCAGCACCGCGCCGTTCTCGTCCAGCAGATCGCCGCTCACGAACTGCCAGCCCTCCACGTGACGGATGCCGTCCATTCGCATCGCCCTCTGTTCGATCTCGCGTAAACGATACGGGGCGTCGAAATCGAGCGATATATCCGCCGCGAAATACTTGCTGATCTGGCCGATATAATCGTGCAGAGTGACCCGCACGTTGAAGACCGCGATGAAGATCGCGCCGCCCATCGTCAACGTGAACAGCGTCAACGCGAGGCGGCTCTTTCTGCGGAAGGTGTTTCGCAGCGAGATGACGAACGGACGTGGGATGTGGATGCCGCGCGCCGCGAGGACGCGCGTCACCTTGACCTGCATCCAATCGAACCACGGGAGACGCGTCTGACCCCCCGATGCCTGACTCTGTTCCTCAACCAACCCTCCGCTGAGGGCGCGCAGGACCGTGATGCGCGATCCGTTGACCACCGGCGCAAGCCCCGCGATCAACGGGACGAGCAACCCGACCAAAATCTGGATCACGAACGCCATCGGCACGATGCGATAGCCGAGCAGGTTGAAATTCATTTCGCTGGCAATGTAAAGCGCAAGCCCGTACGCGCCCTGTCCGCCGAGAGGGACGGCGATCAACAACGCCAGAACCCCAAACGCCATGATGAGCGCAAGGTACATGAGGAAGACCTGCCGTCTTTGCCCGCCCACAAGTTTGATCACGCCGATGTGACGCAGATGCTGGTTCAGCAGCGCGCTCAACGTGTTGGCGATCAACGAACTAGAGAGGAACACGATCAGGATTCCCAGCGCCATCAGGATTCCCAGAATCGCATTGACCGTACTGGCAAGCGGATGTTCGTGTGTCTCCGAGAAGCGCGAACGGATGACGACCTGACCGCTCTTTTCGAGTTTATCCTTCAACTGCGCGCCCACTTCGCGAATGTGGAAGATGTCATCGCCGCCTTCTGAAACTGTCACAAGCGCGCGGTTATACAGTTTGGGCTGTCCCAGATATTGCAGGGTGTCCAGTGTGATATAGCCATAGGGGGCGGCGAGAAAATCCCCCGCGCCCGCGGCGGTATCCTGCACGATGCCCACGACGGGCAGGGTTTTGGTGGAGCCGTCGGGGAGTTGAAATTCGAGGAGACCTCCCAAGCCAACGTCGAGGTGCTGAAGCGCATCCCTTTCGAGCAGGACCTCTCGTTTCCCGGGCATTGTCGCTCCTTCAAGAGGAGTCAAAAGGTTGATGGCGTTCCTCTCGAAACTCTCGAAGGCGATCACGTCGAGCGTCGTCCATTTTTCGGTGCCTGGCACGCGCACGCGCATGTTGAACACGCGCCGACCCTCAGCGTCCTCGACGCCGCGCTGGTTGTGGATCGAAGCCAGCACCTCGTCGTCGAAGTTCGCCATGCGGAGTTCGATGTTGGCGGGGACGTTCGCCGCGTAGGACGCGCTCATGTCGTTCGAGATGATCTGGTACGCGCCCGCGATGACGCCAATGGAAAACACGCCCACCGCGATGGAAAAGACCACCAGCAGTGTGCGCCCTTTGTTGTCGAACAGGTCGTGTAATACTTTTCGCCAGCGTGGTTTCATACGATTTACGATTTTGGATTGACGATTGCGATTGACGGTGGTCGAGCAGCAAGCCGTCGCACTGAGCCTGTTGCAGTGGCTTTTTGCTAGCGTATTGAGATCGTCACTTCCTACTTTCCACTTATCACTTTTTACTTTTCACTTCTTCCTCATCCTGCTATCCCTCCCACGCCGCGCCTCCAATCTCTGTTGGACGATCCTCCCAATCGCCTCCGCCGTGATCGGAGACTGGTCAATCACGCGCTTGAAATCCTCGCGTCTTATCATCAACACTTCAACGGGCCCACGCGCCCCCGCGCGGACATTGGCAATCGCCCTGCCGCCGCGCAGTAATTCCATCTCACCAAAGAATTCGCCGGGCTTCAGGCGCGAGATCACGGTCTCGTTCTTTCTACGGTCCTGCAAGACCACCTCCACCTCGCCCTTGCGGATCATAAAGAAATATTCGACGTGTTCGTTACGCGGGATGATGGTGATGTTCGGCGGATACGTTCGCTCCTCAGCCAGTTTCGTGAACTCCATCATGTGACGATGCCTGAGCCACGGCAGGGACTTCGCAATCGTCTCGTTGATCAACTCGCCATCCGAGATGATGATGTTGCGCGTCGTGCGCGAGGTGAGCGACGGATCGTGAGTCACCATCACCACCGTCTTGCCGCGACGCGAGAGTTCCTCGAACAGGTCAATAATGACGTTGGCTGATTTCGTGTCTAGATTCCCGGTCGGCTCGTCGGCAACCAGCAGAGGCGGGTCGCAAGCCAGCGCGCGCGCAATCGCCGCGAGCTGTTGTTGTCCCGCCGAAACGAGCAGGGGCAGTTTATTGGCGTCCTTTGCAAGCCCCACCAGTTCGAGCAATTCCATGGCGCGCGCGGGTCGTTCGTCGAAATCGTACAATTCGGCATAGTCCATCGGGAGCATCACGTTTTCGAGGATGGTGAGCATCGGCAATAACTGGAAGAATTGGAACACGATCCCCAGGTTCCGCCCGCGCCATCTCGAGCGTTGACTCTCGGTCACGCCCGTGTAAATATCCGTGCCGCCGATGACCACGCGTCCCTCTGTAGGATGGTCAATGCCTGTGATCATGTTCAAGAGCGTGGACTTGCCGCTCCCCGATTTGCCGACAATCGAAACGAATTCCCCGGGCTGGATGGTCAGGTTAATGCCCTTTAACGCGGTAAACTCTCCCGCCGCGCTCTTGAAGGTCTTGACGACGCCGTGCATGTCAATCATGGCATCGCGTTGTTCCCCTCCCCCTGTAGGAGAAGGGTTAGGGCGACGCGCTCTCATTTCCTCCGCCTCCCACCCGACCGTTTGCCTGTTCCCGCTTCGCGAGCATTTTCCAACTCCCCATCCGCGATGCGCATCGTGCGCGTGAACCGCGTCGCAAGGGATTCGTCGTGAGTCACCATCACGATCGTCTTCCCCTGCTCCGTGACCAGATGCTCGAAGACCTCGAAGATGTGATCGGCAGTGACCGAATCCAGGCTGCCCGTCGGTTCGTCCGCGATCAAAATGGGAGGATCGTTCGCCAGCGCGCGCGCAATGGCGACGCGCTGCTGCTGTCCGCCGGAGATCAGGGCGGGGAGTTTATCGGCGTGTTCCTCGATCTCCACGAGCCGCAGCAACTCGAGCGCGCGTTGCCGGGATAATCTCGGATGGAAACTTCCGCACAGATCAATGGGCAGCATGATGTTCTCGACGAGCGTGAGCATGGGTAAAAGTTGAAAGGATTGAAACACCACGCCGAGGGTCTTCCCGCGCCACAACGCAAGTTCGTCTTCATCGAGTTCATGCACCGAAACCGATTTCCCGTTCGCATTGACGATCACTTCGCCTCGTGTGGCGTCGTCCACGCCGGTGATCATGTTGAGAAGTGTGGACTTCCCCGCGCCCGATTTGCCGACGAT
>JABWAU010000049.1 GCA_013360875.1 Anaerolineales bacterium | reverse complement strand
GGGGAGGGAGGAGGTCCCCGAGGCCGCCACGAAAGGCGCGGAGGAAAGTCTCGATGATCTCCTGTTCGAGGAGGCGCAGGGCGAGGGGATCGGTGAGAAACTGGGCTACACCGATGCCCAACAGCCCAGCCAGCAACAGGATGCCCAGCCCAGCCAGTTGCGCGTTGCGTCTCGCGCTCGTTACGATTTTGAGCGCTTCGGTGCGATCCTGTATGGCGACCACGCGCCACTCCAGACTTTGAAGTGCCGCGTCCGCGTTCGTATCGCCGGGGCTTTGAAGGGAGGAGACTCCAGCCAGGACCGGCACGCCGTCGTGGGTCGTGTCCATGAAGGGCTGTCCGCTTTGAAGCGCGGTGATAAAGTCCTGGGGCGCTTCCTCCAAATGTAATTCGAATTCGCCGTCCGCCTCCCGCCCGATCTCAAGTTCGCTGCCGTTTGGCAGGTAGATTTCGGTCCTGCCCGTTTCCCCGAATCGCCCGGCTTCGAACGCGGCGACGAATGCTTCCAGATCAACGGTGGCGCGGAGTATTCCCGTCACTTCGCCGGCTCCGGTTCGTTCCATGATCGGCACGGCGATGTGCAATACCAGGGTTTGATTCTTCTCGTCGAACACCGGCTGGCTGATGTAAACGCCGCCCTGCCCATCCTGGTAAGCCGCGCGCCACCACGTCTCGGCGGCTTGATGGTAGATCGGCATGCGGGTTGTGGATGCGACGAGCGCGCCGTGACGGTCGGTAACAAGGAGTTCGACGTTTTCGGGAAAAGCGTCGCTCAGTTCGCGCAATTGCGCGGAGATGGGGTGAGTCAAGACCGATTGCACGAGGGGATCGGAATCGTTTCCGGCGAGGTCTGCCGCGCGCCATTGTCGGTCCAGTTGTTCGAGCCGGACGGGGTCGCCTGTGGCGTCGGCGTTGACCTTCGCCAGTTCATCGTTCAGGACGTCATTCAAAGCAAGCGCCCGCAACAGGTCCAATTGTTTGACCAGTTCGGCGGTGATGGATGAAGACGAGAGGCGCGCCACACCGGTCAATTCCCGTCCAGCCTCGACGGTCAACTGTCCCAGAACGGAACGGCTGACGGCGAAGATCACGACGCCCACCGATACTATGCTGATGGCAATGAAGGCGGCGATGAGTTTCGTGCGCAGGGAAAACTGGCGGAAGCGCGACAGGATGATACCGGTATAGATGAAGCCCAACACGCCGGTAACGATAATCGAAACGGTGGTGACGGGTATGTCGGTGACGCCCTCCACGAGCAATTCGATCACCACGATGACAATGGCAAGCGCGAACGCCGCCGCGGAAACGCGCCCGGCGGCTTTGGGCGGGAGTGTGCTGTTGGCGATGCCGGTGACCACCAGCAACATGCCGATGGCGGTCTGCCAGCCGATGTTGTTTGCGGCGAAGGGATAGGATGCGGATGCAAGCGCGATGACGCCCAGCAGGATGTAAATTCCGCGGATGTGCTCGCCCCTGCGCGTAAGAAAGTAACTATACCCCGCGCTGAGGGCAACCAGCGGCATCATGTAGTTGTCAATTGGGGTTTTGTCCTCGTTTGGAACGAGGAATAAAGTTACAAACGCTGTGGCCAGCGTCAACGCGAACGTGATCAACGTTATGCGTGTCGCGATTTTCCGTGGATCGTTTTCGGTTCGCTGAGTCTCGCGGCGTACAGTGCCTTCCGTCATATCAAACTCCAATTTCAACCTGCCACTTCAGAGTGTGTTTCCTAATCCAGCGGTTGGATCTGCACCAACACTTCCGAACCGCCCAGCGCGCGGCTGAGTTCCTCGGCGGCGGTGCGAAGGATCGAATCGAACTGGGTGGTTTCGCCGATTTTGCCGGAGATGTCGGCGGTAATACGCTCGATCTCGGCGCGTCTTTGTGTGGATTTGAGAAGGAGCGACGTTTCGAGCGCCAGCGACAAACGGTCTACCACCGCTTCTGCGATGTCCACCTCGTCCTCGTCCCATTCGTGTTCGGCGGTCGTGCGGATGTCCATCACGCCGATCACTTCGTCGCGCAGACGGATGGGTATGGCGAGCACGGCGACCTTTCCGCTTTCCGTCACCGTTCGCCCATCCCGCACCGCTTTTTTGACGTGCGCGGCGGTCAACGGGCGGGTCAGTGGGCTGATCTCATCGCCCGCGATCCGATATCCGACGTTCGTTTCGTCGGTTTGCAGGACGCGCCATGCCTCCCGCAGGTAGGCGCCAGATACCCTTTGCGCCTCCCTGATCAATCCCTGCATTCGTTCATACGTGCGGGCGTTCTGGATCGCGATGGCGACCTGATCCGCCAACGTGGAGAGAACTTCGATGTCCTCCTCTTGGAATGCGTTGGACACGATGCTTTGCGCGTCCAACACACCGATAATCTCGTCACCCACGCGAAGGGGAAGCGCCATTTCGGAGCGCGTATTCGGGAGTTCGGGATTGTCGAAGTACGCCGCGTCAGCCCCCACGTCTAGGGCGATGCGGGGCGCGCCAACCGCCGCGACGTAACCGACGATGCCGGTCTGCCCAACCTGGAGTTTGTGTCCGCGGGCGAGCATCCGTTTTCCGCCCTCGCTGTTCGCGGCGCGCAGGACGGCATATTCCCGCTTCTCATCCAACAGGAAAATGCCTGTGTGGTAGAAACCGAATTGCTCGCTGATGAGCGAGGCAAGGCGCGGCAGGAGCGTTTCGAGATTTTCATTTGAGGCGGTGGCGTGCGCCAGTTGCGCGATGGCTTCGAATTGTTTGGCGCGTTTTTCGTTGCGCTGGTTGGCGAGTTCGAGTTCGGCGGTGCGGCTGGCGATGCGATCCTCCAGAGACTGGTTGAGTTCGCGCAATTCCCTGTTGGCGGCGCGCAAACTTTTTTCGCTTTTGTTCGCGCGCGCGACGGCATCCCGCAGGCTGGTGGTATCGAGATAGATCAATGCGGTAATAACAAGAAATATGAACGTGAGGTCGCGTGCGAAGACGACGGGATTCTGTGGACGCGGGACGAAAAGCCCGTTAACCTCCAGGAGCGCCAACGCCCAGCCGACGCCGATGCTGGAAAGGATGACCAGGCTTCCGGCGCGCCAGTGGATGATGATACTGGCGAGCAAACCGAGCGCAATGTACGCGATGATGATGACGTCCCTCACGCCGTCCGCGGTATAGGCCTGGATGCCGAGACCCAGCCATCCCAAAACGATGATGGTCAAGCCGCTGGCATTGACCTTTCCCTGGCGAAGCAGGTACAGGGCGATGATCATCACGACGATTAGGGCGGACAGGATCGGCACGGTAAAATCCGACGTGGATCGAATCAGGTATGGGATCATCGCCAGCGCAAGCAGGAGGATGGTCGCCCAGGCAAATCCGTTGATGACCTTTGCTCGGAACCTGTCGTTCTCGTCTTCGAACGGAGGCGGGCTGAAGAATTTCCAGATCATTCAGCATCCTCCTTCCTGAATTGGATTGCGATCTCAGCGCCGGGCAGGGTGCGGTTCAATTCCCGCGCTGCGATCTTGAGCAGTTCGTCCACGTCGCTTTGCGCGCTGATCCTGGCGGCAATCTCGCCGATGGCTTGTTCCTTGGCGGCACGTTTCCGGCTTTCCGCGAGCAGGCGGGAGTTTTCCAGGGCGATCGCGGCGCGTTCGATGATGGCGATGACAATATCCATTTCGTCCCGATCCCATTGACGATTATCCGGCGCGCTGACCTCCACCGAGCCGATCACCTGCCCGCGCAGTTTGATCGGCAGGGAAAGGACTGCGCCTCTCCCCCTCGATTTTGGCTGGTTCGCGCCTCGTGGAGGTTCGTTCCCGTTCCCGGCATTCTTCGCGTAGAGCAGGGTGGTTTTGGCTCCCGTGTGAAGGATCCCGATGAGGTTCTGCCGGTTTGTAAAATCCTGCCACCTGGCTTGCGCGAACTGACGCGAAAGGGCTTCCGATTCGGCTAGCGCCTTTCTTGTTTCCTCGCTTTGTCGCGCGTTCTGAATGGCGATGCTCACCTGGTCGGCAAGCGTGGCGAGGATGGCGACATCCTCCTCGGTGAAGGCATTCGGTTCGACGCTTTGCACGTCCAGCACGCCGATCACCTGCTCGCCCGCCCGCAGAGGCAGCGCAACCTCAGAGCGCGTGTCCGGCAGGTGGGGGTTGTTGAAGAAAACGGCATCCGCTCCGGTGTCCAGCGCGACGCGAGGTCTTCCCGTCGCGGCGACGAAGCCGACCAATCCCTTTTCTCCAACCTTGAGTCTGTGACCGCGCGCCAGCATCACCTGTCCGCCTTCGCTGTTCGCGGCACCCAGCACAGCGTATTCCTTCGCGGAATCGAGCAGGAAGACGCCCACGTGGTAGAAACCGAATTCGTTACTGATGGCGATCGTGATCTTATTCAGCAGGCTGTCGAGATCGAGCGTGGAACTGATGGCACGCGCCACCTGGGCAATGGATTGAAATTGTTTCGCGCGCCGTTTATTGCTTTCGCTGACGTTCATTAGTTCAGCCGTGCGCTCCTCGATGATCTTTTCCTGTCCTTCGAACGTTTCGCGCAGGCGGGAGGTCATGGCGTTGAAGGCTTGCGCCAGCGTGCCGATCTCGTCTCTGGAGGCGATCTCGGCTTGCGCGTACAGGTCTCCTTCGAGGATCTGATTGGCGGTTTGCGTCAGGCGCAGCACCGGCGCGGCAATGATCTGACCCAGCGAAATGCTGATCAGTATCGCGCCGAGGAACAATATAAGCAGGATGAGCGCGGCGTTCCGCACGGCGAGTTGCATTTGGGTATTGATCTCGTTGCGCGTCACGACGACGGGCTGGGTCAACTCCGCGACCGGCACGATCACACCGAGGCTGAAGTTTCTATCCGCAAGCGGCGCGTAGGCAAGGAAATAATCCACACCGCCCAGGTTTGTCGTGATGATGCCGCTTCCACCGACCACCATCCTGCTTATGATCTGTTGCAATTCAAAAGGCTGGTCGCCGTCGAAGATCGTCTGTTGCGGTTCCTGGTTCACTTCCAGCGTTTCGGGCTCCAGATCGAAGAACTCATACCCTTGGGGCGGCATGGCAATGATGTGACCGTTGCTGTCCACCAGGAAGGCGTAACCGCTCGCGCCGACCCGGATGGCGTTGACGTCCTCGGCAATGCGGTCGAGTTTGAAATCCGCTGTCATCACGCCTTTGAATTCATCCTTGAAATATACCGGGATGGAAACGGACATCACCAGTCCGGCGCCCGTCGAATCCTGCCGGGGAAACGACCAGCGCGGTTTCTTCTCCGGGTTGAACAATGGGGTCGCCACGCGATACGTCGGCTGCGCCCTGCCATCGTAATCGTGCGGGAGTCCCGCGTTGTGGAGGACGTTCGGATAGTAAACGATCATCCCGTGTTCATCCGTGTAATAGACCGCAGTAATCTGCGGGTTGTTTTCCAGCACAAAGGGCGCGGAAAAATCGAGATACGCCATCACGTTCAAATCCCGGATCACATTCTCGTCCAGTTCAACGGTGGATGGGACGAACACGCTGCCAGGCGAATAGCGGTTGTTGAAATATTGTCCGTCGCTGAATCTCGTAAGTCGTGCGCCGGCATCCCAATACGTCCCCGCGCCGAGGATGTTCTTCTGTTCCTGCAGCAGCTCCAATTGACTGGAAAGCCCCGCCACCTGAGAGATGGCTGAATCGAAGATTTTATTTGCGCCATTCGCCTCTTCCACGACCGTGCCAAACAACTGTTCCTCCGCCAGCAGGTTCACGCTCGTCTCGAGACGTTCCGAAAGAATGTTCGTAATGTTCACGGTGCGGTTCATTGCGAAGAGCGATAGAACGCCCAACGCCACACCGCCCGTGAACAGGATCCCCAGGGAAATTTTTGTTTGCAGGCTGAAATCGCGGAAGTTCCTGAGGAAGACGATCGCGAAGATCAGCAAAATCAACCCGAGGATCGTGTAGATCGTCCCTTGAGGAATGGGCGGCGCCTGCCGGGCTGGGCTGCCCAACAGGTCCAGTATGACGGTCAGGAACGCGGAGACGAAAGTAAGTCCTCCCAACGCGACGCCCGGCCTTCTCGATACCACAAGGGCAACAATGAGTGAAACGCCGGCAAGTTGGGCGATCCCGATATAGAAGCCCAACCCACGAACGAGCAGGGACGTGAACGGCAGGATAACGGCGATGGACGCGATGAGTACGGTCATTCCGAGATCAATGCGGCGGTTGTGAACCAGCCTCAAGCCGTTCCACGAAGCGATCGTCGCCATGAGAGTCAAACCCGCCAGCGCAAATAATTGCCAGCCGGGCGCCCGCATCGAGTGCCAGGTGATCGTCACCGTCAGGGAAAGGAACGCGAGCAGCGCCGTCACGCAAATCACATAGGCGGAGCGAAGTTGGCGCTCACCTGCGGCGAAGAGCGGGGTACGGTGTTCGTTCACGCTTGCTCCTTGTTCTGGAACTGGATCAAAATTTCAGAGCCGCCCAATACCCGTTCCAATTCTTCCGCCGTGGTTTGCAGGATGTTTTCCAGGTTGATGGCGCCACCGATCCTGGCGGAGGCTTCCGAGATCAACTGTTCCTTCGCGGCGCGGCGGCGCGCTTCCTGGAACAACCTCGCGTTCTCCATGGCATACGCGGCGCGTTCGGCGACCGCCTCCACAAGGCTGATCTCGTCCGCCCGCCATGTTTTGTATGGATCGTTCGACTCGACGTGCAGCACGCCGATGACTTCCCCTCGTAATTTGACCGGCACCGCCAACGCGGAACGCTTCTCCCTCGACCCGTTGGGCTGGTTCGTCGCAATCTGTCCGTTCTCCACCGCTGACGCCGCCTCCGGAGTCTGCAGTTCGGTCTCGAGCAGTTCGATCCGCCCGGCGTTGTAGCGGAAACCCGGATGCTCCGCCTGAGACGCTGCGCGGCTCCATTCGGCGCGCGTAAATTCGTTGTACACCTCCTGTGCCTGCGTCAGCGCCGCGCGGGTTTCAGTCAAAAGTCGCGCGTTCTCAAAGGCGATAGCCACCTGGTTGGCGAGAGCGCTCAACACCTGCAGGTCTTCGCTCGAAAAGGCGCCCGCCTGCGTGGATTGCACGTCCAGCACGCCGATGACCTCATCGCGTGATCTCAGCGGAAGCGCGGCTTCGGAGCGGGTTTCGGGGAGGTCGGGATTGTTGAAGAAAACAGCATCCCTCCCAACGTCCAGTGCGATGCGTGGTTTTCCTGATTGGGCGGCAAAGCCCACCACGCCGGTTCCAAGTTTGAGGCGGTGACCGCGCGCCAGCATCCGCCTGCCGCCCTCGCTGTTCGCGGCTTGCAGGATCGCGAACTGCTGGTCGCTGTCCACCAAAAAGATGCCGACGTGGTAAAAACCGAAGCGTTCGCTGATCAGGCGGGTTGCGGCGGGAAGGAGGTCGTTCAGATCCTGCAAACGGGCGATGGCTTCCGTGAGTTCGGTAATCGCCTGTAATTGGGATGCGCGGCGGGCGATCTGCCGGTTTGCCTTTTCGAGATCGGCAGTGCGTTCCTCCGCGCTCTGTTCCAGCGCGGCAGTCAGTTCCTCGAGTTTGCGATTCATAGCGCGGGCCTCTTCGAGCCTGTCTTTTTCGAGGCTGTTACGAAAATTTGTGAGGACCATCAGGATCGCGCCGATGACCCCGATCATGCCTGCTCCCGCGAGGGCGGGTCCTTCAGCCACCGGCGCGCCCATGGCTCTCGCCAGGTACAGCGCGCCGACGTTCAATCCCATAAGCAGAAGCACGACCCAGGGAGAAACGAATGCGCTTGCCACAATCAGGCTGATCGGCACGTAGATGAGGATCAACCTTTCAAAGTTGGCGTCGGCTCCCTGCATGGCCATGGACAGGTAGGCGGTGGACGAGAAACTGATGGAAAAGATGATTATTGCAGCACGATGCCATCTGGTTCTTGAAATGAGATAGGCGGTGAAACTCGAAACCAGCGAAATTCCAACGCCTCCCGAGAACGTATCGCCCAAGCCTGCGCGCGGGATGCGAATCAATACGCTAAGAAGATTGAAGAAGGCAACGACGAACAGGAAGGACGACGCTAACCTCGCGGAGCGTTGTTCGCCGACATCGTTAATGCCGGGGGACGGCGCGGTCAGGCGATCCCACACCTGCTGCAACAGGGTTTTTCGCATCTGTGTTGTTTTCAGGTTGTCGCTCATTGACCTGTCTCACTCCTGTCTTTTGCTTCTGCGCGCGGTTCCATCATCCTTGTCCGCCGTTGGGAGCGCGGAGGGGTTGACCAATTGGAAGGTGACTGTGGAGCCTTTCAGGGCTTCGCCGAGTTCCTCCACCGTATCGCGCAGGATGGAATCCAGTTGGAAGGAGGCGCCGAGTTTTGCCGCCAGTTCGGCGAGGAGGGCTTCGCGCGCGGCGCGTTTTTGCGCGTCGCCCAACAACCGGGCGCCGTCAATGGCAAGCGCGACGCGTTCCGCAGTCGCTTCGATGATGGAGAGTTCGTCCTCCGTCCATTTGCGGGCGGAGTTGGGGGTCTTCAGTTTCAAGCGTCCGATCGTCTGACCGCGCAGTTGCACCGGCACAGTCAGCGCGTTCCCGTCTTCGGCGGGCTTGGAGGTCTTTCTTACGGGTTCCGGTTTGATGCCGTCGTAACGGTAGCCTCTCGTGCGGACGGTCTCCAAAAAATCCTTCCATGCCAGTCCCGTTAACTGGCGGGTTGCGGCTTCGGCTTCCGACAGGGCGCGTTGCGCTCGTTCGAACGAACGCGCGTTTTGGATCGCTATTGAAACCTGGTCAGCCAGCATGGAAAAGAGCCGCAGGTCTTCCTGTGAGAAGGCGTTTAAGTCCTTCGATTGAATGTCCAGCGCGCCGATGATCTCATCGCCAAACTTGAGGGGCAGGGCGGCTTCGGAATGCGCCTCGGGGAGGTCCGGGTTATCGAAGTATTCAGTGTCTTCGCCCACGTTCGAGACGATGCGCGGGTTTCCGCTGTAGACGACGTGACCCACGACGCCTTCCTGCCCGACTCTCAAGCGGTATCCTCTGTCGAGCATTTTTTTGCCGCCTTCGCTGCTTGCGGCTTTGAGGATGGCAAATTCCCTTCTTTCGTCCAGCATGAAAATGCCCGTATGATAAAAGCCAAAGCGCGAACCAATGTCCTGGGTGATGGCTGGGAGAAGTTCGTCCAGCGATTTGACGGTGGCGGCGGACCGCGCGGTATGGGCAATCGCTTCGAGTTGCGAGGCGCGTTTTTGGATCTGGGCGGCGCTCGCTTCCAGTTCGACTGTTCGTTCCTCCACGCGCTGCCTGAGGGTCGCTTGTATGTTTTTTAGTTCCTTTTCCCTGTTTTGTAATTCCGTGTTCAGGTTTTGGAGGATATCCTGCCTTCGCCCCGCGAGGGCGGCGAAGAAGCCGAGGAAGAGCGGGGCTGTGTCAATGATCCAAAGCAGCGGATCCGTCGTCTGCGCCAAAATGACGCTCGAAAGATTCAAGGGATTGCCCTCGCTCGCGATCCTGATAACGGTCGCCCAGATGGGGAAGAGGAAACCAAAGAATACGCCGATCATGGCGTATCGCCGGGCTTCGGTATTTTTGGAGGGAGGAGTTGTCCGTTTCATCGTTTCGATCTCGTTGCGCATGAGGCTCTATTCCGTCTCGCCTTCGAGTTCGAGGGTGACTTCTGTCGCGCCGCCGATCCTGCGTCCAAGTTCCTCGACCGCCGTTTGCATGATGGCTTCCAGGTCGCTGACCGCGCCGATCTTCGTGGAAATCTCACCGATGGTGCGTTCACGTGACGCGCGGCGTTGGGCGGTTTCCACGAGACGGGCATTTTCGAGGGCGAGGGCGGCGCGCTCGGCAGCCGCCTCCAGCAGCGTGATTTCGTCCGGCCTCCAGTTTCGGTTCTCGTTTTTGGATTTCACGTTGAGCATGGCGATGGTCTGCCCGCGGAATTTGACGGGGATGGCGATCCTGCCTGTGTTTTTTCCCAGGGAGAGATTGCCCGTTTGCGGCAAGGACTGAGCGGCCGGCATTTCGCCGTCCTTCGAGAGCGAAAGAATCCGCTTGCCGTCGAAAACATACCCTCTGGTTCTTGTCTGGCTCGCAAAGGCTTTCCAGTCCTGTTTGACGTAGCGCATAATGGTCTCTTCCGATTCCTTGAGCGCCTGACGCGCTTCTTCGAACAAACGGGCATTCTCGATGGCAATGGCAACCTGGTCGGCGAGTATGGCGAGGGTGGCGACATCGTTCTCCGTGAATGCGTCGGGCTGCGCACTTTGCGCGTCCAATACCCCAATGACCCGCCCGCGAACGCGGAGGGGGAGAGCCATTTCGGAGCGGGTTTCGGGGAGGTCGGGATTCTCGAAGAAAACCGCGTCCGTTCCAACGTCGAGGGCGACGCGGGGTTCGCCACGCGAAGCGACGAATCCGACGATGCTGGAGGTATCCAGTTTCAGTTTGTGCCGGCGGTTTAACATCCTTTGCCCGCCTTCGCTGTTGGCGGCTCGCAGGACCGCGAACTCGCGTTCTTCATCCAGCAGGAAAATGCCGACGTGATAGTAACCGAATTTTTCGCTCACGAGTCGCGTGATGGCGGGCAGGAGTTCGTCGAAGTTTTGCAGGGCGGCTGTGGAGCGCGCCACGCTCGAAATCGCCTCCAATTGATTCGCGCGGTTGCTCAACTGGGCGGTTCGCTCCGTCACGCGTTGTTCCAGAACGAGTTGCAGGTTCTTCAATTCCGAATTGGCTCTTTCCTGCGCCTCGCCATAGGCTTCCGCTTCCCGAAGGCTCTCGGTGAGGCGCTGAATGATGAGACGCAGAACGATCGCCGTCGCGAAGATCATCGTGACCGCTACCGCGATGTCCTCGTAACCCGTCCTGCTCGTTTCGGAGAAGGGGGAAAGTCCGTTGATGTCGGCATATCCGATGAGCGCTGACGCTGCCGATGCGATCGCCGCGAAAATGAACGACCCCCGCACTCCAAGCAGCGAACCAGCCAGCACGATGATGATCGGAAACGCCAGCATGGAGATGTGATAAAGGCCGCCCCGGTTGTACGCTATAAACGCCGCGGCAATCGTCAATATGGATGGCGCCAAGATCCTGCCCGGCAGGGACATTCCGCGTGAAGCCAGGATCATTCCGCCGACGACGATCGCCCCCGAAATGGACAGGATCGCGACGATGGCCGGGTTATCTCCCGCCAGCCCTACGGCGACGGCAATGACCCCAAGACTGCCCGCAATGACGGCGAGAATATTGACAACCATTCCGTCGGTTGTGATGAAGTTGATGTTTGAATCTGTCATGGTCTCTCGCGTTTCATTCATCGCCGTTCATAACTCCGTTCGCCTGTTTCCGCATCGGGACTACTCCGTAAGTTGAATGCTGACTTCCGAATCACCCAATGCCCTGCCGATCTCGATGACCGTTGTTCGCAGGATGGCGTCGAATTCGGGCGCGGAAGTGATGGCGGCTGTCACCTGTGAAATAGCCTGTTCGCGGTCTGCGCGGGTGCGGGCTTCCTCGAAGAGGCGGGCGCTTTCGAGCGAGGCGGCGAGACGTTCGACCGCCTGTTCGATCGTGGTGATCGTGTTCGGGTTGTAGCCTTCCTTGAGTTTGACGGTGACAACGCCGATGGATTGTCCGCGTAATTTGACCGGGATTGCCGCCACAGCCTGCCGAGACGAATCGTTTCCGTTCTCGCTCCGCACGATCGGTTTCCCGCTCTGCATGGCTTCCTCACCGAGTTCGGGCGCAGTCTTGATGGACTGGATGCGGACGTTGTCGAAACGGTAGCCGGCGTTTTTGAGCAATCCGCTTCCGACAAGGGATTCCCAGCCCTCTCTCGTGGAGCGCCCGTACGCCTGTTGCAGTTCCTTCAGGTTTTCCTGGGTCTGTTGCAGGAGGCGCGTGCGTTCGATGGCGATAGCCAGTTGGTCCGCGAGGATCTGCATGACGGTGATGTCGTTCTCGTCGAACGCGTCGGGCAGGTCGCTATGCACGTCCAGCACGCCGATGATCCTGTTCTCCACCTTGAGGGGCAGAGCCATTTCGGAGCGCGTGTTTGGGAGGAGGTGGTTACGGTCGCGCCGTGCGTCGGGTTCGTGGTCCCGCAGTACGCGGGGTTCGCCTGTAAGAGCCGCGCGGCTGATGATGCCTTCTCCGTTGATGTCCAGCCTGTGATCCTCGGCGATCATTTGCCTCCCTGCCTTCGTTGGGGAGGCGGCCAGCACCAGGCGCTCTCCCTTTTGGTCCAGCAGGTAAATGCCGGTGTGATAAAGCTTGAAGCGCTCGAGGATGAAGTTCGTGGATTGGTCCAACATGCTTTCGAGGTCCCTCGCCGACGCGACGTCCCGCGCGATCTGGGCGGCAAGGTGCAATCGAGTTGTTTGACCTTCGAGTTCGCGCGTGCGTTCGACCACGCGTTCCTCGAGGATACTTGCGTTATCGCGTAACCGGTCGTAGGCAACGTTGAGTTCGTCCACGAGCCTGGAATTCTCGCGTATGGTGATGATCTGCCGCGTGATCGTCAGGAAGACCGCCAGGGCGGTGCCGATGACGAGGCCGCTCGTCCTGATCCCTGCCCCGATGCCGGTGCTGGAAGCGTACAAGGATACGAACACGCCCGCCCCCAACGCGGTAAATGGCAATAGGGAGGTTTGCCAGTACGACAGGGTTTTTCGGGGGCTTTCAGGCTCGGTCAAGTATGGGGTGGCTTGCCGGATAGCCGCCAATCCCACCGCGAGATAACTGAGCGTCCAGAGTATGTCTACCCACGCGCCCGACAGATAGAGTTCTTGCAGTACCAGCCATCCATAGACAATATCGGCGGCGACGTACAACAGGAGACCGAATCCCAGGATGAACAGCGAACGCCGGGTGTTGATCTCGCTTTTTCGAAACAGGATGCTGGCGATGCTCGACAGAAGAAGAATATCCATGGCGGGATACGCGCCGGCGACGAGAATCTCCACCCAATTATCGCCGCCCGCCATCGCCGTGGGCGCAAGGACGAAATACCAGAGTATCGCCGTGGAACTGGCGATAATGATCGCAAGGTCGAGTTTCCACGTCTTCTTTTGCGAGAGATCGTACACCTGGGTGGGGATGGTTATCAAGCCGATAAAAGCCAGCGGATAATAAGCAAGATAAAGGAAATCGGGAATATCCGGGAAACCAACGCCCCTGGTGAGTTCCAGCGTCGTGTAAACGATATCGGCGACGGCAAGCGAGATTATGCTGACGGCGATGAACGTCCACGCCCGGCGGATGGCGGGGTTGAGTTGCTTGAGCGTCGCAACGTAACTGGAGCAGGCGGCGGCAAAGATACCCAGCGGCAGGTAGCCCAATCCGGCGATCAAGACTTCGTGGGCGGGGTCCGTCCACTTGAACAGAATCCAGGCGGAATATACCGCCGCGTATGCGCCGGCGACCAATGCCCAAAAACCCTTCCAACCTTGAAGCCAGACGGGGAGCCGGTTCATTTCGATGCCTCTGCGCGTCTCATTCGTTTGCATGATTTCTCTCGACCTGATTGAGGTGGGGTTTTGCGGTCATTGCCTCACGCGTCTTCTTTCCGTTTCCTGTCCTGGGTTCTGACCAATGAACACAGAGACCTCCGCCACGTCCGCCATGCGACCCAGTTCACGGGCGGCGGTCTGGAGCAGGCTGTCAATATCCATGGATTGGCTGAAACGGGCGGCGAGTTCGCCCACCGTCTGTTCCTGCCACGCGCGTTGCGTCGCCTCCTCCACCAGGCGCACGTTATCCAGCGCCAGGGCAGCCTGATATGCCACCTCGTTGATCAGTTCCATGTCCATTTCGCTCCAGGGCGCATCGCCTTTGCGCGCCAGCAAAATGGTCCCGATCTTCTGCCCGCGCAGGGTGATAGGAACTTTCAAAGCTCCGTCTGTTTCTTCGGAGGCTTTGCCGGCGCGTATGCCGAGCGGGGTGTACGTGTATGAGAAACTGCCCTGCTGGATTTTGCGACTCCACGCTTCGCGCGTGCGGACGGCTGTCAGCGCTTCGATCTGGCTGAGCGCCGTCTGAGACTCTTCCAGCAAGCGCGTGTTCTCGATGGCGACCGCCACCTGGTCGGCGAGCGTTTGCAGGACGTCAATCTCCTCCGCGCTGAACGCCTGCGGCTGGTCGGATTGAATGTCCAACACGCCCAGCACCTTGTTGCGAACCATCAGCGGAAGAGCAACCTCGGAACGCGTCATCGGGAGGTCGGGGTTGTTGAAGAAAACGGCATCAGTCCCAACGTCCAGCGCGATGCGTGGTTTTTTCTGCGCGGCGACGTATCCCACAATTCCCTGCGCCCCCACGCGGAGGGAATGTCCCTTGGCGAGCATCTGCCTGCCTCCCTCGGAGGACGCCGCCACCAGGATGACCTCGTCGCCCGCCTCGTTCATCAGGAAGATGCCGGTGTGATAGAAACCGAATTGATCGGTCACGAGGTTGACGACCGACGACAGTATCCTGTCAATATCCTGAAGTTCCGCGGTCTGGCGGGCGATGTAGGAGGCGGCGCGGAACTGGCTGGTCCTGCGCGATAACCTCTCTGTGCGTTCCGCCACGCGATTCTCCAGTTCGTTGATCAGGTCGTTCAACCGGGCGGACATGAAGTTGAAATCCACCGCCAGTTCCGCCAGTTCGCGGGTCGGAGGGAGGTCCACGATCTTGAAGGTGTAATCGCCTTCCGCGATCCTGTCCGCTGCGTTCCGCAGGACGACGATCGGCTTTGCCAGATAGTTTGCGGAGAAGAATCCCGCCACGATCAGAAAGGGAAGCGTGCCAAGAAAAATGAAGATCAGCCGGGTCAGATATTGTCGTTCCTGGGCGAGGACGGTATCGGCGGTTATATCCACTCCCAGGACGCCCGCCTGTTGCCCATCAGACGTAAGGATTGGCGTGTATGCCGAAAGGAACGTGCCGTATTCATCCGTGTAGAAATCGCTTTCGACGATCGTGCCTGTCATGGTGTCGAAGTTGTCCACGAGAGTCTGGCTCGGCTCTTCATAGCGTTCACCGAATGCGGAGATGAGGGGTTCGCCCGGCAGCCCGGCGTCCACGACGAAGTAAATTCCCTGGGGGTCTTTTCGCATGGTGTAAACAAATCTCAAATCGGGCTCGGAGGTCTTTATTTTCAGATTTGTCTCGTGGATCTTCCGGAAGTATTCATCGTCCTGCGACTGGACCTTTACGAAAGCGTCTCCATCCTGTTGCAATCCCGCGAGGGCGGCGATGTTTTCCAGACGGCGGCGCAGGTTTTCCCTCAATTCCTGCCGAAAGTTGACGTATAGGATCGAGGACACGCCCGCGGAAAAAATCGCCGCGAGGACGATGAGGGTAAGCGCCAGCCTCGTGCGCAGGGTGGGAAATTGAGATGGATTTGCTTCCATGGTTTCTTTCACGATTCTTCGTCCAGGTTCAATTCGATCACGGTTTGCGACGTGTCCAGTCTTCTGCCCAGTTCCTTGACCACGGTCTGGAGAATGCCGTCTATGGAGGCGGATGTCCAGATCCTCGAGTTGATCTCGGCCAGTGTGCGTTCGCGTTGGGCGATCAGGCGGCTTTCGGAGACGAGACGGGCATTTTCCAGGGCAATGGCGGCTTGTGATACGACGGCATCCACCAGGCTTTGTTGTTCCGGCGTCCACTCTGCATGGCTTTCGAGGATGATCTTCCCCAGGATTTGATTGCGGAGGTTAATGGGGCTTTCCATGATCTGGCTCGCGGCTTCGTCAGGTTCGCCGATGCCGTACTCCAGGTCTTCGCCGTAGGTTTTGATGCTGGTCCAGCCTTCGAGCAGGTATTGCTTTTGAATAGCGCGCAGTTCGTTGATGCTGTGCTGCGCCTCCTGGAACAGGCGCGCGTTTTCGAGCGCAATGGCGACCTGGCTTGCCATGTTCTGCATGGTCTCGATGACCTGCACGCCGAAATCCGCCGGTTTGGTGGATTGAACGTCCAACGCCCCGATCACGCGTTCGCCGATCATTAGAGGCAGGGCGATCTCGGAACGCGTGTAGGGCAGGAGCGGGTTTTCGAATCTTTGCTTTTCCTCGGCTGTATCCTGGGCGATGCGTGGCGTTTTTTCGCGGATGCAGGTTGCCACCATGCTCTTGCCGGAGATTTCGAGACGATGGCGGTTCTGTTTCAGGACCTTGCCCGCCTGCCCGGTGGCTTCCTTGAGTTCCGCCCATTTTTCGCTGGGATCGAGCAGATAGATGGCAACGTAGTAATACCCGAATTGTTCGCCGATGAGGTTCGCGACCCTGTCGAGCAATTGCTCGGGGTCGAGGATCGAGGATGCGACTCGTCCGACCTCGTTGGTTGCGGTGAGTTGTTTGGTGCGTTCCGCAACCTGTTGTTCCAGCGTGGATTGCAATGCGTCGAGCCGCGCGACCATGCGGTTGAAGTGCATCGCGACGATGGCAAGTTCATCGGTCGCGGTAACGGGGACGCGCTGTTTCAGGTCTCCTCCCTCGATCTTTTGAAAGGTCTCGATCAGGTCGTTGACCGGTTCGGAGACGGAGCGGGTGGCGAAGATTGAAAAGGCGGTGCCCAGCATGAGCGCCAGCGCGCTCAGGAGGAGCGTATGGATTTGCAGGTCTCTGAACACCTGCATGGAACTGACTTCTGTGTAGAGGATGCGTATCGTCTGTTGAAACCCGGTCGGCGCGATGATCGCCACTCCGATGAGGATGAGTCCCAGCGCCACAATCTGGAATTTGGCGCCCAGGAGAACGCCGGCGCGCGCTTTGAGTTGAGTCTCGAAGTCGCTCGGAAGCAGGATCAGCCTCGAGGGTAGTGTGAGGCGTTCGAGAGTCAAAAGCGAAAGGATGACCGAACCGAGCGCGGCGGCGAGTCCTCCGAGAAGGATGTAAATCGGAATGGGCGAACTGACGGAGGATGGTTGGAATACGGAGGTGACGACCTCCCTGCCTGAAAGCGCAATGATGAACGGCGGGAGGACGTTGACGCCGAGGGCGACGAGCATCGCGCCGATTCCATAGCGAGTGACGAGACTAGTGATCTCCTTCCAGGCTGTGAATTCCCTGTCCGCGTCCGCGCGAAGGTTCCCCTTCATCCAGGCATCCAGGCGGCGCCTTGCGTTGGGGGTGATGTACCAGGCAAACGCCAGGAGGGTTGCCTGGCTGACGAGGATGAGCGCGGGGACGAGGCGTTGAAACAATTGCCCGAGTTCCCCGCTGAGCGCGACGTTCAGTTGAATGGAGACGAGCCCTGGTATCGCTCCCAGTAGTCCGACGACCTGGCTGATGGCAACCGAAAGGACGATGTACCATCCGCCCGTGCGTTTGAGCAGCGTTTCGCTAATGTGTGTCATCGCCTGTTCCCGTTTTTTGCTCTTCGACAGCCGAGCCGAGTTTGATGTGAACCCGGTTTGCGCCTGTCACTTTCGTCAATTCACTGACGGTGGTGGTGAGGATGGTCTGCAGGTCGGTGGTTCGGCGGATCTTGTCCGTGATCTCGAACAGGAGGCGCTCGCGTTCAGCCTGCGCGCGGATCTGTTCGAGCAATCTTGCGTTGGCAATGATCGCCGCCAGGCTGCCTCCCAACGTGCCGAGCAATTCCTCGTCGCTTTCGGTGTAGGCGTTGTATTGTTCGCTCTCCACGTTGAGGACGCCGAGCAATTCGCTGCGGTAGATCAACGGGATCGCCAGTTCCGAGCGCGTGTTGACGCTGCCTTCGATGTAGCGCATGTCCTCCTGGACGTTGTTGACCCGCAGCGTGCGGCGATGCGCCGCCACCCAGCCGGTGATGCCGCTCCCGATCGGCACTTTCAGTTCGTAAATGTCGGGCGCGTAACCAACCTGGGCTTTTACTTCCAGCGCCTTCTTCTCGCGGTCCGCCAGCAGGATGGCGACCCGGTCGCCGCCGAGCGTCACTTGCAATCCGTTGACCGCAGACTCCAACGCCTCATCCAAAGTTGTTCCAGAGGCGGCGGTGGTCGTGATGTGATGGAGCAGGCGGTGTTGCGCGAGATGTTCCTGCGTTTCGGCGAACAATTCGGTGTTGACGACGGCAATGCCCAGTTGGTCCGCAAGGATCTGGAGCGTCCGCAGGTTGTCCTCCGCGAAGGCGTAAGGGCTTTTGCTTTGCACGTCCAGCACGCCGACGATGCGGTCGCCGACGCGCAATGGGAGGGCGGCTTCCGCCCGCGTATCCGGCAGGAGCGGATTCGGGTAGTAGGTGGCATCCCGGGTCGTGTCGTTGACGATCAACGGCTCCCCATTGCCTGCCACGTAGCCGACGATGGATTTCGACCCGACGCCGAGTTTGAAGCCGGAACGTTTTAGTTGCGCGCCAGCCTCCCCGGTCGCTTCGCGGACGACGACGAACTCGCCGGTCGGGTCCTTGAGAAAGACGCTCGCATGATAAAAATCGAATCGGGATCGGATCAGGCTTACGGCTTTTTCCAGCAGTTCGTCCAGGTTCAGTGAACTGCTAATGTCGCGGGCGATTTCCGCCGCCGTTTCGAATTGGAGCGCGGTCTGCCTGCTTTCGTTCAAAACGCGGATGTTGTAGATCGCTCCCGAAACCTGATTGGCAACCGAAGTCAGGAAGCGCAGGTCGTCCTCGTCGAAACTGTGTTCGTTCTCGAGGTCCTGCGCAATGAGCGCGCCGATGGGAACGCCCTGTGCCAGAAGCGGAACGCCCATCCAGGACATGGCGGGTTTGCCGGCGATCTTGGCGCCCATGGCGATGGCGCGGTTCATCGTATCCTCCACGAGCATCAACGGTTGGCGCGTGCGAATCAGGATGGAGGTCAAGCCCTCGCCGAGAGGGAACGCCTCGATGTTCGAGAGTTTCCCTTCTTCATATAAGAACGGGATGCTGATGGAATTCGTCTTCTGGTCGTAAAGGGCGATGACGAAACCGTAATCGCCGATCACATCCCGCACGTGTTCGTAAATGGTCGCATAAAAGGATTGCAGGTCGTTGATCGAGGCGGCGGTCGAAGCCAGGGTGTTCAACGCCCTCAACTCCGCGGCGCGGCGGTCGCTGGTCGGTTCTGTAGGGGACATTTTGGGAACGATCGAATTAATCGTCAGGCGGATCGTGCGGTTGAACGCTTCGACAGCATCGTCGTCCAGATTCTGTCCGTCTCTTGCGCCAATTAACACAACGCCGCGCAGTTGTCCTTCCTGAAGAATGGGTACATACGCGGCTGCTTCGCATCCCAGTTGTTTTGGATATTCGTGCAGCGGCGGTGGAATGGTGGTTTCGCCCTTGAGATGCACCGTCAGCGGTCCGTCCTTGAGGAAGGCTTCCATCTCCTGCCGCATCAGTTCCATTCCGCGCGGAATGGTGATCTGCGCGTCCCGACTTTGTGGATCCGAAAAATGGGTGAGTTGCAGGTGGTTTCCAACGACGGTAAAAAATGCCGTTAGAAAGAAAGGCGATCCGTGTCCATTCGGTTGGTGTGTTGTCATCGTACCGATAATCTGGGTTAATTGAATTCCCAAACCGGTTCGCCTGCAAGGATGCGGCGAATTTGATCGGGGAATCGGTCGGGGTCGAGCGGCTTGCCGAGGAAACCGTCGAAACCCGATTCTTGTGCCTTGGTCATCTGATCCTGGCTGGCTTCCGCAGTGACGGCAACAATGGGGATGTTCTTGAGCCGTTCGGATGCCCTTATCTTTTTCAGCGCTCCGTAACCGTCCTCGTATGGCAGCCGAATATCCATCAGGATCAGATCGAGGCGCTGGAGCGTATCGGCGTATTCCACCACTTCATAGCCGGACGTCTTCCACTCGCAATGGATGCCCAGATATCCGAGCATGCGCGCGATCAACACAAAATTTGCAACGTTGTCCTCCACCACCAAAACGGTCGCATCCTTTGGGATATTGGGCTTCTTGATGGGTTGGGTGTCGAGAACGTTATCAGGCATTGGCTCTCCTTGCAAGAAATCTTTCGATCTCCCTCAACAGTTCGTCGAAATCCACCGGCTTCTGGATGTAACCATCGCAACCGGCTTCGAGGGACTTTTCCTTGTCGCCACGCATGACGTTCGCGGTCAACGCCAGGATTGGGATCCGCTCGAAGCCGGGTGTGGTCTTGATCTTGGCTGTCAGGGTATAACCGTCCATGTCCGGCATATTGATATCCATCAGGATCAGGTCCGGCTTGTTGGTCTTCAACACCTCGAGCGCTTCCTGCGCGTCGTTTGCCTCCAGCAGCCCGTAATTTTCCGAAAGCAAAATACGCCGGATAAGCAGGCGGTTATCCGGGTTGTCTTCCACGTAGAGGACGGTGGTTTTTTTGTCGGTCGGTAACATTTGTTCAGGATCCTCCGCGTCAATTCTAATACGCCCCAATTGGGAACACATAACAGTCACCTTACAATTGTAAAAGACAAATGCCGAGGGAGTCTCTCCTCGGCATTCTGAGCGGGTGATGGGACTCGAACCCACGATATCATGCTTGGGAAGCATGCGTTCTACCACTGAACTACACCCGCGTGCGATGGGGGGGATTATAGCGACCCGAAAGGGGGATGTCAAGCAAAAGTCCCGCGCGGGGATCGAACCCGCCTCGTTCCCGACCCGGTTACTGCTTCCGTTTCAAGAGCCTTTCCACCAGCCCGAACAAAAGATCGCCCGCCTCGCCCTGTGGGTCCGCCTCGCGCAGATTCAACATGGCAAGTTCGGTCATCTGCCTCGACGCCTCATGTGCGGTCTCATACCCACCTTCGCTGGCAAGCAGGCGCGCCAGGTCTTCCACCTCGTGCGGTTCGATGGGTCCCTGTCTCCAGCGCGCGGCAAATTTCCCGTTGACCGATAAACCCGCCAGCACCGGCAGCGACTTTTTCCCCTCCACCAAATCGCTCGTTGCGGATTTGCCCGTGATGGTTTCGTCCCCCCAAATGCCAAGAATGTCGTCCTGCACCTGGAACGCCAGCCCAAGAAATTGACCGAAGGATTTATAGGCAGTCTGTTTCTCTTCGTCCGCCCCGCCGAGTATCGCCCCGATGTGACAACAAGCGGAGAGCAAAGCCGCGGTCTTGCCCGAAATCATGTGCCAGTAATCGTCCGTTGTCAGGTCGGTTCGCTCCTCGAAGGACATATCGAGGAATTGACCGCGCGTCAAGTCGAGGCAGGTGTCGTGCAAAATCTCCGCCGCTTTGAGGACCACCTCCGCCGGGAAATTTCCCTTCAGGTCCAGGATCGCCTGGTTCGACATCACGAACAGCGCGTCGCCAACGTTGATCGCCATTGGCGCCCCCCATTTGACCCACACCGTATCGCGTCCGCGCCGTTTGGGGGAGTTATCCTGAATGTCGTCGTGGACGAGCGAGAAGTTGTGAACCAATTCCAGCGCCGCCGCGGCGGGCAGCGCAAATTGCCAATTTGCGCCGCAGGCGGCAGCGCATAACAAAACCAACAATGGACGGATGCGTTTGCCCGTCGCCTCGGGACCCGCGCCTTCACCCGTCCAGCCCATGTGATAAGCAACCATGTCGTGGAAGCGCTTCGTGCGCGGCTGATCGAGGCGCGAAATCTGTTTTTGCAGTTCCAGTTCGATGTGAGGAAGAAGCGTGTCAAAATCCATTATCTGCCCTTCGAATTGAGGATGCCCAGGTTCTCCAGATCCGTTTTCAATTTATCGCTGGTTTGGAAATGGATCGTATGGAACCCCATTGTATTCGCCTGCTGGATATTTGGCAACGAGTCGTCAATGAACAGACATTCCCGCGCCGGCTTGCCGATCTTCTCGAGCATGATGCGGTAGATCTCTGGTTCCGGCTTGACGTATCCCACCGCGCCCGAAATGACGATGTCGTCGAACAGGTCGAAGAAATCGTATTTGGCGCGCGCGTAGGGAAACGTCTCTGCAGACCAGTTGCTCAAGCCGAAGAGCGGGTATCCCATTTGCTTGAGTTGCTTCGCGATCTCGACCGTTCCCCAATAGGCGCCCCCAATCGAATCCTGCCAGTGATCGTGATATGCCTGAATGAGACGCGCATAGCGCGGAAAATGCCTCGAAAGTTCAGCAACGCCTTCCCTGAAAGGACGTCCCTTGTCCTGATGAGCGTTCCAGCCCATAAAATCCACTTCATCGAGAAAGCGCTCCATGCTTTCAGGGTCGTTCGGGTAATATTTTCGATAGACCAGTCTGGGGTCCCATTCGATGAGGACGTTGCCGAAGTCGAAGATGATGGCTTTGATGGGTGAGTTTGTCATGCCGTAATTCTAGCAGGGATTTTTTAGGACGCGTCGCCATTTAATCTCTAATCGTCAATCTCCAATTCAAATTGTAAACCGCCCTACCATTTCTCCCAATGCGTCATCTCTTCCAACTTCCTTCTCCCTCCCTTCCTCGGCGGGGCGGATAACTTCTCCTCCTCCAGCGGGTACCCAAACGACAGGATGATCCGCGCGTGCCACTCGGGAGGAAATCCCAAAATCTCACGCGCCTTTTCGTGTTCATAGATCGAAGCGGGGCAGGAGCCGATCCCCAACTCCAGCGCCATGAGTTGTATGAACGCCGCAGCCTGACCTGCGTCGAACATCGTCTGGAATTTTGCCAAAGGCTCCGGCGTGAGAATGGCAATCGCCGCCGCCGCGCCCGCGAGGTGTCCGGCGTACGCGCCGCATTCGGATAACGCTTTGAGCGTGGTTCCATCCCGAATCACGATGAACTGCCATCCCTGCTCGTTCTTCGAAGACGGCGACCTCCTTCCCGCGTTCAGAATCGCGCGGATTGCCTCTTCGGGCAACGGCTTACTCTGAAACTTCCTCACGGCGCGCTTCAAACGGATCGCCTCTGCAACGTTCATCTTCGTCTCCTTATCTCCAATCGTCTCTTGAACCTCCCTTCCCGATTATACCCACGGAACAACCCTCCTCCATGATCGCATTTCACCATTCCATCGCAATCCTCGAGAAGGGATGCTGAATCGGCGTGGATTCGATTGGCTGATATAATTCGCCCGCCATATCGCAATCGTGGAGAGAACATGAAAACTTCCGCACGGCGCCTTGCCGGCTTTACGCTGGGGTTCGCGCTTGGGCTGGCTCATGCAACCGTCTCGAATCTGATCAACAAAATCTACCTGCCGGGCGTCCCGCTCTACGTTCCGCCGCCGGGGACGTCCGGTTTGATCCTGCTCACGGCATTGTTTTTCAGCGTTCTGGGCTTGATCGCCGTGTGGACCGATGAAGCCATCTCAGGCGTCATCCTTTCTGCGTTCATCGGCTCCGTTGTGTCCTCAGGCTGGATCATGCTCACCGGGACATCTGACCGCGCCTCCACATTTGTCCTGCTGTTCCTGGTCTTTATGCCGCGCATATTTTTCTATCTTCCCTTGAGCCTGGGTGTAAGATGGATCGTGTCAACGTTCGAGCCGTCCCCTTATCGGGCGGCAATGCCTCTCGCGCGCAGGATCGTTCCTTTGGCGATCGCCGTCCTAATCGCTGCGTTGAGCGGAACATTCTCCCTGGAAAACCGGGAGACGCGTCAATCCCTCGCGAAAATGGACGAACTCGTGCGGCTCGGCATGCAGGCGGAAAGCCGCGGTCAACTTCCCCAATCGCTTCAATCGGTGGATGGTTTTGTTTCCAAAGCCGACGGCGGCTACGTATTCCATCTGGGTTCCAATCCGGACGTCCTGCCGGTTCAACGCCCTGCGGTGAAACTTGGAACCATCGAGCCGTTCATCATCGTCGTCTTCGATAACGGGTTTCGCTTTGGTTGCGTCTTTTCTCCTCCCTATGAAGTTCCAGCCTGTATTGATCTCTGATTCGACTTTGAGGCGGCATCTTCCGCAAACGGTATAATCTGCCGTATGGAGACGCCCGGTTTCAAACCTTATCTACTATCATCGCTGGCGCTGGTCGCTGTAGGCGGCGGCGGATTGTATATTCTCATAACCCAAACGCTGCCGCTTGTCTGGTATCGTTGGAGCTTCTTCGTCCTGTTGATCATGGCGTTCGCGGGCATCTTCCTGCCCGTTGTTTATTTTTTTCATCGTCGTTTTACGGGTGAAAAGCCCGCCGAGCCGAACGTCATCATCCGCCAGTCGCTGTGGTTCGGCGTCTACGGCGCGACCCTTGCCTGGCTCCAACTAGGACGCCTCGTCACGGTCTACGTGATCCTCGGCCTGGCGGGCGGCCTCCTTGCCATCGAATACTTCATCCGCCTGCGCGAGAAATCGCATTGGAAACCTCCCGTCCACGAAGATGAATAGTCTCCGCGATCTACCCTCGGTCGAGCAGTTACTACAAAATGCGACTCGTCTCATTAACGGATATGGCCGTCCGCTAACTCTCGACGCGCTCCGATTGACTCTGGACGAAACCCGCTCACGCTTCAAACTCGACCCTGAAACTGTCCCGCCCTCCATTGACCTGATCCTCACCCAAGCCGAATCCCATCTCTCTGAATGGACGGCTTCGACTCTTTGCCCTGTGATCAACGCGACGGGAGTTATCCTGCATACCAATCTCGGTCGCGCCCCGTTGTCGAACGCGACCATCAAAGCCATGAATGAGATCGCGTCGAATTACTCCAATCTTGAATATGATTTGTCGAAGAGCCGGCGCGGATCGCGTCTCATCCACGCCGAATCTGTTTTGAAAAAATTGTTGAATGTCGAAGCCGCGCTGGTAGTGAATAACAATGCCTCCGCCGTTT
The DNA here is from genome assembly GCA_013360875.1 of Anaerolineales bacterium. GTDB lineage: Bacteria > Chloroflexota > Anaerolineae > Anaerolineales > Villigracilaceae > Defluviilinea. The sequence goes on along the minus strand of JABWAU010000049.1, from coordinate 357 downwards.
TACTCGTGTTGTCTGCGCTGGCGAACAAAAAGCGCGTGGTCATCGCCCGCTCGCAGTTGGTCGAGATCGGCGGCGGCTTCCGCATTCCGGACGTGATGAAAGGATCCGGCGCGAAACTGGTCGAGGTGGGGACGACGAACAAAGTCAGATTGTCGGATTACAGGGAGGCGTTCGAGGAGAAGACCGCCCTCGCGATGCGCGCGCATCGCAGCAACTTCAAGATCGTCGGGTTTACGGAGGAGCCAGCCCTCGCTGAGATTGTCGAGGTTGCCCACATGAACCACGTACTCGTCGTTGACGACCTCGGTTCCGGCGCGTTGTACGATACGGCAAAGTATGGTCTCGCCCACGAACCGA